>CALJUA010000114.1 GCA_937975715.1 uncultured Candidatus Planktophila sp.
CCGATGCGACTGCAGTTCAATTTACCCGCAACCCAGCTGGCCTTCGCAAAGCACTAGAGGTGCTGGCATCAGATACAACGGTTGTGCGTCAGCAATCCAATGCGGTTGCACATATCTGGATTGAGTCACCACTTGATGGCCGCTCTGTCTCAAAGTTATTTAGCACCCATCCACCGATTGAAGAGCGCATCGCGACTCTTCGCGCGATGGAGTCTTTGGGTCCTGCTCAGTAATTAAGAGGCGACAGGGAAGAACAAGGTAAAGGTTGCACCTTTACCGAGCTCTGAATCCACAGAGACAGTGCCTCCGTGGGCTTTCATCACTGCATCGACAATAGATAGACCTAAACCACTACCTTCACCATCAACACGAACGCGAGATGGATCTGCGCGATAGAAACGCTCGAATATTTTTTCTTTATCTTCTGGTGTTAACCCTGGGCCGTTATCTGAGACCACGACACGAATTCCATCTGAATCTCGTTGAATTGAAACTTCAATCTTTGTGCCGGCAGGCGTATGTGCGCGTGCATTAGCGAGAAGGTTTGCAACCACTTGATGAATGCGAGCCTCATCGCCCAGCGCAAAGAGCTCATCTGTCTGAGGTGCGAAAGTCACTGGATGTTCTGGGCCGGCAGCGCGTGCAGAGGCGACCGCTGATTCCACAATTTCGACCAGATTGACCGGCTTTGACTCCATCTCGCGCGCTTGATCAAGGCGAGCGAGGAGAAGTAAATCTTCAACAAGTGAACCCATTCGCTTTGATTCACCCTCAATACGCCTTAATAGTTCGCGTGTTGGCTCTTCACCAGAAACTGCACCTTGACGATAGAGCTCAGAGAAGCCACGAATTGCGGTTAGAGGTGTACGAAGTTCGTGTGATGCATCAGCGACAAAGCGACGGAGCTTATTTTCAGATTCAGTGCGGGCTGCAAATGAAGTTTCGATGCGTCCCAGCATTGAGTTAAGAGATGTCACCAGTCGCCCAACTTCGGTATGTGGGTTGGCATCAGGCATGCGAGCAGAGAGATCCCCTGACGCAATTTGTTCTGCTGTTACTTCAACATCTTCCAGCGGGCGCATTCCGACTTTGATGACAATACGCGAGGCAATTGCAATCAAGGTAATAAGGAGCAGTCCGATTAGAAGGAAGAAGAAACCAAGCTTGCCCACGGTGCGATCTAATTCACCCAAAGATTGCGCTGCTACAACTGTTCCCTGGCCATTTGGAAGCACAAGCGCCACTGCGCGAAAATCATTTCCTTTAGCGTCGATAGTGAATGCTTGCCCATTGTAAACGGCAGCCTTCGCCGGTGTAATTCCAGTCAAATAATCAGCTACTGACGCTGCATTGAGGTCCCCTCCGAGACCTGCAGTAACAGAACCAGTGGAATCCAAAAGGGTGACTGAAGTCGATGTAGGAATTCTTTGAAACGGTGTACGAGGGCGTTGAGTTGGGCGATTGTGGCCTGGTTCGTGTGACTCTTCATAATCATCAGATTCACGAGCAATACCGGCTTCTGCAATACGTGGAAGCGAACTTCCAGAGAGTGAGAGAAGTTCGTTATCTACTTGCTGCAAGAGGTATGAACGCAGAGCCTGCTGCGCAACAATGCTGGAGAGAATAAATCCTGCGGCGCTAAGAATTACGACGCCAAGAACGAGACGGCTACGTAGCGACCAGGTGCGGAAGGGGCTCTTCATTGATTAAGCCTATTACTTCGATGGAGCAATACGTAGACGGTAGCCAACGCCGCGCACTGTATGGATAAGGGCTGGTTCGTAGATATCTATCTTCTTTCGAAGGTAGGAAATATATGTTTCGACGATTCCTGCATCCCCACCAAAATCATAATCCCAGACGTGATCGAGAACCTGTGCCTTAGATACGACGCGATCTGCGTTAATAAGTAAGTAGCGCAGCAGAGTGAATTCTGTAGGAGAGAGTTCGATGAGATTTCCTGCGCGACGCACCTCGTGAGTTGCTTCATTAAGTTCGAGATCTGCAAATGAAATCTTCTCATCATCGATTGTTTGCTCAACGACACCGATGCGGCGCAGTAGCGCTTTCAGACGCGCAACGAGTTCCTCAAGGCTAAATGGCTTTGTCATGTAATCGTCGCCACCGATTGTTAAACCTTGGACTTTATCTTTCATCTCATCTTTTGCAGTAAGGAAGAGAACACCGAGTTGATGACCTTCGTTGCGAATCTGACGACAGACTTCAAAGCCATCGAGATCGGGCAACATGACATCGAGAATCATTGCGTGCGGCTTGAACTCTTCTGCAATCGCAAGTGCTTGCGATCCACTCGCCGCAGTGCGCACATCGAAGCCGACGAACTTCAGTGAGGTAGCGATGAGGTCGCTGATACTGGTCTCATCGTCGA
>CALJUA010000115.1 GCA_937975715.1 uncultured Candidatus Planktophila sp.
TTGCAGTGGGTTTGATCTTTTATCTTTCCATTTGGGCTAGACGACTTCCTCCGTTTAGGATTTCTTTCTTTGTTATATTT
Source organism: uncultured Candidatus Planktophila sp. (assembly GCA_937975715.1). Classification (GTDB taxonomy): domain Bacteria; phylum Actinomycetota; class Actinomycetes; order Nanopelagicales; family Nanopelagicaceae; genus Planktophila. The sequence goes on from CALJUA010000115.1 coordinate 81, forward strand.
AGCTTTTGCGCTTGTGCATTCCTCACACTTGCACTTGGCTTTCATCCAACCATAAACTGAACCGTGAGTAATACCAGTGTTTTCTTTAGCTGTCTTCTTAGAATGACAAGTATTGCACAACAATTGGCATTTGTCTAATTCATCCTTAATTGAATCAATAGTATGATTCTTCTTAATATCAAAGGATTTTAGACTAGGATCTATATGGTCAAATTCCAAATTTTCAGTTGATCCACATTGAACACATTTACCACCAAGATAGTTGTATAGCTTCTGTCGTCTAGTATAGTAGTATTGTCGGTGATATTCTGTTTCCCTCCCTCGAAATTTCATACTCCACCATAGGCGCAAAGAGCCAGTGACAGGGGTCGAACCTGCGAACCTAGTGATTACAAATCACTCGCTCTACCAACTGAGCTACACTGGCGTATTAGACTTTATTACCGTAAACTAACGGTTTCGGATTTAGCTCTTCCTCTAACTGCTTGACTCGATCTCGTAATTCTAGCACTTCCGGCAGCATTTGTCTAGCGGCCATTGTTGCGGAGTCGGCAAAACCCGCGTTGCGAAAACAACGGCAACCACCATTGGTCCGCATCCCGCTCTTATTCTTTGCGAAGATACAGGAGTGATCTCCACAATCAATATCTCTCATCTCGTATGATTCCTTCAATCTTACAACGTCGAACATTTATTCCATATTGACGTAGATCACCAAGTACAACATTCGCACGATAATTCAGATCTATAAAGCTGATATCGCGTGCAGACATGAAGGCATCTTCAGTAGACTCGGGTCCATTCTTCTCCATGATGAGTTTTGCAACACGAAATCCATTCGGTGCAATTAGATCAGCAACAAACTTACGTTGATCCTCATTGTCGAAAGGATCAATCGTAATATGACATTCATAGTAGATTACATTCATAAGAAGTTTTATAGGCGGATCGGGAGTCGAACCCGAACTTGTCAATTATAAGTTGACGATGCTCTCCACTTTACATCATCCGCCAGTAAATTACCAACCGTAATGAAGTCCAATACAAGCCGCTATGAACAATACCAGACTTGTAAAAGTTGAATCGTTTACCAAAAAGAAATTATTAACGTCAGTGTGATAGGGTGATTTTCACACCACATCCGTATCCCAACAGTAAGTGTCTCCTCCGGTGTCATCCTTTAACTCCTCGTATAATCTAAAAATAAATTGTGTATCGATATCAATCTCAGACTTAAGAGCTTCGATAGACGTTCCTTTTACCTTAGCAGAGAATACAAAATAATCCTTATAGACGTTAGGAAGTGGTTGATACCTTAACAACCATACATGATAACGAAACTCTGCTGTGAAGTAACATGCGGGTGGACCGAACACCTGTTCCAGACGATCACGATTGTCTCTAAAAATCGTGTGAGTCAATCTTATTACATCGGTCTGTATCTTTGGAATAATCTTGCGTGGATTATTCCCGATAGAGTCCCGAATCGCCTGCATGGTGATAAACGAGATTGTAATTCCTCTGGCTTTTTCGTACTTTTTTGTGGAGCACTTCCTTGTGCTGATCACATTACCATTCCTTGTGATTAATCACCAATCATCTCCACCAAAGATTTCATCAATGACACGATCCTTGTATGTAGGACGAGTACGCAACGTGTCGTTCGTCTTCTTCTCACCCTTCTTCACACGCCATGAACCATCGCTACCGTACAGGTGACTTCCGAAGCGGCTGTACTTCGGATCGGTATTCTGGTTTCTCCAACCCCAAGGGACGATACCTCCGGTTGGAGTGCGATGCCACGCATCACCATTGTCACAGGTGGTATTTGCGCCGCGTGTATAGCAATTCTCCAAAGAGAACGCAGGACTCGCAAGCAGCAAGAACCCCAGAATAGCAGCCTTTTTCACACACCCTACCATGATGCCTCCAGCATAGACGGATTTTTCCGGTTGGTCAAGGGGACTTTTCACACAGTCCCGTGATATAATCTCTCTATGCGACAAAGAATGCCATCACATCAAGAGATTGTCAATGCTAATCTGGCACTAATCGAACAACTGCAGATCGAACATGCGATTAGGACTTGTTGGGCGTGTCGAAAAGAGTTCCAATCTTCGCTACCTGTTCGTGCTCACATCGAAGCGGATAAGCATGGTGCCATCGGGTTGAATGCCAGCAATTATCTATTGCTCTGCAACGGATGTCATTGGAGACAGCCCGATGCTGCTCCTAGAGAATATCAATTACGATGGCTTAAATCAAATCATTCAATCAAAGGGGAAACATCTCAGGAGATTATCGCAGAGATGTTTGAATCCATAAGTGGAATTTCTTTGAACGAACTCATAAACAGAATGATTGATAAATGGGGTACACAAGGAATGCTTGATCGATTCAAAGTTGCTCTCAAAGAAGGAAACAAAAGTAAAGCCGGTCCACAAAACGGAATGTCAAATGCGGTTTATGAACTTACTTTAATTCTAGAATCTCTATATTCTGAGAAGTAGA
>CALJUA010000116.1 GCA_937975715.1 uncultured Candidatus Planktophila sp.
TAGAGCACCTGCCTTCTAAGCAGGTTGTCGCTGGTTCGATTCCAGCCAGGCGCGCGAGAATAAAAGAATCGGCCGGACCCCCTCACAGGGCCCGGCCGAAACTTTTTTTGGAGGATTACTTGTAAAGCGGATTAACCGATCTTTGCTACCTGTGAGAGTGACTTCTTAAGAAGGTCTCCATCGATAACTGAGAAGCCAAGTGCTTCTCCCTGATCCTTTGAGCACTTTGAAGACAAGACGAACTTTGCGAACTCTGTAACAGCAGCTGCAGTTGTCTTGTTGTCGTACTTTGTATCAGCCAAGAGGTAAGAGACGATACCGAGTGGGTATGCGCCCTTCTCGGTTGTCTTGTAATCGTATGTCAACCAACCATTTGCATCCTGTGACGCTGATGCAAGGAATGCTCCGACACCTGTTGAATCAGGTGCAACTGATGAACCTGCTGGGTTGATCAAGTTAGCGATCTTCAACTTGTTCGCCTTTGCATAGTTCACTTCAGCGTATGTGATTGAGTAAGGAGTCTTTCCTGCAAGCTGTGAAACACCTGTTGATGATGCTGCGCCAACGATACGTCCGAGGTTTGCAGAGTCATTGATATTGCCAGGGAAACCTGCTGAGAAGACCTTGTTCTTAGCGTTCTTCCATACAGTTGGAGCTGACTTGTTGAGGTAGTTTGTGAAGTTCTCTGTTGTTCCAGATGAATCTGAACGGTAGATAACCTGAATCTTCTTATCTGGAAGGATAAATGTGCTTGTTACCTTCTGTGTGCGAAGAACAATTGGATCGCCCTTAGCGTCTTTCTTCAATGTTCCATCAGAGTTCTTCATGTAAACAACCTTTGTTGTGGTGCGGTTGTTATCAGCAACGATCTGTGGGTCATTCCACTTTACGATTTCACCAGCAAAAATCTTTGCAACTGTGTCGGCTGAGAGCTGAAGAGTCTTTGAGTTTGGAACGTTGTGAAGGATTGCAATTGGTGCTGCAACCAAGGGAACGTGAATCAATGTTGAGCGCTTTGTAGATGCTGTGTATGCACCGTCTGACATCCAGAAATCACCGATTGACTTGTCAGAGTTAGCCTGACCTGTTCCAGATGATGATGAAGCATATGTATAAGTATGTGATGTAGCTGCTGCGAATGGAGCCTTACAAGCTTCGATCAATAGCGCTGGGAATGATGCGCCAGAACCCTGAAGATTTGCGGCATGTGCAGGTGTTGATGCTACTAAGCCAAACGCGACTGCAACGATTGCAGCTTTCGCGAGCTTTGAAACTCTCATGTATTTCCCCTTAGGTAATTGTTGTTTCTTACAGGGCTAAAACTATGGAAGCTGAGTTAACCAATCTCCCCTTAAGGGGAAACGTTCATCAACAGTTAGATGAACAAATGGATTTGTTTTTACTTACCCGAAACGGCCTGTAACGTAATCTTCGGTGCGCTTATCCTTAGGGCGAGAGAAGATTTCAGTTGTTGGAGCTACCTCAATCATCTGGCCAGGGCCACCGTCAGAGAGGAAGAAGGCGGTGTAATCAGAGACGCGAGCAGCCTGTTGCATATTGTGAGTCACGATGACGATTGTCATTGTCTCTGAGAGCTGGCGGATTGTTTCCTCAATGCGAAGTGTTGACCCTGGGTCTAGCGCTGAACATGGTTCATCCATCAAGAGAACCTGCGGCTTCACAGCGAGTGCGCGAGCAATACATAGACGTTGCTGCTGACCACCGGAAAGCGATCCACCATGTGCGCCAAGACGATCTTTAACTTCTTTCCAGAGACCGGCGCGCTCAAGGCACTCTTCAAGCAAATCATCTTTATTTTCAACTTTGAGCTGTGCAAGCTTGAGACCTGAGAGAACATTCTCGCCGATTGTCATTGATGGGAATGGGTTTGGCTTCTGAAAGACCATACCTATTTGAAGACGAATCTTTGTGACATCAGTGCCTGGTGCATAAACATCTTTGCCATCAAGGAGAACTTCACCAGCCATTGCAGCTGATGGAATGAACTCGTGCATACGGTTAAGTGTTCGGATAAATGTTGACTTACCGCAACCGGATGGACCGATCAGCGCAGTGACTGTGCCTGGTGCAAAGTCAAGAGAAACGTTCTCAAGTGCATGGTGCTTACCGAACCAGGCATGGATTCCTCGAGCTTCAAGGCCGGTACCGAGTGCACGGGTTCCAGGAACGCGTGGAGCTACGGCATTAGCCACATCGGAGAGTGAAGTCATCGTGAGACCTTTCTAGTGCTTAAGAAACGTGCTGAAGTAAAGAGGAAGAGAACAAGTACTACGAGAACTAAGAGGCCGGCCCATGCACGAGTAATGGATTCTTCAGAACCCGCGTTAAATGACTTCCAGATGTAATAAGGAAGTGAGCCCATAGATCCGCTAAACGGATTTGGGTTGACCTTATCTCCACCACCTGTGAGTAAGAGAAGTGGAGCTGTTTCACCTGCGATACGAGCAACGCCTAAGATCATTGCTGTGATCAATCCACTGCGCGCCGCAGGAAGAACAATCATTGCAACCGTACGCCACTGAGTTCCACCGAGTGCCGTACCTGCTTCGCGAAGATCTTGTGGAATGAGGTTAAGCACTTCTTCTGATGTACGTGCCACTGTTGGAATCATCAAAATTGTCAGCGCGAGTGCACCCATAAAACCTGAGTAGCTCTTGGTGATGGGATAGAGAACTGCAGAGAGAATGAAGAGACCGGCAACGATTGATGGAACACCTGACATAGCCTGCACCAGGAATTTAATTGGCTTTGAGAAGCGGCCCTTAATCTCAGTGAGATAGAGCGCTGTCAGAATTCCCAGTGGGACCGACATAATCAAAGCAAGCGCTACGAGTGTGAGTGTTCCGGTAATTGCATGAAGGATTCCGCCGTTGTTAAGCGGATCTGTCGGGGTCGCCATCGACATATCTTGTGTGAAGAGATTGAGCTTGATGCCTTTATATCCCTTGCTGATGACTGTGCCCAGAATGCTTGCGATAGGAATAACTGTGACGACTGCACCGAATGCAACCAGCGTCTTGATAATTGCATCTTTCGCGGCTGGAAATCCAAAACGAAGTCCGCCTGTAAAACCATTTGCAATCATCAAGGAGAAGAAGAAAACGATGAAGTAAGCCAGCTTGCCTTTTAGTGGAGTCACTTCAACAAGAAGATAAGTGAAAACGATTGCGCCAACAAAAATTAGCGCATCGCGCAAGCGATCTTGCTTAGATGCGACCCAAGGACGAGTTGGTTTAACGGTGCTCATCGACCTGACTTCCCTGTCTTCTTTACAATCACATCTGCAATCGCATTAACGGCGAGGGTCAGCAAGAAGAGGACCAAGCCGGCAGCCATAAGTGCCTTGATTTCATATGGGCTGGCATCACCGAATTTAAGGATGATCAATGAAGCAACGTTTCCGCCCACACCGAGCAACATATGCCAGTTGACTTGGAAGACGATGTTAAGAACGGTGAAAACGGCGACGGTCTCTCCCATGGCGCGGCCAAGTCCAAGCATTGCCCCGCCAATAACACCAGAACGTCCATATGGAAGAACTACTGCCTTAATCATGCCCCAACGAGTTGCACCAAGTGCATATGCAGCTTGAATTCGATCAAGTGGAGCTTGAGAAAAGACTTCTCTTGATACCGAGGTGATAATTGGAATAATCATGATTGCAAGAACTACACCTGCAACGAATGGCGAACGCGTAACCACATATGGTTGCAATTGAAATAATGGAATGAATCCAAAGTAGTGATGGAGGAGCTTTGCCCAGTATTCAGCGCTCGGCATTAAGACTAAGAAGCCCCAGATGCCGAAGAGGATTGAAGGGAATGCAGCCATCATGTCGACAACTGCAACGAGGAACTTTTTCATCCAACCTGGTGCATAGAAATTAAGAAAGAGCGCTGATGCAATCGAGATTGGAAGTGCAATTGTAACTGCAATGAGTGCGCACAAGATTGTTCCGACGAGCATCGCTGCAAGTCCGAAGTGGCTCTCGACAACGTTGCCAGCGTCATCGGTTGTGATTGACCAATCTGATGAAGTAATAAATCTGAATCCCTCTTGACGAAGAACTTCATATCCGCGATAGGCCAAGAAGATGGTAATCAAGCTGAGGATAAAGAGTGATGAGAGTCCGCCGGCGGTCACGATTCTGCGAAACACTCGATCAGAGCGTCGAGGCTGCGTCGTAATTTCGCGCGGCACAGGGACTGTGGACATGACCGCATCCTTTCCCAAAGCGCGAAAAAACACACGGTAACTTGGTGAACGGAAGGTGAACGAGAGTTGAAACCTCTCCTCAGCGATAGGCTCCCCCTATGGCTACTGAACTCCCTCACCTTGTCTGGATTGATTGCGAGATGACCGGGCTATCTCTGGAAACAGATGCTTTGGTCGAGATTGCTGTCCTTGTTACGGATTCAGAGCTCAACATCATCGGTGAGGGAATCGACCTTGTTATCCATGCCACCGAAGGTCAGTTAGCCGGGATGAATGACTTCGTCCGCAACATGCATACCTCTTCAGGTTTGATCAACGAGATCCCCCACGGAATTGATATGGCAGATGCTGAGAAGCAGATCATGGAATATCTCAACTATGTCGGTGTCGTTGCAGGTAAATCTC
>CALJUA010000117.1 GCA_937975715.1 uncultured Candidatus Planktophila sp.
TTGCCCTGGGTGGTGCGACCTGGGCAGGTGCGCTGGCGCAGAGCTGGATGTATCCGGGCGCACTCGCATTAACTGCGGTTCTTGCTGTTCCATTCTTGTTGAAGTTTCAGAAGAGTCGAGCACTGGTTCTTGTCAGTGCAATTCTTCTCGGCTCTGTACTGATGTCGATGCGCCAATATTCCATCGCCGGTAGCGAGCTTCGATCGCACTTTGGTGCAACCTTCTCCTTCGAAGCTCGAGTTCGTACAGATCCCGTGGCAACAACGCCAAAGGTCTTGGGGCGTAACTTCGCAGACCGTAAGTATTCGTTTCTTGTATCCACGCCGTTCGGACCCGTGCGCGTTATTACTTCCAAATCTTCAGCTTTTGGATTGTTGCCTGGCCAGAAGATTGCAGTGAGAGGGCGAGTGGTTAAGACCGATGAACTTCGCGTTGCAGCGTTGGTGATCACAACTTCAAAGATTCGTGCATTAGCGCCACCATCGCGGTGGGCGACAACGCTGGCATCGATTCGCACTGGTTTGCGTAATGCAAGTGGCGGGGGAGATGCAGGTGCACTCATTCCCGGAATGGTCATCGGCGATACCGCAAAGCAGAGCGCTGACTTTAAGACCGATATGCGACGAGCAGGATTGACTCACTTGGTCGCAGTAAGTGGTGCTAACTTTGCAATTGTTTCGGCATTTGTCTTATGGTGCATGCAATTTCTCTTTCGCAGAATCCCTGCTCGCCTTGCTGCGACTTCGGCTGCTCTGATTTGTTTCATCGCACTTGTCAGGCCAACTCCATCAGTCTTACGTGCTGCAGCGATGGCTGCAGTCATGTTGTTTGCAATGTCTACCCGCGTTAAAGGTGATTCTTTGCCGGCGTTAGGTTTTGCAATCGCGTCAGTTGTGGCAATAGATCCGTGGCAATCACGCGATCCGGGATTTGCGCTATCAGTATTAGCAACAGCAGGCTTATTGGTCTTAGCGCCGCGCATCACCGCATACTTTCAGCGATGGCTTCCACAGAAAGTTGCTGCAGTATTAGCAATTCCCATAGCTGCAATGGCGCTCTGCCTGCCTGTCATTATTTCGCTATCCGGATATATCTCACCGATGTCGATTGTCGCCAATATTGTTGCCGCTCCTTTTGTTGCGCCGATTACCGTTGTGGGCTTTGTTGCAGCGCTGATTTCGCCGATATCTCCGTGGTCGGCACACGCTCTTCTGATTCTTATCCGTCCCTTTGCGATTGTGATTACATCCATTGCGCGGTGGGCTGCACACTTTTCAGTCTTAAGTATTCGCACCGGTCTCATTGGATTCCTAGCGGCACTTGTTGCAGTTCTCTTGATTGCATTCTTTCGAAAGAGAGCAGTAGCTGTACTTGTCATTCTTTCCATGGCGCTTTTATGGTGGGGAAGATTTCCTACGGGGGATTGGGATGTATTTATCTGCGATGTGGGTCAAGGTGATGGCTATGTCGTCAACTTGCATGATCATCGCGCAATCGTGATTGATGTTGGTCCTGACCCCGGGCTAATCGATCAATGTTTGCGTCGACTTCGTGTGACCACTATTTCGCTATTAATTCTCACCCATCCCCATGCCGATCACGTCGCAGGCATATCTGGTGCGCGAAAAGGAAGACGTGTGGAAGCAGAATGGTTTGGCAATATCGCAGCGGGCTCGACTGCAACAATCGGTGAATATTCGATAAAAGTTCTATGGCCACTGCAAGTAGGTGCAATCGATGAGAACCCCAACAACGTCAGCATTGCGGCAGTCATCAAGAGTCGCGACCTGACCCTCTTTGCAGCAGGTGATGTAGAACCTGCGGTGCAAGAAAAGTTGCGGGGACAGGTTGGCAGAGTCGACATATATAAAGTCGCCCACCATGGTTCGAGATTTCAAGATCTCACCCTGATGCGCGAATTAGCTCCGACTCTGGCTCTGGTCAGCGTTGGCGAGGGCAATTCATACGGACATCCCGCTCAATCGACCATCGATGCACTGACCCGACTACACGCTAAAGTTCTGCGTACAGACCGAGATGGCGCAATCGCAGTGGATGCTCGCAACCACGCGCTGACCATTTCGACCGAGAATTCGAAGCCACACTTTATTTCGTGGAGTTAAGGGGGAGTAGAAATGAACGCTCTCTACCTTTTGCTCGGTGGCGAAGGTGCGCTGGCAGATCGCGCGATGGCAAAACTGACAGCGCAGCTGCGCGAAGAAAAAGCAGAGGTCACCACTCTTACTGCGGGCGATGTCATACCGGGAGATATTGCCGATGCACTTGCGCCTTCACTTTTTTCAGAGCGTCGCGCACTTGTTTTGAAAGATCTGCAAGATCTCGATGATGAATGTAAGGATGAGATCACTCGATATCTGGATGCCATCGATCCCACCACAACGGTTATCTTTATTCACAAGGGCGGCGTCAAAGGCAAAGCACTTCTCGATGCCATTAAGAAAGCGAAGCCAGAAATCATTGCTTGCGATGCACTCAAGAAAGAAGCTGAGAAAGAGCAGTTCGTCAAAGAGCTCTTCTTGGATGCAGGACGTAAAGCAACGCCCGGTGCAGTCAAAGCCCTTGTAGGTGCACTTGGTTCAGATTTACGAGAACTTCAGCAAGCTGTCTCGCAAGTTTCTTTAGATGCTCCTAAAGGCGTTATCGATGAAGAGATCATCGACACCTTCCATAAGGGGCGCGTTGAGACATCAGGTTTCGATGTTGCCGATGCAACGCTCGATGGTGATCTTCCAACAGCGCTGGTCTCACTGCGCAGCGCACTCGAAACCGGCACCGATCCCGTCATGGTGACATCGGCGATTGCTTCATCGCTGCGCAATCTGGCAAAGGTCTCTGGCACCAACCGCGGAGCGAAATCTTTCGAGCTCGCCGGTGAATTAGGTATGGCTCCTTGGCAGATTGATAAGGCTCGTCGCCAATTAGCCGGGTGGACTCCTCGTGGAATCGCATCAGCTGTTGAGGCAGTGGCAAAGGCTGATGCCGATGTAAAGGGCGCCAGCTCTGACCCGATTTTTGCGCTGGAGAAAGCCCTGGCCACCATTGCGGCAGCTCGCGCCGCCCGATAGTCAGCCCTTTCTTCAGCAGAGCTCGATTTTGGCCCGGTAGCCTCACGCTGATAACCTACGGGCCTGCTCAATCCGCCGGATTGGCGAAATTGACCAAGATTTAACTCACAACACAGGAGCTCTACACGTGGCAAATATCAAGTCGCAGATCAAGCGTATTAAGACAAACGAGAAGGCACGCCTTCGCAACAAGTCTGTTACTTCAGCTTTCAAGACAGCTGTCCGCAAGTTCCGCGATGCAGTCACAAAGGGTGACGCTGCTGCAATCACAACAGAACTCCGCGCTGCATCAAAGGCTCTCGATGTTGCAGTAGCAAAGGGCGTTATTCACAAGAACTCAGCTGCTAACAAGAAGTCTTCAATGGCTAAGGCAGCTGCAAAGGCAGGCGCTCGCTAAATCGCGAACGCCTCCTATTACTTTTAACTCTCACCAACAAGGCGGTCCATTAAGTGCCAGCAATTAGCATTGCCAAGGCGCCACAACCGGCTTCAACAAATCCGGCGCAGATTCGCAACTTCTGCATCATCGCCCATATCGATCACGGTAAATCAACACTTGCCGATCGCATGCTCCAAATTACCGAGGTTGTTGAAGCACGTTTGATGCGCGCTCAATATCTCGATCGCATGGATATCGAGCGCGAACGTGGAATCACCATTAAGTCTCAGGCAGTACGTCTTCCATGGCAATCAGGACGCGATGGCAAGGAATACATCCTCAACATGATTGACACACCTGGTCACGTTGACTTTACCTACGAGGTATCGCGCTCGCTTGCAGCATGTGAAGGCGCAATCCTTCTCGTCGACTGTGCGCAAGGCATTGAAGCGCAGACACTTGCAAACCTTTATCTTGCAATGGAGAACAACCTCACCATCATTCCTGTACTCAATAAGATTGATCTTCCCAATGCTCAGCCAGAGAAGTTTGCGGCAGAGCTTGCAGGTTTAATTGGTTGCAAAGTCGAAGACGTTCTTCGCGTTTCAGGTAAGACCGGTGATGGCGTTGCAGAACTCCTCGATGAAATCATTGATCAAATTCCTGCACCTGTCGGAGACCCGGAAGCGCCTGCACGTGCGCTCATCTTTGACTCTGTCTACGATGCATATCGCGGCGTAGTTACATATGTCCGTGTTGTCGATGGACACCTCAAGCCACGCGAACAAATTCAGATGTTCTCAACCGGCGTCAAGCACGAAGCACTTGAAATCGGCGTTATCTCTCCAGAACCACTGCCATCAAAGGGCCTTGGCGTTGGCGAGGTAGGTTATTTGATCACTGGCGTAAAAGATGTTCGCCAATCTCGCGTAGGTGACACGATCACTAACTTTGCCCGACCAACCAAGGAAGCGCTCGGCGGATATAAAGATCCCAAGCCGATGGTCTTCTCTGGTTTGTTCCCACTCGATGGTGCAGATTTCCCTGTACTGCGCGATGCCCTCGAGAAGCTACAGCTCAATGATGCAGCACTTGTCTACGAGCCTGAAAGCTCTGCAGCCCTTGGCTTCGGTTTCCGTTGCGGCTTCCTTGGTCTTCTTCATATGGAGATTGTGCGCGAACGTCTCGAGCGTGAAGCAAAGCTCAACTTGATTTCAACAGCACCAAACGTGGTCTATCGCGTAACAATGGAAGACGGCAAAGAAATCATTGTGACCAACCCTTCTGAATTTCCTGACGGCAAGGTCAATAACGTGAAAGAGCCAATTGTTAAATCAACAATTCTTGCTCCATCCGAGTACATCGGAACCATCATGGAGCTCTGCCAAGAGCGCCGCGGTGTGATGCTCGGTATGGATTACATCTCTGAAGATCGCGTTGAAATTCGCTACACACTTCCTCTTGCGGAAATAGTCTTCGACTTCTTTGATCAGTTGAAGTCACGTACCAAGGGCTATGCATCTCTTGATTACGAAGAGATGGGCGATGAAGAAGGCAATCTCGTTAAGGTCGACATCTTGTTGCAGGGTGAAGCTGTCGATGCATTTAGCGCGATTGTTCACCGCGATAAGGCTTACTCATATGGCGTGATGATGACCGGCAAGCTACGCGAGCTCATTCCTCGTCAACAGTTTGAAGTTCCTATTCAGGCAGCAATTGGCTCTCGCATTATTGCTCGCGAATCAATCCGCGCGATCCGCAAGGACGTTCTTGCAAAATGTTACGGCGGAGATATTTCACGTAAGCGCAAGCTTCTCGAGAAGCAAAAAGAAGGTAAGAAGCGCATGAAGATGGTGGGACGCGTTGAAGTTCCACAAGAAGCCTTCGTTGCAGCTCTCGCTACCGATGCTGATATCGAGAAGATCAAAGCAGCGCGCAAGCTCGAAAACTAATCGCGATGTTCTCGTACTACGTACATATTCCGTATTGCGTACGACGATGCGGCTACTGTGACTTCAATACCTATACGCCTTCTGAGCTTCAAGATGGTGCATCTCTTGAAATCGTCTCAGCCGATTACATCGATGCTGTTTTAAAGGAACTTGAGACCACACCTACCGACCAAGTCAGCACCATCTTCTTCGGTGGCGGTACTCCTTCGCTGATTCCACCTAAGGATTTGGGTCGCGTACTCACTGCAATTAAGGCACGCAATGGAATCACTGAAGATTGTGAAATTACGCTGGAAGCTAATCCAGATTCAGTAACCCAAGAGAAGCTCGATGGATATATCGCAGCAGGATTTAATCGCATCTCATTCGGAATGCAATCCAATAAAGAGCATGTGCTGAAAGTTCTCGATCGCACTCACAACCCAGAGAATGTGCGCAAGGCAGTGGATATGGCACGTGCCGCAGGTTTCGGTTCAATTTCCGTCGACCTCATCTACGGCGCACCTGGAGAATCTTTAGGTGATTGGGCATCAACTGTAAAAGAAGCCCTCTCGCTCGATATCGATCACATCAGCGCTTATGCACTGATTGTCGAAGATGGCACCAAGCTTGCATCACAGATTAAACGTGGTGAATTAACCATGCCCGATGATGATTTGATGGCGGATATGTACCTGCTTGTAGATCAACAGACTCTGCAAAAAGGCATGAAGTGGTACGAGCTCTCCAACTGGTCAAAGCCGGGACATCAATCGCGCCACAACATCACATATTGGAAATCCAACAATTGGTGGGGCTTAGGCCCTGGTGCACATTCCCATATCGATCAGAAGCGATTCTGGAACGTGAAGCACCCTACCGCCTATAAAGAGCGCGTCTTTGCTGGCCAGTCACCGATTAAAGATTCAGAAGTTCTTAACGATGAGCAGAAGAAGTCCGAGTACATCATGTTGGCCATTCGCATGCCGGCCGGAGTGCGCAAAGCGGCTTTAACAGTTGCTCAGTACGAGCGCACCGTTGAATACATCAAGAGCGGCCATGTGATTGATTTACCAGACGCGATTGCGCTGACGCCTAAAGGTCGCCTGATTGCCGACCGCATTACGCAAGAAATGCTTGCTTAAGGGTTCGCAGGTAAACTGCCGCCCATGACTACTGATCGCAGACTCGAAATTCTTCGAGCCATTGTTGAGGAGTACGTCCAGACTCAAGAACCAGTCGGCTCCAAGGCAATTGCTGAAAACCATGCGCTCGGCATCTCTCCAGCGACTATTCGCAATGAGATGGCGGTATTGGAAGATGAGGGCTTGATCGCTCAGCCCCACACAAGCGCAGGCCGCATACCGACAGATCGCGGATATCGCATCTTCGTCGATAAGTTAGCAACGGTAAAACCGCTCTCCAATGCTGAACGCCGTGCCATTGAAACTTTCTTGCACGGTTCTTATGACTTAGAAGATTTGCTCAAGCGCAGTGCTAAGTTGCTCTCTGACATTACAAAGCAAGTTGCAGTGGTGAAGTATCCGATTATCGGCGATTCACAAGGTCGCGAGAAGATGGCGATCTCAGGTACAGCTCACCTGGCCCGTTCTGGCGATGGCACTGATCTATCCTCGATCTTAGAAGCGCTGGAAGAACAAGTTGTTCTCTTGCGTCTTTTGGATGATGCCAATCCAACTGTCAATGTGACGATTGGAAGCGAACAGAAGGATGCACATCTACAAACAACTTCTCTCGTCACAGTCGGATATGGCACTGAAAACAACTCGGTAGGCGCACTCGGTGTCCTGGGACCCACCCGCATGGATTACGCTGGTTCTATGTCTGCAGTATCTGCTGTAGCTCGATATGTTGGACGATTTATTACGGAGAGTGCCCAATAAAAATGGCTGATTTTTACGAGCTGCTTAACGTGCAACGCGGCGCAACGCAGGATGAAATTAAGAAGGCCTATCGCAAGATTGCGCGTGAGCTGCATCCCGATGTTAATCCGGATCCTGAGGTTCAGAATAAATTTAAAGAAGTGACCGCTGCCTACGATGTATTGAGCGATCCCCAAAAGCGTCAGCAATATGACATGGGTGGTCGTGGAGGTTTCAGCGACTTCGGAGGTGGATTCGGTGGTGGCGGATTTAGCGACATCATGGATGCATTCTTTGGTGGCGGCGGAAATCGCGGACCTCGTCCTCGTATGCGTCAGGGGCAAGATGCGCTGATTCGCATCGAAGTTGATTTACATGAAGCCTGCTTTGGAACCGAACGCGATATCACTATCGAAAGTGCGGTCGTCTGCGAAAAGTGCGAAGGCCAAGGCACTGCAAATAATTCACACCCAGAGACCTGCAAGGTTTGCGGTGGTCGCGGCGAGATGCAATATGTTCAGAAGTCATTCCTCGGTCAGGTTATGACCTCACGACCATGCAGCAGCTGCTCTGGTTACGGCACAGTCATTACAGATCCTTGCCGCGAGTGCGCTGGTGATGGTCGCGTACGTGCAAAGCAGAACATCAACATCAAGGTTCCGGCAGGTGTTGAGACTGGTAACCGCATCCAGATGTCAGGCCGCGGTGAAGTCGGTGCCGGTGGCGGACCAGCAGGTGACCTCTACGTTGAAATCGTTGAGAAGGAGCATGACTACTTACTACGCGACGGCGAGAATCTGCATGTAGCGATTTCTATTCCTTTTGCTGCAGCAACGTTGGGGACAACAGTGCCGGTCGAAGCTCTAGATGGACCCATTGATGTTCATATCAAGCCAGGTACACAAAGCGGCACAACCGTTTCAGTAAAGGGCAAGGGTATGACTCGCCTTCGCACCACACATCGCGGTGACCTCATTGTTCACGTGGATATCGAGACTCCTCACAAGCTCAATAGAGAACAAGAGAAGTTGCTCAAGGAATTTGCAAAGGCACGTGGTGAAAAAGATGGCGATGTCACTATCAAACGTCACCAAGATGGATTATTCGCAAAATTTAGAGATGCCTTTCATCGCTAATGCTGACTCTATTCTTCGTTGAAGATTTGCCCACCACTGTCGGTGCTCGCTACGAATTCGATAGCGAAGACGCACATCATGCAATCAAGGTTCTGCGCATTGCATCAGGTGAAATCTTTAATTTAAGCGATGGTAAAGGTTCCTGGTCGCGCGTCAGCGTAGAAAACGTCAATAAGAAGTCGATGACAGTCACCGTTCTTGAGACAGGTTTTGAAGAAGCTCTCGTGCAGCACTTCACCATTGTGCAAGCAATCCCTAAAGGTGATCGCATCAAAGAATCGATTGAGATGTGCACCGAAGGCGGCGCTGATCGCATCGTGATGTGGAAGGCAGCTCGCAGCATTGGACGCGCCGATGAGAAAATTGAAAAGCTGCAGAACACCGCACGTGAGGCATCAAAGCAATCACGACGTTTTCGTATCCCTGAAGTTGCAGGAGTTGCCACAACTGAAGACATCATCGACGAGATTGCAAAGGTGGATCTCGCACTCGTCTTTCACGAATCAGCGACCACCACAATTTCTCAAATCGTTGTTCCTGGCGTAACGAAGGTGGCCATCATCATCGGCCCCGAAGGTGGGCTCACCGATGAAGAAGTCACCACCTTTGCAGCCGCTGGCGCCAAGGTAGTTCTGATGGGGCGGCCGATTTTGCGCTCAGCCCATGCCGGATTGGCGGCCCTTGCCGCGGTCAACACGGCCCTTTCTGTGTGGTGAAAAGACCCTCCACCCGATACATTTTCACTCATATGGAGCGCCTCTTAGTCACGATCCCTCCGGCCATTCCGATGGTTGCTCTCCTTGGTGCGGGCGATGCAAATATCTTGGCGATTGAAGCTGCCTTTCCTTCTGTCAATATCACGGTGCGCGGCAATGAAATCACCTTGCGCGGCCCACATGTTGATTGCATGGCGCTAGAAAAACTTTTTGGCGAGATGTTGGTTGTCATTCGTTCCGGTCAGGCGCTCGATGTCAACGCAGTTCTGCGCAGCATCGCAATGATTGAGGCTACGCCCGCACATAGCCCAGGCGAAGTTCTCTCATTAAATATCGTCAGCAATCGCGGCAAGACAATCAGACCAAAGACCGCAAATCAGAAGCTCTATGTCGATGCGATTGAAGAGAACACAATCACTTTCGGAATTGGCCCAGCCGGTACCGGTAAGACTTACCTTGCAATGGCAAAGGCAGTAGCCGCGTTGCAGGCAAAGCAGGTCAATCGCATTATCTTGTCTCGTCCCGCAGTTGAGGCAGGGGAGAAGCTTGGATTCTTGCCCGGAACCCTCAGCGAGAAGATTGATCCATACCTACGTCCACTCTTTGATGCACTGCACGACATGATTGATGGAGATTCGATTCCACGTTTAATTCAATCTGGAATCATCGAAGTTGCACCGCTTGCATTTATGCGCGGACGTACTCTCAATGATGCATTCATCATCTTGGATGAAGCGCAGAACACCACACCCGAACAAATGAAGATGTTCCTGACTCGCCTTGGTTTCGGTTCAAAGATGGTAATTACCGGTGACATTACACAGAACGACTTACCTAACGGTCAGCGCAGTGGACTCGGCATCATTCGTTCCATTCTTGATGGCGTAGCAGATATTGCATTTATGGATCTCACCGCAGAAGATGTTGTCCGCCACCGTTTGATTGGCGACATAGTTAAGGCATATGACGCATACGATGCGACAAAACATGCGCCAGTCAGTATTCACAAGCAGTCATGACAATTGAGGTAAATAATCGCTCTGGTGTTGCTGCCCCAGAGCGTGAGATTGAATCTCTGCTGACTTTCGGAATCGATTACATGGAATTGCATCCAGAGTGCGAGCTATCGGTTACCTTTGTTGATGATGCAGAGATGGAAGAGCTTCACATCAAATGGATGGATGAACCCGGAACTACCGATGTCCTTTCCTTTCCGATGGATATGCCTGAAAGCAAGGACGATGCGGTAACTCTCGGCGATATTGTTATCGATCCGATTGTCGCTGCCAACCAAGCCGCCGCTGCAGGTCATAGCACCGAGCATGAGATTTATATCCTTGCAGCTCATGGTCTCCTGCATATCTTGGGATATGACCATGCAGATAAAGATGAAGAGAAGATCATGTTTGAACTGCAAGAAACTATTGTCAAGAAATGGGCATCCAAGAAGTGAATAAAGTAGGCAAGGCAACCGGCACTGCAATCCAATTTCTCTACGATCTCGCCCAGAAACGTGGATTAATTAAGAACGATTCCAGCCATCTCGCTGATAATGATTTCGAGCTCGGCGATACTTTGGTCCGCGAATTAATGGTTCCTCGCACAGAGATGGTCTGGGTCGAGCGCGATAAGACGCTTCGCCAGGGTTTATCGCTTGCGCTGCGATCTGGATATTCTCGTATTCCTGTTGCCGGCGAAGACCTCGATAACATCATCGGTATCGCCTATGTGAAAGATCTAGCAAAGCGCGCGCTGGATCATCATGACGCGGAGACATCGGAAAAAGTCGAACAACATATGCGCCCACCAGTCTTTGTCCCTGAAAATAAAGAGGCTGCTGACTTGCTGCGCGATATGCAGCGCAACCAGATTCACCTCGCAATCGTGGTAGATGAATACGGCGGAACAGCAGGAATCATCACCATTGAAGACATCATCGAAGAAATCGTTGGCGAGATTGCAGATGAATACGATGACGGCGTCGAAAGCTTTACCTGGTTATCTGAGACTAAGGCTCGCGCAAAAGCTTCACTCCATATCGAAGACCTCGCTGAAGAGCTGAAGATCACGATTAAAGAAGAGGATTACGAAGGCATCGACACCATCGGTGGTTTGATGGCACAGATTCTCGGTCGCGTACCAATCGCGGGAAGCACGGTTACCATCGAAGGTTGGTCCATCACATCAGAACGCCCAGTCGGTCGCCGTCGTAGAATTAGCTCTGTCATTATCGAGCGCGTTGAAGTTATTGAAGAGGATCACGAGTAAATGAATAACCCAGAAGATACAAAGCTGGTCACTCTTGCCACAAATACTTTAGCTCGCAGCGGCGCTTCATCTGCTGCTGCGCTGCGCGATACAACTGGGCGCACATATGTTGCGATCAGCGTTCTATCTCCATCCTTGTCGCTCGATGCATTTGAAGCAGTACTGACCGTTGCTCTTGCATCAGGTATTACCGGCATTGAAAGCGTTGTTGCTACCGGTGCACAACCTACAAATATCAAGGCAATTAAGGACTTTGCACCAACAGCAACGGTCTTCTTCGTAAGCGCAGACGGCCAAGAGCTCGCGCTTTAACCGTTAAGATAGGCGCATGCGCGTCGTTCGTTTCTCACCACTGCCAGATGCTGGCTTAGGTACCGACCCTTTATACGGAGTCCTCGAAGAAGATAACCTCATCACTGTTATCACTGGCGATCCGATTTACCAGGGGATTCAGAAGACCGCAGCTCGCCTTGAGCTGACCAAAGTTCGTTTGCTTGCACCTGTTATCCCTCGCAGCAAGATTGTCTGCATCGGCAAGAACTATGCCGACCACGCAGCTGAAATGGGTGGCGTTGTACCTGAAGAACCGATCATCTTTATCAAGCCCAACACCACTGTGATTGGCCCTGGCGACACAATTGTCTGGCCTGCGATGGCGCCTTCGATTGATTACGAGGCAGAGCTTGCCATAGTCATTGGTCGCGTCTGCAAAGAAGTTCCAAAAGAGCGCGTCAACGATGTGATCTTTGGATACACCATGGCAAATGACATTACCTCTCGCGAATTACAGAAGAAGGATGGCCAGTGGACTCGTGCCAAGGGTTTCGACACTTTCTGCCCGCTCGGTCCTTGGATTGAAACTGATTTTGTTCCAGGTAATCAGCGCATCACAACGACTTTGAATGGTGAGATTAAGCAAGATGCTCACTTGAGCGACATGATTTTTAAGGTGCCCGATATCGTTAACTTTGTATCGAGCGTCATGACGCTGCTTCCAGGAGATGTCATCATCACCGGAACACCTGCAGGTATCGGTCCGATGCCTGAGAAATCCACTGTTGCTGTATCCATTGAAGGCCTTGGCCAACTAACAAATAAGGTGAGTGCTCATCCATGACAGCTGGTAAAAAAGTAAAAGTTCGTTTTGCGCCATCTCCAACAGGTGACCTTCACGTAGGAAATATCCGTACAGCGTTATTCGATTGGGCATTTGCCCGCCACACAGGTGGCACATTCTTATTCCGTATTGAAGACACTGATACGACTCGCGTTACTCCTGAATACATCCAAGCTGCAATCGACACGCTGAAGTGGCTTGGACTCAATTGGGATGAGGGACCAGAAGTCGGTGGACCCAACGGCCCATACCTTCAATCACAGCGTCTCGATATCTATGCAACATGGGCACAGAAGTTTCTTGATCAAGGCGATGCCTATCACTGCTATTGCTCACCGGAAGAGCTAGAAGCAGTACGTGAAGCACAGCGCGCAGCAAATGTTGCACCTGGCTATAACGGACATTGCCGCGACCTGACAGCAGATCAGATCGCTGCATATAAGGCGCAAGGCCGCGAAGCTGTTGTCCGCATGCGCATGCCTGATGGCACAACTACCTTTACCGATGCTATTCGTGGCGAAGTAACTTTCGATCACAAGTTTGTTCCTGACTTTGTTCTCGTGCGTGCGGATGGTTCACCGCTCTATACATTGGCAGTTGCTGTCGACGATATCTTGATGGAAGTTACCCACGTTCTGCGCGGTGAAGATCTCTTATCTTCAACCCCACGTCAGATTCGCGTCTATCAGGCGATGGGTGTTAAACCAGAGGATTACCCAACCTTTGCCCACCTTCCATTTGTGATGGGTCAGGACAATGCAAAGCTCTCCAAGCGCAACGGTGAAGTATCGATCGCCTGGTATCGCGAGCAAGGTTATTTGCCCGAGGCAATCTGTAATTACCTCGCACTTCTTGGCTGGTCTCCAGGAGATGACCGCGAGAATGTCACGATGCAAGAGCTGACAGAGCTCTTCACCGTCGAAAAGGTTCACTCATCACCAGCTCGCTTTGATATGAAGAAGCTTGAGGCCATCAACGGTGACAAGATTCGTGCACTGACTTTGGATGATTTCCTTACCTGGACTCTGCCATTTCTTACCAAGGCGGGCATCATCACTGGTACTGATGCAGAGGTTGCTCTCGTAAAGAAGGCGCTTCCAATTATTCAAGAGCGCATCGTCAAGCTCGATGAGACCCCAGCACTTTTGAAGTTCTTATTCGTTAAGGAATTTGCAGTCGATGCTGACGCTGTTTCAAAGATTACAGATGATGCATCGAAGGATATTTTGAAGCGATCACTGAAGGAGCTTGAAGCTCTGACAACGTGGGATCACGCATCAATCGAGGCAACACTTCGTGCAGCGCTGATTGAAGATATGGGCCTCAAGCCACGTATTGCTTTCACAGCACTTCGCATTGCAACCACCGGTAGCACAATTTCTCCTCCACTCTTTGAGTCGATGGAGCTATTGGGCCAAAGTGCTTGTATTTCGCGTATTTCTGCAGCCCTTAGCCTCTAGCTCCGAGTGGTCGAGGCGCTAAAAACCTCATGTAAACTACTCACCTTGCCTTCGCGAGAAGGTATTGGGGTATGGGGTAATTGGCAGCCCTGCTGATTCTGGTTCAGTAAGTCTAGGTTCGAGTCCTGGTACCCCAGCGCAGTACACACAACTGAATAAATCTAGGGCCCCGTCGTCTAGCGGCCTAGGACTCTGGCTTCTCAAGCCAGCTACGAGGGTTCGAATCCCTTCGGGGCTACATCACAGAATGGATAGTGCCATCTCTCAACTTTTTGAGGGGTGGCATTTTCTATTGGGCTAGGGTTTTCACATGCGCATCATCAATACAGAACAGTTGAAGTCGGTTCTTGCAAACCTGCCAAGCAATCCACGCATCATCGCCTCAGGAAACTTTGCCACACCGAACACTTTGCTCAAGATGGCAGATGAGACTCTTCCAGAATTCAAATTGCATATGCTCAATGCGCAACCAGGAATTCCAGATCGCGAAGGCATCACATACGAGACTGCATTTGTGGGTCACGGAATGCGCCGCCATCCACGTCTGAATTACATTCCTTCACGTCTTTCTCTCTTGCCCGTTGTTATCCGCGATTACGCACGACCAGATGCAGTCTTTATTCATACTTCAGTCCAGCGCCATGACACTGTTTCATTGGGTACAGAGGTAAACATTCTGCCAGCCGCAATCGAATCCGCACACGCTCATGGCGGAGTCGTGATCGCCCAGGCAAATAAGCAGATGCCGTACACATATGGGGATGCTCAAATTTATGAGTCAGAGATTGATTACCTCGTTGAAGTCGATGAGCCACTCTTAACAAAGCCAGAGACCAACTTCTCTGATGAATCACTCATGATTGGTGATCGCATTGCCTCATTGATTGAAGATAACTCCACACTTCAACTGGGTATTGGAGCAATTCCAGATTCAGTTCTTAACTCCTTGAAAGAGCGCCGCGGATTACGTATCTGGACAGAGATGTTCTCTGACGGTGTCTATAACCTTCACAAACTAGGTGTTCTCGATCCAGATATCCTGCTGACAGCATCTTTCATCTTCGGTTCGCAAGAGTTATATCAATGGCTCAATCTCAACCGACGGGTGCAGATGTTACGCACCGAAAAGACAAATAATCCAAGTCTCATTGCGCGTCAGGCGCGTATGACTTCAATTAACGCAGCGCTTCAGATTGATCTCTATGACCAAGCAAATGCATCCCATGTACGTGGCCAGATCTATAGCGGCTTTGGTGGTTCAACTGACTTTATTGTGGGCGCACTCCACAGCCGAGGTGGTCGCTCATTTATGGCGCTGCCGTCATGGCACCCCAAAGCAAAGGTCTCATCGATTGTTCCGCGACTATCTGAGAATGTGACTAGCTTCCAACACTCATTTGTCGTCACCGAACAAGGTGCCGCTGCCTGCTTTGGCCATACACAATCAGAGCAGGCGATGAATTTGATTAACAATGCCGCCCACCCTGATGCTAAGGAAGGCTTGATCCAAGCCGCTTCGGTATTTGGTTTGATTTAACGTTCGGACTTATGGCGATCAGCCATTGTGTCCATTAGCGCAAAGAGCACACCAGAGATAACGAATGTCATGTGAATGCCGATGCGCCATCCTTCGCGCTTGGCATCGAATGGACCTTCCTGCATAAAGTCCT
>CALJUA010000118.1 GCA_937975715.1 uncultured Candidatus Planktophila sp.
CCTGTTTTCGGCGAACATGGCGAGCATCATGAAGAGCATTTCCTCGCTCCGATTGTCGTCTCAGGAATGGCACTCACGGCTGTTGCAATTGGAGTAGTGATTGCACTTCTTAAGTATCAGTTCGCAGAAGTTTCCAATGTTGCACCAGAAGATGTTTCCATCTTCACGCGTTTTGCGCGTAAGGACCTTGGCCAAGATGCATTTAACGAAGCAGTCTTTATGCGTCCAGGTCTGGCAATTACCGAACTTGCAGAGCAGGTGGATGTCAGCGTGATTGATGGAGCAGTGCGAGGTGTAGGTCGATTGGCTACAAACTCTGGATCAATTCTTCGCAGAACACAGACAGGCTTTGCTCGCAGCTATGCAGCTTTCATTCTCATCGGCGCGATCGCTTTGATCGCCGGAATCTGGGTGGTCACACAATGAGTTCACTAGTCGTTCTCGGCCTACTGCCACTGCTAGGAGCCATCATTGTTGGCGTTCTGCCAAGCAATAACGTTCTTCGAGTAAAGCAGGCATCGCTTGCTTCAACAATTCTCACTGCGATCTTTGGTATCTATCTTGCAACCAAGTTCGTTGCAAACGACACCGCACTTCAGTTCGTTCAGAAGAACGAATGGATCCCATCTTTCGCAATCAATTTCTCAGTCGGAGTCGATGGCCTAGCCCTCGTACTGATTGTGATGTCAGTTGTTCTGACACCGATTGTCATCTTGGCCGGCTGGAATGAGTCTGAAGGCGGCCGTTGGTCTGCCAAGGTTTTCTACATTCTTATCCTCGTACTCGAAACAATGATGATCGGTGTATTCGCGGCAACTGACGTCTTCTTGTTCTACGTCATCTTCGAGGCGATGTTGATTCCGGTCTACTTCCTTATTGGTGGATATGGTTCAGGCGAGCGTGCTGCAGCTGCTGTGAAGTTCTTGCTCTACAGCTTGTTCGGTGGTCTTTTGATGCTCGCATCGATCATCGGCATCTATGTGGTCTCAAGCAACGCTGGCTACGCAAGCTTTGATATCACCGAGCTTGCAGACCTTCACACAGTCATGAGCTCTACGACTCAGAACCTCTTGTTCCTCGGCTTCTTTATCGCCTTTGCGATCAAGGCTCCATTGTGGCCACTTCACACCTGGCTTCCAGATGCAGCCAAGGCAGGTACACCAGGTACCTCAGTTCTTCTGCTTGGTGTTCTCGACAAGGTCGGAACATTCGGAATGATCCGCTTCTGCATCACTATCTTCCCTGATGCAAGTAAGACATTCACACCCGTGATTATCGTGCTCTCAGTCATTTCAATTATCTACGGTGCATTCCTTGCTATTCGCGCCCGTGATTTGAAGCGTCTGATTGCCTACACATCGATCTCTCACTTCGGTTTCATCACCATGGGAATCTTTGCGATGACAACACAGGGCCACTCAGGTGCGACCCTCTACATGTTTAACCATGGTTTCTCGACAGCGGCACTCTTTATCGTCGGCGGTTGGATGATTGCTCGCCGTGGATCATCGACCATCGCTGACTTCGGCGGCTTGCAGCGCGTGACACCTGTCATGGCATGGATGTTCTTCATCGCAGGTATGTCATCACTTGCACTTCCAGGTCTCTCAAGCTTCGTCTCTGAGTTCCTGGTCTTGGTGGGTACATACACTCGCTATCCAGTAGCAGCAGTAATCGCGACTATCGGAATCGTTCTTGCAGCTCTCTACATCTTGATTCCAGTACAGCGCACTCTGCATGGACCTACTACTCCGGGCAACGAAACTCTTCCCGATCTCAACCTTCGCGAGAAGATTGCGATTGCTCCAGTAGTTGCTGTGATTGTCGCTTTCGGCTTCTATCCATCACCGCTACTTAACATCATTAATCCAGCATCTGCTCATGTACTTGAGGTTGCAGGATTTACCGATCCAGCTCCAACAGAGAATGCAGGTAAGTAAATGACATTTACAGCTCCCGTACTTGAGTATGCGCTCCTCGCGCCGATTCTCATCGTTCTCGCTGGTGCTCTCGCTGGAGTTCTCATCGAGGCATTTGTTCGTACAAGTGCACGTGCAACTGCCCAGCT
Source organism: uncultured Candidatus Planktophila sp. (assembly GCA_937975715.1). Taxonomy (GTDB): domain Bacteria; phylum Actinomycetota; class Actinomycetes; order Nanopelagicales; family Nanopelagicaceae; genus Planktophila. The sequence goes on from CALJUA010000118.1 coordinate 2,069, forward strand.
CTTTGTAGCTGTTGCAACTATTGTGATGGCTCTCGCTCAGCTCGTTCGAGTCCGCAACGAGGCTTCAACAACAGCTGCGATGTCCTCACTTGTCTTCGATGGTGCTGGAGTTCTCTTCATGGGCACCATCTTGATCATCTCTTTGCTCTCACTCTTCTTGATCGCAGATCAGGATAACTTCACTGCAGCTGCAGCTGCAGTTCCAGGGTCTCTTGAAGAGCGTCAGGCTCATCAGGCAAGTGCCCGCACGACAGAGGTATTCCCACTGACACTTTTTGCAGTAGCAGGAATGCTCTTGTTCCCACTTGCAAGCGATTTGATTACTCTCTTTGTGGCACTTGAAATGCTCTCCTTGCCTCTCTATTTGATGGCAGGCCTTTCACGTTACCGCCGTCTAGCTTCGCAGGAAGCTGCTCTGAAGTACTTCCTTCTCGGAGCTTTCTCATCAGCATTCTTCCTCTTTGGTGCAGCTTTCCTCTATGGATATTCATCTTCTGTGACTTTTGCAGGCATTCAAGCGGCAGTTACCGGTGGAGCAGGCAACGATGTATTCCTCTTGATCGGAATCGCATTTATCTCGGTTGGTCTGCTCTTCAAGGTCGGCGCATTCCCATTCCATGCATGGTCACCAGATGTTTATCAGGGTTCACCAACACCAGTTACGGCATTTATGGCAGCAGCGACAAAGGTTGCAGCATTTGGTGCAATCCTTCGAATCTTCTACGTTGCTTTTGCTAACGCAGAATGGCAGTGGCGTCCAACGCTCATTCTTATCGCTATTGCGACGATGGTCTTCGGTTCACTTGTTGCGATCGCCCAGAAGGACGTCAAGCGTATGTTGGCGTACTCATCCATCGCACATGCAGGCTTCTTGCTCGCAGGTGTTATTGCGTTGAGCAAGCAGGGACTTGATGCAAGCATCTTCTATCTTCTTGCCTATGGCATCGCAACGGTCGGTGGTTTTGCAATCGTGACTTTGGTACGCGACTCAGCAGGTGAGGTAACAGACCTCAATCGTTGGAGCGGCCTCGGTAAGCGTTCACCAATCGTTGCCGGAATATTCGCATTCTTCCTTCTGGCATTTGCTGGAATTCCAATGACATCTGGCTTCATCGGAAAGTTCTCCATCTTCTCTGCTGCATATCAGTCAGGAAGCTTGGCGATTTTGATTGCTGGTGTTCTCTCATCTGCAGTTGCTGCCTTCTTCTACATCCGAGTCATCGTCTTGATGTTCTTCAAGGATCCGGTTGAAGATGGTGCAAGCGTTGTGATTCCGTCAGCTTTGACGACTACAACTATTGCTGTCTCTGCCGTTGTGACATTGGTTCTCGGCATCTTTCCAGCGCCGGTCATCAACTTCATTCAGACAACAGCCTTCTTCCTTCGCTAATGGCCAATCTCGGGATTCCTGGCATGGCACCTGCCCTTGAGGCAGAGCTCGTTGTGGGCATGGCATCCGTTGAGGAGCTTCTTCATAGCCATATTCAGGGTAAATATCCCTTGGTGGAAGAGACATCTCGCCACCTGGTAGCGGCCGGAGGCAAGCGGCTACGCCCCTTATTAACCCTTCTGGCATCGCATTATGGAGATAAGAACCGTAAGGGGATTATCGAATCTGCCGCAGTCTGCGAACTCACTCACGTTGCAACTCTCTATCACGATGATGTTATGGATGAAGCCCCGCTTCGTCGCGGTGTCGAAAGCGCCAACAATCGTTGGGGCAATACAGTCGCAATCCTTACCGGCGATTACCTCTTTGCAAAGGTCTCTGCGCTTCTCGCCGATATCGGACCAGAGGCTGTGCGCCTTCAGGCACATACCTTTGAGCGCCTTGTGATTGGCCAAATCATGGAGACTCAAGGACCAGCCGATGGCCAAGATCCTCTCGAGCATTATCTCTCTGTCGTTGCCGATAAGACAGGTTCACTTATTGCAGCATCAGCTCGATTTGGTGCGATGGTTTCGGGTGCACCCGATGAGATCAAAGAAACCCTCACAGTCTTCGGCGAGAAAATCGGTGTTGCTTTTCAGTTGGTAGATGACGTTATCGATATCGCCTCTGAATCATTTGAATCAGGAAAGACTCCAGGTACGGATCTTCGTGAAGGCGTTCCAACTCTTGTTACGTTAAATGTGATTTCGATGAACCGCCCAGAAGATGCGGCGCTTATTGCTCTTTTGAAGGCACCGATTACCGATGAAGCGACTGTTCGAGATGTAATTAAGGCACTTCGTGCACACCCTGCGCTTGAGCTATCTCGCCAGCAAACACTTCAATTTGCAAACGATGCACGCAAGGCACTGGGGCCACTGCCTGTCGGCGATGTGACTGGCGCGCTGTACTCGCTATGCGACGCTATTATCGACCGCACGGCTTGATCGCAGTAGATCAATCGCTAGTGCAATCAGTGCACACCAAATAATCACAAAACCAATCCATCGTGCTGCCGGCATATCTTCATGGCG
>CALJUA010000119.1 GCA_937975715.1 uncultured Candidatus Planktophila sp.
AGAGACGCTCAACCTCGAGAATTACTTCAACGCAATTCGCCGTATGAATTTGCCGTTGTACTTCACCAATACTGCAATCATCACTATTCCCGCCGTCTTCTTGACTCTCTTCCTGGGTTCATTGATGGCATTCGTTGTATCTCGCTATTCATTTAAGGCAAATGTTGGACTGCTCTTGTTCTTCACAGCAGGTAACTTGTTGCCAGGACAGTTGATCTTCATCCCTCTCTTCAAGATGTACCTCGCAATCGGTGATGCAGTCGGCAATCGACGTTTCCTCTATGACTCTCACTGGGGAATCATTTTGATTCACGTTGCTTTCCAGATGGGCTTTGCAACTTTCGTTCTCAGCTCTTACATGAAGACGATTCCAAAAGAGATTTCAGAGTCAGCGATGATTGACGGTGCATCTGTCTTTACTCACTACTTCCGAATCATCTTGCCGCTCTTGCGACCAGCTCTCGCTTCACTGACTGTGTTGATGACGACCTGGATCTACAACGACTTCTTCTGGGCTCTGGTACTCACATCCAGCGATAGCAAGAGACCAATTACCTCCGGCCTTGGCCGTCTCACCGGCGAATTCGTTACGGATTACAACCTCCTGGCGGCGGGCGCGATGATCGCGGCCCTACCTACCTTGATTGTCTTCTTCGTCCTCCGTAAGCAGTTTGTTTCAGGCCTGACCCTCGGCTCAACGAAGGGCTAGTAGCTAATTTTTGATTTCTGGGCTTAACGCTTAGACTGCCTCCTCTACCACTGCCCCCCTAGCTCAGTCGGTAGAGCGTTTCCATGGTAAGGAAAAGGTCACCGGTTCGATTCCGGTGGGGGGCTCGCAGTAAAGCTAGGCACAATTGAATATGTAAGGTCTTGGCGGGGTAGCTCAGCTTGGTAGAGCAAGCGGCTCATAATCGCTGTGTCGTGGGTTCAAATCCCGCCTCCGCTACAAGTATTTTGCCCAAAAGAGTGCGCTCAGGTAGCCTGAGCCCACCAATCACGAAGGAGTAACACCATGGCAAGCAAGAGCGCGGACGTACGTCCAAAGATCACCATGGCATGCGTGGATTGCAAAGAGCGTAACTACATCACCAAGAAGAACCGCCGCAACGATCCAGACCGCATGGAACTCAAGAAGTTCTGTCCACGTTGCAAGTCTTCAACTCTTCACCGCGAAACTCGCTAATGATTAGCCCGGATTCAATCGGGCGTACCTTTCCTGGTACAGAGTCAATCACCATTTCTCAATCTGAAATCGATGCCTTCTGCGCCGTTATCGGCGAAACTGATTCCTCGATTGCACCACCAACATTTTCAATTCGCATCTCACTCCAGCAATCTGAGGTAATTCTTACCAGCCCAGAAGTTGGCATTAAGTGGGATCGCCTTGTTCATGGCGATCAGAAGTTTGATATCAAGCGCCCTATCAAAGCTGGTGATGTCGTGACATGTTCTTCAACAATTGAAAGCGCTCGCGAAGTTGCTGGCAATGAAATCATTTCTGTTCGCTCTGATATTTCATCAGCTGAAGAACTTCTCGTTTCTTCATGGTCAACGTTGGTGATTCGCGCATGATTAAAGACCAAGTACTCGCCGAGAAAGTTTTCTATCTCAATCGCGCATTGCTCAAGCAATATGCCGATGCAAGCGGAGACCAGAACCCAATTCACCAAGATGAAGCATTCGCAAAGTCAGTTGGATTGCCAGATGTGATTGCCCACGGAATGCTGACTATGGCCCTTGTTGGTAAGTATGTTTCTGATGCTGCAGGTGGATCTGCAAAGGTCCTCGAATTCGGTGGCCGTTTCACAAAGCCAGTAATCGTTCCAGCTGGGCACGATGTAGACCTCACTGTCTCGGCAACAGTTTCTGATGTTGCCCAAGGCAAAGCGACGCTCTCGATTTCAGCAACATCTGCTGGCGTCAAGGTATTAGGAATGGCTAAGGCCGTAGTCGCACTGTGAGCGCCACACAAGAAGTTCATGATTTAGCAGTTGCACGACAAGCTGCACGTGCCGCCAAGGACTTTGCAAAATCTGACGAACTCCGTAACGAGATAGCGGCAAAAGGTTTTGAAGTTGTCGATGTTGCAGGTGGATATGAGCTTCGCTCAAAGAAGCGCTATGCGACATACGAATCTACTCGCGATATCCGCCCGATTAATTCAGGTAAATACGAAATCACCGTTGCGATGATTATTGATGGTTTTCATGAGGATGCAGTTGCGACTCTAAAAACAATTAAAGCCAATAGCCCAGATTGTGCAATCACGATGCTGGTTCTTGGTGATGCTGGAATCTTGGCCGATGAGCTAGATGCGCGAACATCACTGGTTGTTGTGACCGAAAACTTTGGCTGGGGTGAGAATGCCAACGCGCTCTTGCGAAACGTTACAAGTGAATTCATTGTCATCATGGATCCATCTACGCGATTTACCGGCGATGCGATTGCGCCAGTTCTTGCAGAGCTGAAGAAACGAGAATTCGTAGCGGTCGGCTGGCGCGGGGGATTGGTTAACCTCGACGATGAATGGCGCAGCATTGATGACAAGGGTGCTGGCGAAGTTGATGTCCTCTTTAGCTACTTCATCGCAATGCACCGCGAAGATGCTCTCGCAGCTCGAGGCTTTAGTAACCGCGCGGTCTTCTATCGAAATGCAGATATCGAATTCTCACTAGGCCTTCGCCATGCCAATGGCCGCCTCTTGCAGATGGATTTACCTCTTGAGCAAGATCGCCACCATGGTTATCACGATTCTGATCCTGAATATCGCGATGCTCAATCAAAGAAGAATTACGACCGCATCCTCGAGCGCTTCCGCGGTAAAGAGGCAATTCTTAGCCCACGCCGGTAGCCTTGGCTTATGACCACTCTGAATAAGTACACATCACTGCGTGTGGGTGGTCCTGCTAAAAGCATCGTTAACGTTTCCACCGAAGAAGAAATCATTGCTGCTATTGAGGATGCCGGTGATTCGCCAGTCTTGATTATTGGTGGCGGCAGCAACGTTCTTATTTCAGATAGCGGCTTTGAAGGCACTGTTATTCGTATCGCCAACAATCAAGCAGAGTCTGAAGTTGATGCATGCAGTGGTGCAACTCTGACAATTGGCGCTGGCGAAAATTGGGACTCCTTTGTTGTAACAACAATTTCACGCGGATTTGCTGGCCTTGAGACTTTAAGCGGAATTCCAGGCACAGTGGGCGCAGCACCTATTCAAAACATCGGTGCCTACGGCCATGAAGTATCAGAATTCATTACTCGTGTACGCACATATGATCGCCAAGCAAAAGCGATTAAAACTTTTACCAATAGCGAGTGCGAATTTGAATACCGCAATTCGCATTTCAAGAAGCACCCTGGGCGCTACATCGTCTTATCTGTTCAGTTCCAGATTCGCCGTGGTGAAGTCTCGACTCCTATTACCTATGCGGAACTTGCCAAGAAGCTTGGAATCTCAGTGGGGGAGAAGGCTCCTGTTATCGACGTACGTAAAGCTGTGATGGAACTTCGCGCTGCAAAGGGAATGTTGCTCAACCCTGATGATAAAGATTCATGGTCTGCAGGATCGTTCTTCACCAACCCAATTGTTTCTACAGAGGTTGCATCTGCACTTCCAGAGAACGCACCGAAGTGGCCTATGGCAGATGGTCGGGTTAAGACCAGTGCGGCATGGTTAATTGAGAATTCAGGAATCGCTAAAGGTCATACACATGGTGGCGCGCAGGTAAGTTCTAAACACGTATTAGCGTTAACGAATTCAGGTAGCGCAACAGCTGAAGAGATCTGCGAATTAGCGCGTGAAGTCCGCGCCAGCGTTGAAGCAAAGTTCGGGATTACTCTCGAACCAGAGGTAAACCTTGTGGGCCTAGCTCTCTAGAGCATCAAAACTTAAGTAGGCTCTCTAACTTATTCGGTAAGAAGCTTCTTGATACGTCCGATACCTTCGACGATATCTTCATCGCTGGTTGCATACGAGAAACGTAGGTATCCAGAAGGTCCGAAAGCCTCACCTGGAACAGCTGCTACTTCAACTTCATCCAAGATGATTGTTGCGAGCTCTGCAGATGTATTAGCGACTTTGCCGCGGATTGACTTACCGAGCACACCCTTAACTGATGGATATACATAGAAAGCGCCCTGTGGTGTTGGGCAATTAAAGCCTGGGATCTCATTGAGCAGGCTGACGATTAATTTACGACGGCGATCAAATGCAACGCCCATCTCGTGGACTGCATCGAGGTTGCCGGTAAGGGCAGCGATTGCTGCGCGCTGTGAAACGTTAGCGACGTTTGATGTCAGGTGTGATTGAAGATTGGTTGCTGCCTTGATGACATCCTTTGGACCGATCATCCAGCCCACACGCCATCCTGTCATCGCATATGTCTTTGCAACTCCATTGAGAATGATTGTCTGATCAGCAAGACCTGGAACGGCCACTGGCATTGATGGAGCAGTCGCACCGTCGTAGAGAAGGTGCTCGTAAATTTCATCAGCGATAATCCAGATGTTGTTCTTCAACGCCCACTCGCCGATTGCCTTTACCTGCTCTGGTGAGTAAACAGAACCTGTTGGGTTAGATGGAGAACAGAACAACAACGCCTTTGTCTTGCCTGTACGTGCTTGCTCGAGTTGATCAACAGTCACGAGGTAATTCTGAGTTTCATCAGCGAAAACTTCAACAGCTTTTCCACCTGCGAGCTTGATCGCCTCTGGATATGTTGTCCAGAAAGGTGAAGGAAGAATCACTTCATCATTAGGGTCAAGAATTGTTGCGAATGCTTGATAGACAGCTTGCTTTCCACCGTTTGTAACAAGCACCTGATCAACGGTGATCTCGTAGTTGGAATCGCGCTTTGTCTTATCGACGATTGCTTGGCGAAGTTCAGGTAGACCCGGTGTTGGTGTGTATCGATGATTAGCAACAACCTTTGTCGCAGCAGCTGCTGCATCGACAATATAAGAAGGTGTTGGGAAATCTGGCTCGCCTGCTCCGAAGCCGATGACGGGACGGCCAGCCGCCTTAAGGGCCTTGGCCTTTCCATCGACGGCTAATGTGGCTGACTCTGCGATTGCTGCGATACGCGCTGAAACTCTGCTCATGAGCGTAAGTCTGCCCTATTTTTGAGGGTAGGCGGGTGGCCAAATTGCCGGTTTTACTCACACTGCCCCCTGCCTCTACACTTCGACGCTCACGAGAAATTTTTTCCTCGCCTTGGCGCGCCAAAAATCTCTCGCGAAGGGCAATAGCTCAATTGGCTAGAGTTGCCGTCTCCAAAGCGGCCGGTTGGGGGTTCGAGTCCCTCTTGCCCTGCAAGTGCGTAGTAATAGTTGAACGAAACGAAGAGAAAAGGTACGAACATGAGTGATGCAGTAGAGAAGTCAGCGGATCATTCCGAGGGCAAGCTCAACGTCTTCGCACGCGTGGGTCTTTTCTATCGTCAGGTAGTCAACGAGCTCAAGAAGGTCGTATGGCCTACCCGCGAGATGCTTACTACTTACACAGCAGTTGTACTCGTATTCGTTGCATTCATCATTGCCGTTGTATCCATTATCGACTTGGTTCTTACCAAGGTCGTCTTCTGGGTATTCGGTTAAGGGGAGATCATGACTGAAGAGATTAAGCACGACGCATTTGAGGCAGCTCTTGTTGCCAATGCTGAAGAAGTTGCTGCTCCAGTTGAAGAGATCGCTCTTCCAGCTGAGTCAACTGAACCAGAGCTCGCGCTCGCATCTGATGAAGATGGCGATATCGACTCTGATGAGAACGATCCAAATGCAGAGTTCCGTCGCACATTGGCAACTGCTGCAGGCGATTGGTATGTAATCCATTCTTACGCAGGTTACGAGAAGAAGGTAAAGGGCAACCTTGCCAACCGTATCCACACTCTCAACATGGAGGATTACATCTTCCAGGTTGAAGTACCTGAAGAAGAAGTAGTCGAATTCAAGAACGGCGCTCGCAAGGTTGTAAAGCGCAATGTCTACCCAGGTTATGTTCTTGTTCGTATGGATCTCACAGATGAGTCATGGTCTGTAGTTCGCAATACACCTGGTGTTACAGGCTTCGTCGGTAACGCACATAACCCAAGCCCACTTTCACTTGATGATGTGGAGAAGATCCTTGCTCCACGTCCATCTAAGAAGGGCGACAAAGTCGAAGTTAAGGATGTCGACTTCGAAATCGGCGAGTCAGTCACCGTTATGGATGGCCCATTCGCAACGCTTCCTGCAAATATTTCAGAGATCATGCCAGAGCAGTCAAAGCTCAAGGTATTGGTCTCTATCTTCGGTCGCGAGACACCGGTAGAGCTCAGCTTCAACCAGGTTCAGAAGATCGTTTAATTTTTCCTAGAAAAAACCAAGAAAAGAGATAAGAAATGGCACCAAAGAAGAAGGTATCTGGCTTTATCAAGCTCCAGATCCAAGCTGGCGCTGCTACACCTGCTCCACCAGTAGGTCCAGCGCTCGGTCAGCACAGCGTAAACATCATGGAGTTCGTCAAGGCGTACAACGCTGCGACTGAAAGCCAAAAGGGTCAGATCATTCCGGTTGAGATCACTGTTTATGAAGATCGTACATTCGACTTCATTACAAAGACTCCACCAGCATCACGTTTGATCTTGAAGGCAGCAGGAGTCGAAAAGGGCTCAGCTATCCCTCACAAGACCAAGGTTGCAAACATCACCATGGCTCAGGTCAAGGAGATCGCAACAACAAAGATGGCAGACCTCAATGCAAATGACATTGAAGCAGCTGCAAAGATCATCGCAGGTACAGCACGCTCAATGGGCATCACTGTCTCTGCATAATTAAATAGCTTTACAAACTAGATGTTTGTGGGAGAACCGCGCTGGTTCGTCAACCACAACCCGAACTGGTGAAAGCCAGAAAGAAGGAAGAAATGAAGCGCTCAAAGAAGTACACAGAAGCGGCAGCAAAGGTCACTAAAGATCACCTTTTCACACCACTTCAGGCAGTAACACTCGCTAAGGAAACATCAACAACTAAGTACGACGCGACAGTTGAAGTTGCTCTCGTTCTCGGCGTTGATCCAAAGAAGGCAGACCAGGCAATTCGTTCAACAGTGAACTTGCCACACGGAACCGGTAAGACCGCTCGCGTTTTGGTTTTCGCGAACGGAGAGCGTGCTGATGAAGCGCGTGCAGCTGGTGCAGATATCGTCGGTGGAGATGAACTCATCGATGAGGTCTCAAAGGGTCGCTTGGACTTCGACGCTGTTGTAGCAACTCCTGACTTGATGGCTAAGGTGGGCCGTCTTGGTAAGGTGCTCGGAACACGTGGCTTGATGCCAAACCCAAAGACCGGAACAGTGACAACAGATGTCACTAAGGCGGTTACAGATATCAAGGGTGGAAAGATTGAGTTCCGCGTTGATAAGAACTCAAACCTCCACTTCATCATCGGTAAGGTCTCATTCTCAGCAGAGCAGCTTGCAGATAACTATGCAGCAGCTCTTGAAGAAGTTCTTCGTGTGAAGCCAAACTCTTCAAAGGGTCGCTACATCCAGAAGGCAGTTGTTTCAACAACTATGGGCCCTGGTATCCAGGTAGATCCAAACCTCACACGCGAACCATCTGCTAACTAATTAGCAAAGGATTCACAAGAATGGCCCTGGCAAAATGCCGGGGCCATTCTTCTTTTACCGCCATATGATTAATGCATGGCATCAGTTGTTGAGACAGCGCCCCTCGTACTCGACGTAGGAGCAGTACTTCTCGTTGCCGCAACAAGTGGATTGATTGCTCGAAAGATCGGTTTGCCAGCGATTGTTGGCTATCTCTTAACGGGACTATTCGTCTCGCCATTTACTCCCGGCTTTGTCGCCGATAGTAAACAGATTGCAATCCTTGCCGATATTGGCGTTGTCTTGCTTCTCTTTGAAGTGGGAATCGAGATTGATCTACGTCGAATCAAACGCGAACACGGCGCATTGCTGTGGGCGGCTCCTGCCCAAGTATTTATCGGCACCATTATCGGAACTCCGATATTTCTTCTCCTTAATATTCCGCTCTTCGGTGCAGCGCTCCTCGCTCTGTCACTAGCTATGTCGTCGAGCGTTGTCATCGTCAACATCACTCGCAGTCGGCGCCGCACAACAAGTGTTGCAACTGAAGATGCTTTGCTTGGATGGAGCGTTCTTCAAGATGTAACCGGTGTTGCGCTTGCCGCTTTCATTATCGCAATCCTTGGTGATTCAGGGGATTCACCGATCAAATCAGTACTTGGCTTGATTGGTTTTGGTCTTGTTGCATTTGTCGCCTCGAAGTTATTGCCGTCGCTACTTAAATTGATCCGATGGGAGAGTGACCTCTTCTTGATCTACTCAGTTGCATTTGGTTTATCAATTGCAGCACTTGGCACAGTGATCTTCGATATTCCGATGGCACTTGCCTCATTCGTTGCCGGACTTGCAATTAATCAGTCGCGAGATACAGATGATGTCCGTAAAGCGATCCTGCCTTTCAGGGATCTCTTCCAAGTTCTCTTCTTTGTTGTTATCGGTAGCTTGGTCGAACCAGCGATCATTGTGGAAGCACTTCCATTTGCTGCGATCTTGCTCGGCCTCATGATTCTTCTCAAGACTTTGCCGGCGCTTATCTTCGCTCACTTCGGTCACATCGGAGATAGCTCCGCTCAGTTATCGGTGGGCTTGAGCCAAGTAGGTGAGTTCTCATTCGTATTGGGAAGCGCTGCTCTTGCTGCAGGAGTTCTGACTAAGGTGCAATTCACCGGAGTCTTGCTGGCGGTTATCATCTCGATCATCGCCTCAACTCTGGCAGTCCGCCGGGCGAGCCGCCTTTCACGCTCAATTTGACCCTGGAGCTGGCGCCCGCGTAACCTACGGGCATAACCAAAGACCGCAGGTCTTGAGGCCGCAAGGCTCCAAGATAATTGAGGAATCTCAGCCCGCGTAGGTGTGAACGTTAATCCGTCCGCATTTACGCGTGACGGATTTTTTTATTGCCTGAGGTCACGAAGTCCAAGCGATAGAGCGAAAGCGACCATCGCGCGAATATCTAGCGAAAGGTGAACCGAATGGCTCGCCCAGATAAAGCAGCAGCAGTTGCTGAACTGACTGAAGATTTCAAGTCAGCTACAGCGACATACCTCACCGAATATCGCGGACTCACCGTGACTTCGATGAAGGCGCTACGCCGCTCACTTGGTCCAGATACCAAGTACAGCGTCGTAAAGAACACACTCACCAAGATTGCAGCAAAGAACGCTGGCGTAGAGATTGCAGATGATCTCCTTGCTGGTCCATCAGCGCTTGCATTCATCAAGGGCGATGCAATCGATGCAGCTCGCAACATGAAGAACTTCCAGAAGGAAAACCCACTACTTGTTATCAAGGGTGGAATCTACGAAGGCAAGTTCGTTTCAGCGGCAGAGATCATGAAGCTCGCAGACCTCGAGTCACGCGAAGTACTTCTTGCAAAGCTTGCTGGTGCTATGAAGGGATCGCTTGCTAAGGCAGCGCGTACCTTCGATGCACTTCGCATCAAGATGGAAGCGGGCGCACCAGCTCCTGCACCAGTAGTAGAAGCAGCAACTGAAGTTGCTGTGTCCGAGCCAGAAACTGTCGCCGAGGTGGCAGAGGTTCCAGCTCAAGTTGAGACTGCAGATGATGCGGTTGCAACAGAATCATCAGCAGAAACTCCAGCGGAATAAGAAAAGGAAATATAAAAATGGCAAAGCTTTCACAGGCAGATCTATTGGCACAGTTCAAGGAGCTCACACTTGTTGAGCTCTCAGAGTTCGTAAAGGCATTCGAAGAAGAATTCGATGTCACAGCAGCAGCTCCAGTAGCAGTTGCAGCAGCAGGCGGCGCAGCAGCAGGCGCAGATGCTGGTGGACAGGATGAGTTCACAGTTGTTCTTGAAGATGCAGGCTCACAGAAGATTGCAGTTATCAAGGAAGTACGTAACCTCAATGGCTCTCTCGGACTGAAGGAAGCTAAGGATCTCGTTGACGCGACTCCAGCAGTTCTCCTCGAGAAGGCAAACAAGGAGACAGCAGACAAGGCAAAGGCAGCTCTCGAAGCAGCTGGCGCAAAGGTCACACTTAAGTAATTCCGTCTTACTTACAAGAGAGCCCCGTACCGAAAGGTGCGGGGTTTTTCTTTTACACAACTGCCAAACTAGGATAAACGCATGAAGAGGGTGAATACCGGACAGAAAATTGCCACACTCACTCTGCTATTTACATTTCTGGCAACTTTCACACCAACCCAATCCGCAGAAACCCTTGAATTTACAACCTCTTTAAACGGACCTGAGACGTCAGTTGTGAGCGCTGACAAGGCCAGTGTCTGGGTTATGTCTTACGACAACTCTTCACTGAAGCAATATTCAACATCTACTGGGCAATTACTTAATACAGTTTCGGTAGGAGGTAGCGCCTTCGATATTGCCATGACACCAGATGGCTCAAAAATATATGTAGCGCTCAATGCTATTTCGGCGATTGCAGTCGTTAACACGTCGACAGCAACTTAAGCGAGATCCATTACAACACCTACTAATAGCACGGGAATAGCTGTGTCACCCGATGGGGCAAATGTTTGGGTGAGTACTAACTTTTCTACAATTAGGAAAATATCCACCTTAACTGACTCAATTACTGCGAATTACACCGCACCTGGTGCAACGGTTTACGATATGAAATTTAGTCCCGATGGCACATATATCTACCTTGCAGACAGTTCCAACTCTAGGATCGTTAAGTATCAAACAAGTGATTTCACTCTCGTCGGCTCGGCTACAGGAATTGCTACTAGATATATCGCCATATCACCTGATGGCACTTTTGGTTACAGCTTCCCGTATTCGGGCAATAACGTCTACAAGTTCGCTACCAACCCCATGTCACTGACCAACACAATTTCTGGATTTGGTTCACCTTCGCAAGCAAATTTCACACCAGACGGACAATTTGTGTATGTTCCGAACGGAAGCGCAAAATCAGTCATTCGTATAAAGACATCAGATAATTCTCTTACAACAGTTTTCACGGGTTTGACAGGTACTCCCTGGCATTCAACTATTGATCCAAGTGGAAGATACTTTTTTGTATCTTCTTCAGGCACTCCTGGCGCCTTTTATCAATACAACTTGGGAATGACATTTACCCCAGCTTCAGTAGCACTGAACTTAATGGGGGCACATATATTTAGAAGCTCTACAACAATTTCCGTTACTACATCTGCAAGTTCTGGCAAAGTAACTTTTTATGCACGTGGCAAGTACATTCCGAATTGCAAAAACCTATCGGTTACAACCACCACGACCACGTGCTCATTTAGGCCAAGCGGGAGAGGGTCTGTACCAATCACTGCGGTATATGTTGTGAATGGAACTACGGTCCGAACGAGTGCAGAAATGATTATTGGCAATAGAACTAGCGTTCGCTAAAGCCATATAGGCGGTGTTCCTCGAGAAGGCAAACGAGGAGACTGCCTCTCGAAGCAGCTGGCGCAAAGGCCACACTTTAGTAATTTAAGCCTTATACAAGGCAGGAGTAATTCCGTCTTACTTACAAGAGAGCCCCGTACCGAAAGGTGCGGAGTTTTTCTTTTAGCTACAAACCTTTAATGCGAGTGACCGCATTTCTATAAGCCTCAAGATCTTCTCGCTTACCAACAGAAGCAACTGTGAGAGTTTTAAGTTCTAAATTCACTTCGTAAACCAATCTCAAGCCATCTGCTTTTGACCTTATTACATACAGACCTGCAAGCTCACCGCTTAATAGTGCAGATTCAACAAATGGATTTTGGAGGCGCCTCGCCAATTTCTTCTTAAGCCGTTCGCGCATGCCTGTATCAAGTTTCTTCCACTCAGCAAAAGCGTCTTTGTGGAAGTGGAGCTCATAAGCCCCCAATTAGAGATCTTCGATCGACACTTTCAGAGTATTGCCCTTATCTGCAAGGCGTTTTTGGACCGTGGGAGCAATTGTGAATTCCCAAAGGTGCTCGGCAACGAGTTCGTACATTTCTGGGGTAAGTACGTAAAAAGAGGGCTTGTTGTTGGTGAGTACAGCCATAACCCCGGAGCCCGATTGACTGAGGGTCTCGTTGGGATTCTTCTTAAACTCAGAGACACTGGAGATGGAAGTTGTAAGGACCTGAGTCATGAGAGCCTCCTTGAAGTTCGTACCTAATTTAGTGCGAAATTTAGCACAACAATAAAAGGTTTGAAGATCTGTGCTGAAGAAAGCTGAAGAGGAGCAAAATCCACAATTTTGGCCAAATCCGAGACAAAGGGCCAGAGATGGGGGTATAAGGGGGCGATTTGCCCCAAATCGGGGTGAGCCGATACCCTTGGGGTTCGCATTTTTATTACTTGAAGGTCTTTGCATATAGCGGCGGCGACCTTCTAGATGTGCGTCCCCATGTATTACGAACTTTGTCTGAAAGGACATCTCTTGGCCGCGAAAAAGAGTTCAGTTGCTCCCCGTCGTATTTCATTTGCGAAGATCCGTGAACCGCTAGAGGTTCCAAATCTTCTCGCACTCCAGGTCGAAAGCATTGATTGGTTACTCGGTAACGATCTCTGGCGCGCTCGCCTGGCAGAAGCCAGCACAAGCCGTGGTGAAATTCCATCAAAGTCCGGTTTAGAAGAAATCTTTGAAGAGATTTCACCAATCGAAGACTTCCAAGGAACGATGTCACTCTCATTCCGTGACCACCGCTTCGAGCCACCTAAGTATTCAATCGACGAGTGCAAAGAACGAGATATGACTTATTCGCAGCCACTCTTCGTGACTGCAGAATTTACAAATAACGAGACTGGCGAAATCAAGTCTCAGACAGTTTTCATGGGCGACTTCCCTGTGATGACACCTCGCGGAACTTTTGTCATTAACGGAACAGAGCGCGTTGTTGTTTCACAGATCGTTCGTTCTCCTGGAGTTTACTTCGAGCGCGCAATTGAGAAGACATCTGACAAGGATGTATTCACAGCGAAGATCATCCCAAGCCGCGGTGCTTGGCTTGAATTCGAAGTTGATAAGAAGGATCTCGTTGGCGTTCGTATCGACCGCAAGCGTAAGCAGTCTGTAACAGTATTCCTCAAGGCTCTCGGTTGGACCGAAGAACAAATTCGTGAAGAGTTTGGTGACTTCGAATCAATGATGGCAACACTTGAGAAGGACACTGTTAAGACACAGGACGAAGCTCTTCTCGATATCTATCGCAAGATGCGTCCAGGTGAGCCTCCTACAAAGGAAGCTGCACAGAACCTTATTGAGAACCTCTACTTCAACCCAAAGCGTTATGACTTGGCCAAGGTCGGTCGCTTTAAGGTGAATAAGAAGCTCGGTATGGAGCTCGCTCTTGATCAGACACTTCTTTCAATCTCTGACATTGTCGCAACACTTCGCTACCTCGTAGCGTTGCACCGTGGCGATCTCACAATGGAGTACGGCCGCGAAGTTCGCGTTGAGAAGGACGATATCGATCACTTCGGTAACCGTCGCCTTCGTACAGTTGGTGAGCTCATTCAGAACCAGGTACGTATCGGTCTCTCACGTATGGAGCGCGTTGTTCGTGAGCGCATGACAACTCAGGATGTGGAAGCAATTACTCCACAGACTTTGATCAACATCCGACCAGTTGTTGCATCAATCAAGGAGTTCTTCGGAACTTCTCAGTTGTCACAGTTCATGGATCAGACAAACCCATTGTCAGGTCTTACACACCGTCGTCGTCTTTCAGCTCTCGGTCCAGGTGGTCTCTCACGTGACCGTGCAGGATTCGAAGTTCGTGACGTTCACCCATCTCACTACGGACGTATGTGCCCAATTGAAACTCCTGAAGGACCAAACATCGGTCTTATCGGTTCACTTGCAACATATGGTCGCGTAACAGCATTTGGATTTATTGAAACTCCTTACCGCAAGGTTAATAAGGGCAAGGTTTCGGATCAGGTTGATTACCTCACAGCAGATGAAGAGGATGAGCACATCATCGCTCAGGCGAATGCTCCTTTGACAGCTGATGGTCACTTCGCAGAAGAGCGTGTACTTGTTCGCCGTCGTGGTGGAGAAGTTGAATACATTCTCGCTGAAGAAGTTGACTACATGGACGTTTCACCGCGCCAGATGGTTTCTGTTGCAACAGCAATGATTCCATTCCTCGAGCACGATGATGCCAACCGTGCAGGTATGGGTTCTAACATGATGCGTCAGGCTGTTCCTTTGATGCGCGCAGAAGCGCCACTCATCGGTACAGGTCAGGAATTCCGCGCAGCAGTTGATGCTGGTGATGTAGTTACGGCAACCAAGTCTGGTGTAGTTACATCTATCTCTGCAGATGAAGTAACTGTGATGGCTGATGACAGCACCTACCAGACATACTCACTCCGTAAATTCTCACGCTCTAACCAGGGAACTTCATACAACCAGAAGGTTGTTGTTTCTCAGGGACAGAAGCTTGAAGTTGGCTCAGTAATCGCAGATGGTCCATGTACCGAAAACGGTGAAATGGCTCTTGGTAAGAACCTCCTCGTGGCATTTATGTCATGGGAAGGCCACAACTACGAAGATGCGATCATCTTGTCTCAGCGCCTCGTGCAGGACGATGTACTCACTTCAATTCACATTGAAGAGTACGAAGTTGATGCACGCGATACAAAGCTCGGTGCTGAAGAAATCACACGCGACATCCCTAACGTTTCAGAAGAAGTCCTTGCAGACCTCGATGAGCGCGGAATCATTCGCGTAGGTGCAGATGTTGTTCCAGGCGATATCTTGGTTGGAAAGGTAACTCCTAAGGGAGAAACCGAACTCACACCAGAAGAGCGCTTGCTCCGTGCAATCTTTGGTGAGAAGGCTCGCGAAGTTCGCGATACATCTCTTAAGGTTCCACACGGTGAGAGCGGCAAAGTTATCGGCGTAAAGATCTTCGAATCAGAAGAAGGATTCGAACTTCCAGCCGGTGTTAACCAGCTCGTCCGTGTTTATGTTGCACAGAAGCGCAAGATTCAAGATGGTGACAAGCTTGCTGGTCGCCACGGTAACAAGGGTGTTATCTCAAAGATT
This sequence comes from uncultured Candidatus Planktophila sp., assembly GCA_937975715.1. Taxonomy (GTDB): domain Bacteria; phylum Actinomycetota; class Actinomycetes; order Nanopelagicales; family Nanopelagicaceae; genus Planktophila. The sequence continues at coordinate 15,061 of CALJUA010000119.1, forward strand.
CTCCCTGTTGAAGATATGCCATTCCTTGAAGATGGAACTCCAGTCGACGTTGTCTTGAACCCACTTGGTGTTCCAGGACGTATGAACGTTGGACAGGTTCTTGAAATGCACCTCGGCTGGGTCGCTAAGACCGGTTGGGATGTTTCAGGTGTTGGTGAAGCATGGGCAGATCACCTCAAGGCGATCGGCGCAGAGAAGGGCGCACCAGGTACAAACATTGCGACCCCTGTCTTCGACGGTGCACTTGAAGATGAAATCTCAGGTCTTCTCGAATCTACTCTTCCTAACCGCGATGGCCTCCAGCTCATCGGCCGTTCAGGTAAGACAAAGTTGTTTGATGGTCGTTCAGGCGAGCCATACCCAACTCCAATTTCAGTTGGATACATGTACATCTTGAAGCTCCACCACTTGGTAGACGACAAGATCCACGCACGTTCAACTGGTCCATACTCAATGATTACTCAGCAGCCACTCGGCGGTAAGGCTCAGTTCGGTGGTCAGCGCTTTGGTGAGATGGAGGTGTGGGCACTTGAAGCGTACGGTGCTGCTTACACACTTCAAGAACTTCTCACAATTAAGTCTGACGACGTTCTAGGTCGCGTCAAGGTTTACGAGGCGATCGTTAAGGGCGAGAACATTCCTGAACCAGGTATCCCAGAATCATTCAAGGTACTTATCAAGGAAATGCAATCACTCTGCCTCAATGTAGAAGTACTTTCTTCAGAAGGTGTCGCAATTGAAATGCGCGATAACGATGAAGAAATTTTCCGTGCAGCCGAAGAACTAGGTATCAACTTGTCACGAGTTGAGCCAAGCTCTGTAGAAGAAGTTTAAGGAGACGAAAAATGTTAGATGTAAATTTCTTTGATGAACTTCGTATCGGTCTCGCATCGGCACAGAACATTCGTGATTGGTCTTTCGGCGAAGTAAAGAAGCCAGAGACAATCAACTACCGCACACTCAAGCCTGAGAAGGACGGACTCTTCGATGAGAAGATCTTCGGTCCAACTCGTGACTGGGAATGTTATTGCGGTAAGTACAAGCGCGTCCGCTTTAAGGGAATCATCTGCGAGCGTTGCGGTGTTGAAGTAACACGTGCAAAGGTTCGTCGCGAGCGCATGGGTCATATCGAGCTTGCTGCTCCTGTAACTCACATCTGGTACTTCAAGGGTGTTCCATCACGCCTTGGTTACCTTCTTGACCTTGCACCAAAGGACCTTGAAAAGGTCATCTACTTCGCTGCTTACATGATCACTGAGGTCGATGAAGAGGCTCGCGAAGAAGATCGTGCGCAGAACGAGAAGAAGCTTGCAAACGATCGTAAGAAGATCGAGACAAAGCGCGATGTAGATCTCGATGCTCGTCAGAAGAAGCTCGAAGCAGATATTGCAGAGCTCGAAGCTGAAGATGCAAAGTCAGATGTAAAGCGCAAGGTCCGCGAATCTGCAGAGCGTGAGCTCAAGGCAATCCGCGAGCGTGCAGATCGTGAGATCGCACGTCTTGAAGATGTCTGGAACCGCTTTAAGAACCTCAAGGTTCAGGATCTCGAAGGTGATGAGAACCTCTACCGCGAGATGCGCGATCGTTATGGAATGTACTTCAAGGGCGACATGGGTGCTGCTGCAATCAAGAAGCGCCTTGAGACTTTCGATCTCGAGACAGAGCATGCAATGCTCACAGACCTTTCTGAAAACGGTAAGGGTGCAAAGAAGACTCGCGCTATCAAGCGTCTTAAGGTTGTCAATGCATTCATGACAACCACTAACAATCCAGCATCAATGGTGCTTGATTGTGTTCCAGTTATTCCACCGGATCTTCGTCCGATGGTTCAGCTCGATGGTGGACGTTTTGCGACATCAGATCTCAACGATCTCTATCGCCGCGTTATCAACCGTAACAATCGTTTGAAGCGTCTTGCTGATCTCGGTGCACCAGAGATCATCGTTAACAATGAAAAGCGTATGTTGCAGGAAGCTGTTGACTCGCTCTTCGATAACGGTCGTCGTGGTCGTCCAGTTACAGGTCCAGGTAACCGTGCACTCAAGTCACTTTCAGACATGCTTAAGGGTAAGCAGGGTCGCTTCCGTCAGAACCTTCTCGGTAAGCGCGTTGACTACTCAGGCCGTTCTGTAATTGTTGTTGGTCCACAGTTGAAGCTTCACCAGTGCGGACTTCCAAAGCAGATGGCGCTCGAACTCTTCAAGCCATTCGTAATGAAGCGCTTGGTTGATCTCAACCACGCACAGAACATCAAGTCGGCAAAGCGCATGGTCGAGCGTGCTCGTCCAGTTGTGTGGGATGTTCTTGAAGAAGTTATTGCAGAGCATCCAGTGCTCCTTAACCGCGCACCAACTCTTCACCGCTTGGGTATCCAGGCGTTCGAACCACAGTTGGTTGAAGGTAAGGCTATTCAGATTCACCCACTCGTATGTACAGCGTTTAACGCTGACTTCGACGGTGACCAGATGGCAGTTCACCTTCCATTATCTGCAGAAGCACAGGCTGAAGCTCGTATCTTGATGTTGTCTTCAAACAACATCTTGTCACCAGCTAACGGTCGACCAATTACATCTCCTACACAGGACATGGTTCTTGGTCTGTACTTCCTCACAATGGAACGCGAGAACGAGGTCGGCGCAGGCCGCGCCTTCTCTTCACTTGCTGAAGCGATCATGGCATTTGATCAGCACTCAGTTTCATTGCAGGCAAAGGTCAAGATTCGTCTTAAGGGTGAAACTCGCGAGACAACTATTGGTCGTGCACTCTTCAACGAGGCACTTCCTGCAGACTTCCCATTCATCGATCACGATGTAACAAAGAAGGCTCTCGGCGTAATTGTTGATCGTCTTGCTGAGTTCTATCCAAAGGTCACTGTGGCGCAGACTCTCGACGAGTTGAAGTCACTTGGTTTCCACTGGGCAACTCGCGCTGGCGCAACTATCGGTATCGAAGATGTTGTGACACCTCCTCGTAAGGCTGAAATTCTTGCTACCTATGAAACATTGGCAGACAAGGTTCAGTCACAGTACGAAAAGGGTCTCATCACAGATGACGAGCGTCGCCAAGAGCTCATCGAGATCTGGACTAAGGCAACAGCTGAAGTTGGTAAGGAGATGGAAGATAGCTTCCCTCGCGTCAACCCAGTCTGGATGATGGTCTACTCAGGTGCTCGTGGAAATATGATGCAGATTCGTCAGATCGCAGGTATGCGTGGACTTGTGGCGAATCCAAAGGGTGAAATTATTCCTCGCCCTATTAAGTCAAACTTCCGTGAGGGCTTGTCAGTTCTCGAATACTTTATTTCGACACACGGTGCTCGTAAGGGTGGCGCGGATACAGCTCTTCGTACAGCTGACTCTGGTTACCTCACACGTCGTCTCTGCGACGTTGCACAGGATGTAATCATTCGCGAGGAAGATTGCGGTACTGATCGCGGTCTCTCACTTCCAATTGCTGTTCGTCAGCAAGCTGGAAACCTCGTCAAGCATGATCACGTTGAATCATCTGTCTACGGTCGTACATTGGCTGAAGATGTTGAAGCAAACGGTTCTGTCATCATGAAGGCAGGCACAGACCTCGGAGATCGCGATATCGATGCACTAGTTGCAGCTGGTATCGATGAGATCAAGGTTCGCTCAGTTCTTACTTGCGATAGCAAGGTTGGACAGTGTGCAGCTTGCTACGGTCGCTCACTCGCTGCAGGTCAGCGTGTAGCCGTCGGTGAAGCAGTTGGAATCATTGCTGCGCAGTCAATTGGTGAGCCAGGAACACAGCTCACAATGCGTACCTTCCACACCGGTGGTGTTGCAGGTGATGACATCACGCACGGTCTTCCACGTATCGTCGAGCTCTTCGAGGCACGTACACCTAAGGGTGTTGCGCCAATCGCAGAGGCAGCGGGCGTTGTCTCATTCCGTGAAGATGCAAAGGGCAAGAAGATTGTCGTCACACCAGATGATGGTGGAGAAGAAGTCGCTTACCCAATCACACGTCGTCAGAAGCTTCTCGTAGAGGAAGGACAGCGCGTTGAAGTCGGCCAGAAGATGGTCGTCGGTGCTATCGATCCAAAGCAGGTTCTTCGTATCCTCGGCCCACGTGCAACTCAGATTCACCTTGTTAATGAAATTCAGGGTGTATACCGTTCACAGGGCGTAGGAATTCACGATAAGCACATCGAAGTTGTTGTTCGCCAGATGCTCAAGCGCATTACTGTTCTTGAGGCTGGAGATACAGATCTTCTTCCGGGTGAGCTCGTCGAGCACAACCGCTTTATGGCAGAGAACCGCAAGGCTGTTACATCAGGAGTGAAGGCGGCATCAGGTCGTCCAGAGCTCATGGGTATCACAAAGGCATCTCTTGCAACTGAGTCATGGTTGTCAGCGGCTTCATTCCAGGAGACAACTCGCGTACTTACAGATGCGGCACTTTCAGAGAAGAGCGATCCATTGCTCGGTCTCAAGGAGAACGTCATCATCGGTAAGTTGATCCCTGCAGGAACCGGCCTTGCCCGTTACCGCAATATCCGCGTCGAGCCAACAGAGGAAGCGAAGGCAGCTGTCTACGCTAACTACGATGAATACGATCTCACTCCATTCGATCAGGGTGGAACAGGCGAAGCAGTTCGCTTGGATGAGGTTGAAGTTCCTCGCTAATAATTAATTAGCACGAAGAACGCCCGTTACTTTAACTAGTAGCGGGCGTTCTTCATTAGTAGATAAGGTCACTCAATGAGCAACGATTCGAAGTATCACGTTAAGCGCCACGACGACCGCGAAGTATTTGATCGCGAGGCAGTGAACTCACTGCTGGATAGCGAATATGTTGCACACGTGGGCTTTATCGACGCTGACATCAATGAGCCATTTGTAATCCCGATGGCATATGCGCGCGATAACGATCGCATCTTGTTGCATGGTTCAACAGGATCACGTTTAATGATGCAGCTCGCAAAGGGCGCTCAAATGTGCGTCACTATTACTAAATTGAACGCAATCATCGTTGCAAAATCCGCATTTAATTCTTCGATGAATTACGAATCTGTGATGATCTTCGGTCAGGGCAAGCGACTAGAAGATTCAGAGAAGCTCGCTGCAATGGATCTCATCACTGAAGGCCTTCTGCCTGGAATGACTTCCTATGCTCGCCCAACAACCAATAAAGAGGCAGCTGGAACGATGATTATTGAGCTTCCGATCGAGAAGTACAGCCTCAAGAGCCGTACCGGGGGAGTCAATGATGAACCTGAAGATAAAGAACTTCCTATCTGGTCCGGCATCATCCCGCTCGCACGTGTTAAGAGCGAGCCAATCACTGCACCAGATTCTGAAGGCATAGCAATACCTTCACATATCAAGAATTAGTTTTCTTTATATTCTTCCAATAATCGTCTCATCAATGGATCTTGCAATCGCTGCAAAGCCAATTTATAAGCTTCCATATTTTCTCTTTTAGCAACTGCAAGCACATGGAGCACTCTTGGGAGTGAGTGGTCGGGTAGAAATGTATAAACAATTCGGTACCTGGGAGAGACATCTTCCTTTAAATCAAAATAGATTTTGAAGCATCCTTGAAGATTTCCAGTTGCGCTTCTTTTTTCAAGTCGTGTGCCTCTGATTTCTCCGCTTTGAATTTTCCCGATTAGTTTTACGGCGATGACCTTAAGTTCTCGTGATTTTAGAGAGTCAAAGTCTGATGAAATATTATTGTCAAAGCTTATTTCTGGTAATTGGGGAAGAGGTGGGTTCATTCTTTAAGCGGCCATTCCAATCCAACTTCTTTAGCGAGTTCTTCTAAAGTCATTTTGATAAATGGGCCGTCTTTTCGTTCTTCAACTATTTTCGCGATTGCAATGTCATCGATGAGATCGAGCATGTACTCCCAAATTGAAACTGGAATCAAGACCGCTTCGGCCTTGCGATGAGCTCCGATGTAGACAGGCTCGGATTGAGTCTGGTCGGTGAAGCCTTTGAGGATGGTGGAGAACTCTCGACGGGCCTCCGATACGGGCATGACCTCTTTAAATCGAGGGGATTTCTTCTTGGATTTCGCTGCTGTAGTCATGAGTGAGACGATAGCAGCATATCTGTACAAATATATGTACAAAATCTTAGGGGAGCCCCAGCCTCACGCATGGAGAGCCAAGACACGCCCGGGATCTAAATTTGTGGATACTCCAGGAAATTTTGGAGCCAAAGGAGTAAAAGGGCCGTTTTGCACTTTAGCCCACCCCTCAGATACCTTTCTCCTCTGCGCTTTTTACGTGCAACACACCCGACCGCGTGGGTCGGAGTGTGAGCGTGAAAAGTGCGAAACCAAAAGGAGAATGTAGTGCCAACAATTCAGCAACTAGTTCGTCGTGGTCGCGCAGAAAAGACTACGAAGACTTCAACGCCAGCGCTTAAAGGTTCACCACAGCGTCGCGGTGTTTGCACACGTGTTTATACAACAACACCTAAGAAGCCAAACTCTGCGCTTCGTAAGGTTGCACGTGTTCGTCTTACTAGTGGCATGGAAGTAACTGCATACATTCCAGGTGAAGGTCACAACCTTCAAGAGCACTCAATCGTTCTTGTACGCGGTGGTCGCGTAAAGGATCTACCAGGTGTTCGTTACAAGATTATTCGCGGATCACTCGATACACAGGGTGTAAAGAACCGCAAGCAATCACGTTCACGCTACGGCGCTAAGAGAGAAAAGAAGGCTAGCTAATGCCACGTAAAGGTCCTGCTCCGAAGTCACCTGTTGTTGCTGATCCTGTTTACAACTCACCAGTTGTAACAGCACTCATTAACAAGATTCTTCTTCACGGTAAGCGTTCAACAGCTGAAGGCATTGTCTACACAGCTCTTGAAGGAACACGTGCAAAGACAGAAGTTGATCCTGTAATCACATTGAAGCGCGCACTCGACAACATTCGCCCAGCGATTGAAGTTAAGTCACGTCGCGTCGGTGGTGCTACATACCAGGTTCCAATCGAAGTTAAGTCAGGTCGCGCAACAACTCTCGCGCTTCGCTGGTTGGTTGATTACTCACGTCTTCGTCGCGAAAAGTCAATGGCAGAGCGCCTTCAGAACGAGTTGCTCGATGCAGCTAACGGTCTTGGTGCAGCTGTAAAGCGTCGCGAAGATACACACAAGATGGCTGAAGCTAACAAGGCTTTCGCACACTACCGCTGGTAATCGCTAGCTTCTAAATAAAGCTAATAAAAAGATTTAATAAAACGAGAAGAGGAATATAAGTGTCAACAGTAGAGAAGATCGATCTAGCTACGGTTCGCAATATCGGAATCATGGCTCACATCGACGCGGGTAAAACAACAACTACTGAGCGCATCCTCTTCTACACAGGTATCTCATACAAGATTGGTGAAGTGCACGAAGGTGCAGCAACGATGGACTGGATGGAGCAGGAGCAAGAGCGTGGTATCACGATCACTTCAGCTGCAACAACATGTTCATGGAAGAACCACCTCATCAACATCATCGATACACCGGGCCACGTTGACTTCACAGTCGAGGTAGAGCGTTCACTTCGTGTGCTCGATGGCGCTGTTGCAGTCTTCGATGGAGTTGCGGGTGTAGAGCCACAATCTGAAACAGTATGGCGCCAAGCAGATCGTTACTCAGTTCCACGTATCTGTTTCGTTAACAAGCTCGACCGTACAGGTGCTTCATTCGACAAGTGCGTTGGCATGATCAAGGATCGCCTCAACGCAGTTGCACTCGTACTTCAGCTTCCAATCGGTCTCGAGTCAGATTTCATCGGTGTAGTTGATCTCATCGAGATGAAGGCGCTCGTGTGGCGCGGTGAGACAAAGAAGGGCGAAGACTACGTAGTTGAAGAGATTCCTGCGAACATGGTTGACGCTGCTACTGCTGCTCGCGCACAGATGCTTGAAACTCTTGCAGAGAATGACGATGCAATCATGGAGAAGTTCCTTGAGGGCGCTGAACTTTCAACTGCTGAAATTATCGCTGGTATCCGCCGCGCAACAATCGCTGCAAAGCTTTCACCAGTTCTTACAGGTTCTGCATTTAAGAACAAGGGCGTTCAACCAATGCTCGATGCAGTTACTCGCTACCTTCCATCACCACTCGATGTTGATGCAATCGTCGGTACAGATATGCACGACTCAGAGGTTGAGGTAACACGTAAGCCTGATAACTCAGAGCCATTCTCAGCTCTCGCATTCAAGATCATGACAGATCCACACCTTGGAAAGCTCACATTTATCCGTGTGTACTCAGGCGTGCTCGAGACAGGTTCAACAATCTTGAACTCTGCTAAGAACCGCAAAGAGCGCATCGGAAAGATTTACCAGATGCACGCTAACAAGCGCGAAGAGCGTGACAATGTTGGTGCGGGAATGATCGTTGCTGTTATGGGTCTTAAGGACACAACAACAGGCGAGACTCTCTGTGATCCAGCAAAGCCAGTAGTTCTCGAGTCAATGGACTTCCCAGCACCAGTTATCTCTGTTGCAATCGAGCCAAAGACAAAGGGCGACCAGGAAAAACTTGGCGTCGCTATTCAGCGTCTCTCAGAAGAAGATCCAACATTCCACGTTGAGACAGATGAAGAGACAGGCCAGACAATCATTGCTGGTATGGGTGAGCTCCACCTCGAAATTCTCGTAGACCGTATGCGTCGCGAGTTCAAGGTTGAAGCTAACGTCGGTAAGCCACAGGTTGCATACCGCGAAACACTTCGTAAGCCAGTTGCACGTCACGACTACACACACAAGAAGCAGACAGGTGGTTCTGGTCAGTTCGCAAAGATCCAGATTGCAGTCGAGCCTCTTCCAACAGGTGAAATCGAAGGCGGATATGAATTCGTCAACAAGATCACCGGTGGTCGTGTTCCAAAGGAGTACATCCCTTCAGTAGATGCAGGATGCCGCGAAGCAATGACTTCAGGTCCACTTGCTGGCTACCCACTTACAGATGTACGAGTAACTCTTCTTGACGGCGCGTATCACGATGTTGACTCATCTGAACTCGCATTCAAGGTGGCTGGTATCGCAGCATTTAAGGAAGCAGCAAAGCTTGCTGATCCTGCAATTCTCGAGCCAGTAATGAAGGTCGAAGTTGTTACCCCTGAAGACTTCATGGGTGATGTCATCGGCGATCTCAATAGTCGTCGTGGTCAAATTCAGGCCATGGACGAGCGGTCAGGTGCCCGCGTTGTTAGGGCGCTAGTTCCATTGTCGGAGATGTTCGGTTATGTCGGCGATCTCCGCTCTAGAACACAAGGTCGCGCGAGCTACAGCATGGAATTCGATTCTTACGCTGAAGTTCCCGGCAATGTAATGAAGGAAATCGTTGCGAAGGTTCGCGGCGAATAATTCGTTAATCCCTAATACCACCAGTACTACCACAGCACGAATCCCTAATAGCAAAGCATCCAATAACGAAAGAGGAAACAAATGGCAAAGGCGAAATTCGAGCGGTCAAAGCCGCACGTAAACATCGGCACCATCGGTCACATTGACCACGGTAAGACAACACTTACTGCAGCAATCTCAAAGGTTTTGCACGACAAGTACCCTGATGTAAACCCATTCACACCTTTCGATCAGATCGATAAGGCTCCTGAAGAGCGTCAGCGCGGTATCACAATCTCTATCGCTCACATCGAGTACCAGACAGAGAAGCGTCACTACGCACACGTTGACTGCCCAGGTCACGCTGACTACATCAAGAACATGATCACCGGCGCTGCACAGATGGACGGAGCAATCCTCGTTGTTGCAGCTACAGACGGACCAATGCCACAGACTAAGGAGCACGTTCTCCTTGCACGTCAGGTTGGCGTTCCATCAATCGTTGTTGCACTTAACAAGTCAGACATGGTTGACGATGAGGAAATCCTTGAGCTCGTTGAGATGGAAGTTCGTGAACTTCTCTCTAAGTACGAGTTCCCAGGCGATGACACTCCAATCGTTCGCATCTCAGCGCTTAAGGCTCTTGAGGGAGATGCTCACTGGGCAGATCAGCTCATGAAGCTTATGGATGCTGTTGACGCATTCATCCCACAGCCTGCTCGTGACATCGACAAGCCATTCCTTATGCCAGTTGAAGACGTTTTCACAATCACAGGTCGTGGAACAGTTATCACAGGTCGTATTGAGCGCGGTATCGTCAAGGTTAACGAAGAAGTTGAAATCGTTGGTATCCGTCCGGATGCACAGAAGACAACTGTTACTGGCGTTGAAATGTTCCGTAAGCTCCTCGACGAAGGACAGGCTGGCGAGAACGTCGGACTTCTTCTCCGTGGAACAAAGCGTGAAGATGTTGAGCGCGGCCAGGTTGTTTGCAAGCCAGGCTCAATCACACCTCACACAGAGTTCGAGGCATCTGCTTACATCCTTTCAAAGGATGAAGGAGGACGTCACACTCCATTCTTTAACAACTACCGTCCACAGTTCTACTTCCGTACAACTGACGTAACTGGTGTTGTAACACTTCCAGAAGGCACAGAAATGGTTATGCCTGGCGATAACACTGAGATGTCAGTAACTCTCATCCAGCCAATCGCTATGGAAGATGGTCTTCGCTTCGCTATCCGCGAAGGTGGCCGCACAGTAGGTGCTGGTCGCGTTACAAAGATCAAGAAGTAATCCAGTAGTAAATCGTTGAAGTGGCGGCGGGAAACCGCCGCCACTGAAAACGAAGGTTTGAAAATTAAATTTACCGAAGCAGTTCTAAAGAAATATTAAAGAGGAGATTCACATGGCGGGACAAAAGATCCGCATTCGACTCAAGGCGTATGACCATGAGGTAATCGATTCATCAGCGAAGAAGATCGTTGAGACAGTCGAGCGCACAGGTGCAACCGTCGCGGGTCCAGTGCCGCTACCAACAGAGAAGAACACATATTGCGTGATTCGCTCTCCTCACAAGTACAAGGACAGCCGCGAGCACTTCGAGATGCGCACACATAAGCGCCTCATCGACATCATCGACCCAACACCTAAGACTGTTGATTCATTGATGCGTCTCGACTTGCCAGCTGGCGTCGACATCGAGATTAAGCTCTAAGGAAAGGACGAAAACTAATGGCACATACAGTTGTAACTCAGTCTTACGGTTCGTCCATCAAGGGCGTTCTTGGTAAGAAGCTTGGCATGACACAAATTTTTGATGCACAGAACAAGATGATCCCAGTAACTGTGGTCTCTGTAGATTCATGCATCGTCACAGGTCTTCGCACACCTGAGAAGGATGGCTACTCAGCTGTTCAGCTCGGTTTCGGTGCGATTGATCCAAAGAAGGTTAATAAGCCACAAGCTGGACAGTTTGCAAAGGCTGGCGTCACTCCTCGTCGCAGCATTGCAGAACTCCGCACACTTTCAGCAGCTGATTACACAATCGGCCAGGAAGTCGGCGCAACAACTTTCGCAGTTGGAGACATTGTTGATGCGACAGGTACTTCAACAGGTAAGGGAACTGCTGGTGTTATGAAGCGCCACGGATTTGGTGGTATCGGTGCATCTCACGGTGTTGACCGTAAGCACCGTATGCCCGGTTCAATCGGTGCATGTTCTACACCAGGTCGCGTTTTCAAGGGAATGCGCATGATGGGTCGTATGGGTAACGAGAAGATCACTACTCAGAACCTCATCGTTGCTGGCGTCGATGCAGAGCGCAACTTGCTCCTCATCAAGGGCGCAGTTCCAGGTACTGATGGAGGCCTTGTCTTCATCCGCTCAGCTGCGAAGAAGGCAGTTGTCGAGACAGTAAAGGCAGGTGCATAAGCCATGGCGCTTACACTCGAAGTCAAGAACGCAGAAGGTAAGAAGGTTGGATCAGTTGATCTACCAGCAGATATCTTCGACGCTCAGACAAACATTCCTCTGATTCACCAGGTTGTTACAGCACAGCTCGCTGCAGCACGCCAGGGAACACAGAAGGCAAAGAACCGTGGTGAAACTTCTGGTTCAGGTAAGAAGCCTTTCAAGCAGAAGGGAACAGGTCGTGCTCGTCAAGGTTCTGTCCGTGCTCCTCTTCAGCGCGGTGGTGGTGCAGCACATGCAGTTCGTCCACGTGACTATGCACAGCGCACACCAAAGAAGATGATTGCAGCAGCGCTCCGTGGAGTTCTCTCTGATCGTCAGCGCAATGATCGTCTTCACGTACTAGATCAGATTGCTAACGCACCTTCAACAAAGGCAGCGCTTACAGCAGTTCGTCAGTTCTCAGAGCGCAAGAACCTCTTGGTTGTTGTATCTCGCACAGAAGATCTCGCATGGCGTTCACTTCGTAACGCAGAGAACCTTCACCTCCTCGTTCCAGATCAGCTCAATGCATACGACATCTTGAAGAGCGATGACGTTGTCTTCTCAGAAGCAGCGATCAAGGATTTCCTCAAGGCGAAGACAGCAGGAAAGTCTGTTAAGTCAGTCGCACGCGAAAGTGAGGTATCTGCATAATGAAGGATTACCGCGACATTTTGCTAGCACCAGTTGTCTCTGAGAAGAGCTACGGATTGCTAGATGAAAATAAGTACACATTCTTGGTTTCACCAGATGCTAATAAGACAGAGATCAAGATCGCTGTTGAAAAGGTATTTGGCGTCAAGGTTGTCAGTGTTAACACACTCAACCGCCCAGGAAAGAACAAGCGCACACGTTTTGGTGATGGAAAGCGCAAAGACACAAAGCGAGCAATCGTTCATGTGGCCGCTGGCGACCGTATCGACATCTTCGGAGGCCCTGTTTCTTAATTGAGACGGGACCTTAAAGAGAGGAAACCATAAATGGCACTTCGCAAACTTAAGCCGACCACACCAGGTCAGCGTGGAGCATCTGTTTCAGATTTCGCAGAGATCACACGCTCAACACCTGAAAAGTCACTCGTTCGCCCAATTCACTCAAAGGGTGGCCGTAACAATCAGGGTCGTGTAACTGTTCGTCACCAGGGTGGTGGACACAAGCGCGCTTACCGTCTTATTGACTTCACACGTAACGATAAAGATGGCGTCCCAGCAAAGGTCGCTCATATCGAATACGACCCAAACCGTTCAGCGAACATCGCTCTTCTTCACTACGCAGATGGAGAGAAGCGTTACATCATCGCTCCAAATAAGCTTGTGCAAGGCCAGCAGATTGAGAACGGCCCAAAGGCTGATATCAAGCCTGGTAACAACTTGCCACTTCGCAACATCCCAGTAGGTACAACTGTTCACGCAATCGAACTTCGCCCAGGTGGCGGAGCGAAGATCGCTCGTTCAGCTGGCGCATCAGTACAGCTCGTTGCAAAGGATGGACCATACGCACAGCTTCGTATGCCATCTGGCGAAATCCGCAACGTTGATGTTCGCTGCCGCGCAACTGTTGGTGAAGTTGGAAATGCTGAGCACGGCAACATCAACTACGGAAAGGCTGGACGTAAGCGCTGGTTAGGCGTTCGTCCATCTGTTCGTGGTGTTGTTATGAACCCAGTAGATCACCCACACGGTGGTGGTGAAGGTAAGACTTCTGGTGGACGTCACCCAGTGACTCCATGGGGTAAGCCTGAAGGCCGCACCCGTAAGAGCAAGAAGTCAGATTCAATGATTGTCCGTCGTCGTAAGTCGAATAAGAAGCGGTAGGAGCCCTTATGCCACGTAGTCTCAAGAAGGGTCCATTCATTGATGGACATCTATCTAAGAAGGTAGATGCACAGAATGAAGCGAACACAAAGAATGTCATCAAGACATGGTCACGTCGTTCAATGATTTCACCATCAATGATCGGCCACACAATTGCTGTCCACGACGGACGTAAGCATGTTCCAGTATTCATTACAGATGCGATGATCGGCCACAAGCTCGGTGAATTCGCACCAACACGTACCTTCAAGGGTCACGTCAAGGACGATCGGAGAGCTAACCGTGGCTAATACTGATAAGCCTGTAGTCGGTCGCGCAATCTTGCGCGATATTCGCCACACACCACAGAAGGCGCGTCGCGTTGTCGACCTCGTCCGTGGAATGCGCGCTGATGAAGCTCTCTCTGTTCTTAAGTTTGCACCACAAGCTGCAGGTGATGATGTGTTCACACTTCTCAACTCAGCTGTAGCAAATGCTAAGCAGCAGAACCCAGCAATCCGTGACGCATCAGAGCTCTGGGTTGTAGAAGCGCTCGTTGATGAGGGACGCACAATGAAGCGTTTCCGTCCACGTGCACAAGGACGCGGTTTCCGCATCCTCAAGCGTTCATCACATATCACTGTTGCTGTCAGCACTGATAAGAACGTTGCAAAGTCAATTTCACGCGCACCACAGTCTGCACAGACACGCAATCCAAAGCGTAGTGAGAAGTCGCCACTAGCTGCGAAAGGAGCGTCCAACTAAATGGGTCAAAAAGTAAATCCACATGGCTTCCGCCTAGGCATTACAACTGAATTCAAATCACGTTGGTATGCAGATAAGTTGTACAAGGATTACGTCAAGGAAGATGTCGAAATCCGTCGCCTTATGACCAAGGGAATGGAGCGCGCTGGCGTTTCACGCATTGAAATCGAGCGCACACGTGATCGTGTACGTATCGACCTTCACACAGCACGCCCAGGAATTGTTATCGGTCGTCGTGGACAAGAAGCAGACGTTATTCGCCAGAAGCTCGAAAAGCTCACAGGCAAGCAGGTTCAGCTCAACATTCTCGAGGTGAAGAACCCAGAAGTTGATGCGCAGCTTGTTGCACAGGGCATTGCAGAGCAGCTTGCAGCACGTGTCTCTTTCCGTCGCGCAATGCGTAAGTCAATGCAGTCGGCACTCAAGGCTGGCGCAAAGGGCATCCGTGTTCAATGCGGTGGTCGTCTCGGTGGTGCAGAAATGTCTCGCTCAGAGTTCTACCGTGAAGGTCGTGTTCCACTACACACACTTCGTGCGGATATTGATTATGGCTTCTACGAAGCACATACAACATTCGGTCGCTTAGGCGTCAAGGTATGGATCTACAAGGGTGAAGTAATTGGTTCACGCGCAGAGCGTGCAGCTAAGGCTCTTGAAGAAGCCCGCGCACCAAAGGCAGATCGTCGTCCACGTGCACCACGTGCACCACGTAACGATGCACCTGCAGCACCTGCAGCGGAAGGAGCAGCTAACTAATGTTGATTCCACGCAAGGTTAAGCACCGTAAGCAGCACCACCCATCACGTAGCGGTGGAGCAAAGGGCGGAACACAGGTCGCATTCGGTGACTTTGGTATCCAAGCTCTTGCACCTGCATACGTAACAAACCGTCAGATCGAAGCAGCGCGTATTGCGATGACACGTTACATCAAGCGTGGTGGAAAGGTATGGATCAATATCTATCCAGACCGTCCACTCACAAAGAAGCCAGCTGAAACTCGCATGGGTTCCGGTAAGGGTTCTCCAGAATGGTGGATCGCAAACGTTAAGCCAGGTCGCGTAATGTTTGAAATTTCAGGTGTATCTGAGGAAGTTGCAACAGAGGCTATGCGCCTTGCAATTCACAAGCTTCCAATGAAGTGCCGTGTTGTAAAGCGTGAGGAGGCGTAAAGATGACGACTATTTCTAACGATGAACTTCGTCAATTGTCACCAGAGGAGCTCACAGCAAAGCTTCGTGAGAACAAGGAAGAACTTTTCAACCTTCGTTTCCAGGCAGCTACTGGTCAGCTCGAGTCACATGGCCGCCTCGGCCAGGTACGCAAGGAGATTGCGCGTATCTACACAATTATTCGTGAACGCGAACTAGGAATTGGAGGCGCTGCATAATGTCTAATTCAGTAGATCGCGCAGATCGCAAGACTCGTGAGGGCATCGTAACTTCAGACAAGATGGATAAGACCATCGTTGTTGAGGTAGAAAATCGTGTTGCACACGGTATCTACTCAAAGGTTATGAGCCGCTCACAGAAGCTCAAGGCACATGATGAGACCAACTCAGCTGGCATCGGTGACCGTGTAATCATCATGGAGACACGTCCACTATCTGCATCAAAGCGCTGGCGTTTAGTTTCAATCATCGAGAAGGCTAAGTAAGGGACGGGTGGAATAAAAAATGATTCAGCAAGAATCTCGCCTTCGCGTCGCGGATAACACAGGAGCTAAAGAGCTTCTCTGTATTCGTGTACTCGGCGGATCCAAGCGTCGCTACGCAGGTATCGGTGACATCATCGTATGTTCAGTTAAGGATGCAATTCCTGGCGGAACAGTGAAGAAGGGTGAAGTCGTTAAGGCTGTCATCGTTCGCACAGTAAAAGAGCGTCGTCGTCCAGACGGTTCTTACATCAAGTTTGACGAGAACGCAGCTGTCATCCTCAAGGCTGACGGCGAACCACGCGGAACTCGTATCTTCGGCCCAGTTGCACGCGAACTTCGCGACAAGCGCTACATGAAGATCATTTCACTCGCTCCGGAGGTGCTCTAAACCATGGCGAAGATTAAGAAAGACGATAACGTGCTCGTTATCGCCGGAAAGAACAAGGGAGTAACCGGCAAGGTTCTCCATGTTGATGGCGATCGCGTCACTGTTGAAGGCGTCAACCGCATTCAGCGTCATACAAAAGAGACAACCACAGAGCGTGGAGTAAAGGTCGGCGGCATCATCACTCAGGAAGCTTCGATCCACATCTCAAACGTTCAGGCAGTCGATGCAGATGGCAAGGCAACACGCCTTGGCGTTCGCAAGGATGACGAAGGCAAGAACGTTCGTATCTCACGTCGCACCGGAAAGGACATCTAATAATGTCAACAACAACAGATGTTCGCCTCAAGGCGCGTTACCGTTCAGAGATCCAGAAGGCTCTCAAGGAGCAGTTCGGTTACAAGAACCCAATGATGATTCCAACCCTCACAAAGGTTGTCGTCAACATGGGTGTCGGTGACGCTGCTCGTGATTCAAAGTTGATCGAAGGTGCAATCCGCGATCTCGCAACAATCACCGGCCAGAAGCCACAGGTCACTAAGGCTCGCAAGTCAATCGCGCAGTTCAAGCTTCGCGAAGGCATGCCAATTGGTGCACACGTGACAATGCGCGGAGATCGTATGTGGGAGTTCACAGACCGTCTTCTCTCAATCTCACTTCCACGTATCCGTGACTTCCGCGGTCTCTCACCAAAGCAGTTCGATGGCAAGGGCAACTACACATTCGGTCTTACCGAGCAGGTTGTATTCCCAGAGATCGAGCAGGACAAGGTTGATCGCCCACGTGGTATGGATATCACAATCGTAACTACAGCTAAGAACGACGAAGAAGGTCGCGCACTCTTGAAGTTGCTCGGTTTTCCTTTCAAGGAGGCATAAGAATGGCTAAAACATCACTCAAGGTTAAAGCTGCTCGCAAGCCAAAGTTCAAGGTTCGCGGTTACACACGTTGCTCACGCTGCGGTCGCCCACACTCTGTTTATCAGAAGTTTGGTATCTGCCGTGTTTGCTTCCGCGAAATGGCTCACCGTGGTGAGCTTCCAGGTATCACAAAAGCTTCTTGGTAATAACTACAACGAAAAAAGTCCAAGCAAATCGCTTGGATACTAATTCGAGAAAGGCCACAGGCCACGTATGACAATGACAGATCCGATCGCAGACATGTTGTCTCGTCTGCGCAACGCGAACTCTGCTTACCATGACACGGTTTCAATGCCGTCATCATCGGTAAAGGTTCGTATCGCAGAAATCCTCAAGACGGAGGGTTACATCGCTGACTTCCGTATCGTTTCAAACGAGAACGGTGTTGGAAAGACTCTGACACTCGATCTTAAGTTTGGTGCAAACCGCGAGCGTTCAATCGCAGGTCTTCGCCGTGTATCAAAGCCAGGTCTTCGTGTTTACGCGAAGTCAACTGCGCTTCCAAAGGTACTTGGTGGACTCGGTGTTGCAATCATCTCTACTTCATCTGGTCTCTTGACCGATAAGCAGGCTAATAAGAAGGGCGTAGGCGGAGAAGTTCTCGCTTACGTATGGTAATCGACTATGTCACGTATTGGTCGTATGCCCATCACTGTTCCTAGCGGAGTAGAAGTAACAATCAATGGTCAGCATGTTTCTGCAAAGGGTCCTAAGGGTTCACTTTCATTGACAGTTGCTGAGCCAATCAAGGTTTCACAGGCTGATGGTGTTATCACTGTTGCCCGTCCAAACGATGAGCGCATGGTTCGTTCACTTCACGGCTTGTCTCGCACACTCGTTGCGAACATCATCGAAGGTGTAACAAACGGCTACTCACTCACAATCAACATTGTTGGTGTTGGTTACCGTGTTGCTGAGAAGGGCAAGGACCTTGAGTTCCAGCTCGGCTACAGCCACGTAATTAACTTCCCAGCACCAGAAGGCATCAGCTACAAGGTTGAGTCACCAACAAAGCTTGTTATCAGTGGAATCGATAAGCAGCTTGTTGGCGAAACAGCAGCGAAGGTAAAGAAGCTTCGCAAGGCTGATCCTTACAAGGGCAAGGGTCTTCGTCTTGAAGGCGAAAAGGTTCTTCGCAAGGCTGGAAAGGCAGGTAAGAAGTAATGGCAATCGGAGTTAAGGTCCGCAAGGGCAATGCGCAAAACGCGCGCGCTCGTCGTGCTTTCCGTCTTCGCAAGAAGATCTCAGGCACACCATCACGTCCACGCCTCGTCGTTTCACGCTCATCACGTCACCTGTTCGTTCAGGTTATTGATGACACACAAGGTTTAACACTTGCTTACGCATCAACTATGGAAGCAGATCTTCGTGCAGCATCTGGCGAAAAGACAGATAAGGCAAAGAAGGTTGGAGCTCTCGTAGCTGAGCGCGCTAAGAAGGCTGGCGTTTCAGCAGTTGTATTCGACCGCGCTGGTTATAAGTACCACGGTCGCATCGCAGCTGTTGCAGATGCTGCACGAGAGAACGGATTGGAGTTCTAATATGGCTATTGAAACAACAACAGCTGCTCCATCAACTGGTGCACCAGCTAACAAAGGTCGCGGCGAACGTCGCGAAGGTCGTCGTGACGATCGCGAACGCGAAAAGTCTCCTTACACAGAGCGCGTGGTCTTCATCAACCGCGTATCTAAGGTTGTTAAGGGTGGACGTCGTTTCTCATTCACAGCTCTCGTAGTTGTTGGTGACGGAAACGGTCTCGTTGGTATCGGATACGGCAAGTCAAAGGAAGTTCCAGCTGCGATTGCAAAGGCTGTTGAAGAGGCTAAGAAGTCATTCTTCAAGGTTCCACGCGTCCAGGGAACAATTCCTCACCCAGTTCAAGGTGAGACTGCAGCAGGCGTAGTTCTTCTTCGTCCAGCTAGCCCAGGTACCGGAGTTATCGCTGGTGGTCCTGTGCGTGCAGTACTTGAGTGTGCTGGTATCCACGATGTTCTTACAAAGTCACTCGGTTCATCTAATGCAATCAACATGGTTCACGCCACTGTTGCTGCACTCAAGATGCTCGAGTCTCCAGAGCAGATTGCAACTCGACGTGGTCGTCCACTAGAAGATGTTGCACCTGCTGCAATTATCCGCGCTTCACAGCAGACAGTTGGTGCCTAATGCCACGTTTGAAAATCACTCAGATTAAGTCAACAGTTGGCAATAAGCCAGAGATTCGTAACACTGTTCGTTCTCTCGGTTTAAAGCGCATCAACGATGTTGTCGTTAAGGAAGATCGTCCAGAAATTCGTGGCATGGCAGTAGCTGCTCGTCACTTGATCAAGGTAGAGGAGGTCGAATAAAGATGACTCTCAAACTTCATCATCTTCGTCCAGCTCCAGGTGCTAAGAAGGCTAAGACTCGTAAGGGTCGCGGTGAGGCATCAAAGGGTAAGACTGCAGGTCGTGGCGGTAAGGGAACTCACGCTCGTAACACGGTTCGTCCGGGCTTCGAGGGTGGTCAGCTTCCACTCGTTATGCGACTTCCAAAGCTTCGTGGATTTAAGAACCCAGCACGCGTTGAGTACCAGGCGGTTAACGTCTCAACAATCAACGCACTCTTCCCAAAGGGTGGCGATGTAACAGTTGCTGATCTCATTGCTAAGGGCGCAGTTCGCGATTCATTGCCTGTAAAGGTTCTCGGAAACGGCGATATCGCTGTCAAGGTATCTGTTACAGCACATGCATTCTCAGCTTCAGCAATCGAGAAGATTGCAGCAGCTGGCGGATCTACGAACACACTGTAAAACCTGTTTTAAATTCGAATCAACGTCGTGATTGGTTAGAGGGAGAAGATTGATGCTCAGTGCATTTGGAATGGCATTTAAGACGCCAGAACTTCGAAAGAAAATCTTCTTCACTCTCTCCATCATGGCGTTGTTCCGTTTTGGTTCAGTAGTACCAACACCAGGTGTTTCATATACAAACGTCAAGCAGTGCCTTGCTAGCGCAGAGAATTCAGGCCTCTTCGGTCTTATCAACTTATTCTCAGGTGGAGCTCTTCTTCAGCTCTCAGTTTTTGCGCTCGGCATCATGCCTTACATCACTAGCTCGATCATTATTCAGTTGCTCACTGTTGTAATCCCTCGCTTTGAAACTTTGAAGAACGAAGGACAGTCAGGTCAGGCAACACTTACTCAGTACACACGTTATTTAACAATCGGTCTTGCAATCTTGCAGTCAACAGGTTTGATCGCGGTTGCACGTACACCAGGTCGTTTGATCTCAGGCTGTAATCTCGCGATTATTCCTGATGCATCATGGCAGCGCATCGTGACAATGATTGTTGTCATGACAGCTGGAACATCTGTAATCATGTGGCTCGGTGAGCTCATCACAGATCGCGGCGTCGGTAACGGTATGTCTATCTTGATCTTCACATCTATCGCTGCCGGATTCCCTGGCCAGTTGTGGGCAATCAAGGTTTCAAAGGGTCTTCCAGTATTCCTCTTCGTACTTCTCATGGGCTTTGCGGTTGTTGCTGCAGTTGTCTTCGTTGAGCAGGCACAGCGTCGTATCCCGGTTCAGTATGCAAAGCGCATGGTGGGTCGTCAGGCATACGGCGGAACATCGACATATATTCCAATCAAGGTAAACCAGGCTGGCGTTATTCCGGTTATCTTCGCTTCATCACTTTTGTATATCCCTTCATTGGTCGTGAACTTCACCAATAGCCAGGCTGGTTGGGCTGTTTGGATTTCACGTAACTTGGTTAAGGGTGATCACCCAATCTATATCGCGCTCTATTCAGCGCTGATCATCTTCTTTACATACTTCTATGTTGCAATCACATTTAACCCAGATGAGGTCGCAGATAACATGAAGAAGTACGGCGGATTTATCCCAGGTATTCGTGCTGGTCGCCCAACCTCTGAGTACCTCACATATGTTCTTTCACGCATCACAGCACCAGGTGCTTTGTACCTTGCTCTTGTGGCGATTATTCCAATCATCGCTCTCGTTGCATTCGGCGCTTCACAGAACTTCCCATTTGGTGGAACAGCGATTCTGATCGTTGTCGGCGTTGGTCTTGATACCGCAAAGCAGATCGAATCACAGCTCCAGCAGCGTTCATACGAAGGCTTCCTGAAGTAATGCGTCTCGTCCTGGTAGGTCCACCAGGTGCGGGCAAGGGAACGCAAGCTCAGTTCCTTGCTGCGCACTATGGCATCCCACATATCTCTACAGGAGATATCTTCCGCGCAAACCTTAAAGAGAACACTGCTTTGGGTCAGGAAGCAAAGACTTTTATGGATGCAGGTCAATTAGTTCCTGATTCAGTCACCAATGCGATGGTGAAAGATCGTCTTACTTGGGATGATGTCGCAAACGGTTTCTTGCTCGATGGATTTCCACGCAACGTTGTTCAGGCAGAAGTTCTTCGTGCAATTTTGGCCGAAGAGCGCACACCACTTGATGCAGTTCTCGAGCTCTCAATTCCAAATGAATTAATCATTGGTCGCCTTTCATCCCGTCGAACATGCCGTGCTTGTGGTGCGCCATCTACGCCTGAGGCGTCAGCCTGCAGCGCATGTGGGGGAGCAGATCTCTATCAGCGTGAAGACGATAAAGCAGAAGTCATTGCAAAGCGCCTAGATGTCTATGAAGAGCAGACCGCTCCGATTATTCATTTCTATCGCACCGAAGGTCTTCTCATCACTATCGATGCAGATGGCGAAATTGCAGAGATTACAGAGCGCGCAACATCTGCTCTTGCTCGCGTCAAAGCTTAATTCGGGAACGATCATGGCAATCCAAATCAAAAACCTTGACGAACTCAAGGTGATGCGTCGAGCAGGATTATTGGTTGCATATATTCATCAAGCTATTCGTGACAATATTAAAGTAGGCATGACAACCGATGCACTTGACGCAATTGCTGTAGCAACCATTAAGCGCGGTGGCGGAACAGCAAACTTCCTTGGTTACCACGGTTATCCAAAATCAATATGCGTATCAGTCAATGAAGAAATCGTTCATGGTATCCCAGGTCCAAGAATTCTTAATGATGGCGATGTCGTCTCGGTCGATTGCGGTGCAATCATTGATGGCTGGCATGGAGACGCAGCTTTTACTATCGGTCTAGGTTTTGTAGATCCAGAGGATCAAAAGATGATGGATGTATGCGAAGAGTCCATGTGGCGCGGAATTGCTGCAGGATCGCTGAATGCACGTCTTTCTGATATCGGTCATGCTGTCGAGCAATATGTAAATTCTCAAGGGAAGTACGGCATCTTGCGCGAGTACGGCGGACATGGAATTGGTACTGAGATGCACCAAGAACCACACGTACTTAACTTTGGTCGTAAAGGTTTTGGTCCGAAGATCGTTCCAGGTATGGCGCTTGCAATCGAGCCAATGATTACGCGTGGCAGCGAGAAGACAAAAGTCCTTGCAGATGATTGGACTGTTGTGTCGACAGATTCTTCACGAGGGTCACATTTCGAACATTCCTATGTGATCTGCCCTGATGGAAAGCCTTTTGTACTCACTGCAATCGATGGTGGACAAGAGAAGCTCGGCCGTTATGGCATTGATATTTCCGATCTCCTGCGACAGTCATTTCCTAATTGAGTATTTGAAATCCCAACGAGAACCTTGTCTCACCGCGATTGATCGTTCGACTTCCTCGCCTCGCAAGTTATAGCCGGTGCGTTGAATACGCAAGGCAGGGCTTCCTGCATCTACTTTCAATAGCGCTGATTCCTCTTTATTTAAAATAAATGGCGTGAGGTGTTCATCTGCGCTCGTAATTGTTTGGTCGTAGTGGAACGCAAGAATCTTGTAGAGCGAAGTTGTCAGATCCTTTTCGATTAATGCTGGAGCAATGCTTTGACGGATATAACTGATTTCCCAGGAAAGTGGCTCGTTGTCCGCAAGTCGAAGTCGCTCGATTCGATAGGAAGGTTCGCTAATCACGATAAAATCATCGGTGGCTTCGGAATCTCTCTCAATAAGTCTGGCGCTAATTACACGTGTTGATGCATTGATGCCACGGGCTTTCATCTCATCGGTGAATGCACTTAATTTCATCTGTCTCAAGACTCGGGGTGGAGCAACAAATGACCCTGCGCCATGGACCGTATAAATCTGCCCATCATCCTGCAACAGTGCGAGAGCTTGGCGAATGGTTACTCGCGAAGTTCCATACCGTTCGGCGAGGGCTCGCTCTCCTGGGATGGGCTCATGTGGGTCGAGATGAGAGATTTCCTCTCGTAGAAGGTCGGCAAGGCGAAAGTGCTTGAGGACCTCCTCCTTTGCCATCGATCCTCCTTCACTTCTCTGGCGGGCGCCCATCAACGATCTAGCGCTGCTGCGATACCTCGCCGTTACACACCTGACCTTATCGCGTGAGCGAGGTCGCTGGTCTTTATAACATTCTCATAAATTTCAGCAGGTGATGGCTCCACATACTAGTAAATGAAAGAAAATTGGTCTATACCTGTACCACTAGATCTTTGGACCTACCAAGATCGAGATTTATTGGAGGCTTGAATGCGCACTCTTCGCGTGAAATCACTTGCAGCCATTGGAGCTGCAGCACTTTTGGGTGTTGCAGTACTGAGTGGAAGCACTGCCGCACAAGCTGCGACGCCAAAATCAATCACTGTGTGGCTTATGCCAGATGCGAAAGATTTTGGAACCGCACTTGCAGATGCAACAAAATCTTTTAACAAGTTGTATCCAAATGTAAAAGTTACTGTCGAATTTCAAACCTGGGGTGATCACCTCAAGAAGCTCGATGCAGCACTTGTTGCTAAAAAGGGTCCAGATGTAGTCGAATTTGGAAACACAGAAGTCATGAAGTATTCAGCTGCAGGTGCACTTGAAGATCTTTCAGGGTACAAGACACGTTTTAGCAATAGCTCAAAATGGCTCAATGCACTCACTGAGGCCGGAAGCTACGATGGAAAGCTCTATGCAGTTCCTTACTATGCAGGAGCCCGCGCAATCATGTACCGCCCATCACTATTTAAGGCACAAGGAATCTCTGTTCCTAAATCTTATGCAGAGTTCTTATCTGCAGGTAAGAAGTTGATGTCTGCATATGGCAGCAACAAGAACTTCTCAGCAGTCTATCTTCCAGGTAAGTACTGGTATGCAGCGATGTCATTTGTTTATGACGAAGGTGGCGCCATTGCAACTAAGTCAGGTGGCAAGTGGGCAGGCTCACTTACATCCGATGCTGCAATCCGTGGACTCAATCGTTTTAAGGAAGTCAGTGATTCACTTTCACGTGCAGATAAGTCAGGAACAGAAGCTTCTCAATGGGATGTCTTCAACAGCGGAGATGTCGCAATGTCATACTCAAACGGATGGGAATCATGCTGTATTCCTAAGATTGGTAGCGACTGGGCATTCTTCCCAATGCCATCTGTAAAGGCAGGAAAAGCTTCACCTGCATTCCTCGGTGGATCAAACTTGGGTGTTCCAAGCTATTCTCCAAATGTTGCACTCGCATCAGCTTGGATTCGTGAGTTTACAAACTCTACACAGATGACAACAATTGCACGCAGTGGTGCAATTCCAAATAACACAAAGATGCTTTCACTCATCAGTGGAGCAGCAGCACCAGTTGCAGCAGCAGCTAAAAACTCTTGGTTCATTCCAGGGGCGGTCAAGTGGGTTGATGTAGAGAATGCAAATACCCTTCAGATGATGCTTTCTGACATCGCAACAGGTAAGAAGACGGTTGAAAAGGCTGCAGCAGATGCTTCGGCTGAAATTACAAAACTCCTGAATTAGTAGGAGCCAAAGTTAAGGGAGAGAGAGGCGATTCCTTGAGAGTCGCCTCTCTCTCCGTTCAATTCAGAATTTAGGAGTGAGAAATTTCCACAATATTGAGGCCGAAAAAGCGTATGAACATTTGGCCATATGCTCTGATCACGCCGAGTTTATTCGCTCTGACTTTAATTCTTGCATTTCCGGTATACAAGCTTTTCGCTCTCTCTTTTGAAAAGTATGGCCTGGCTGAAATTATCGCGGGTAAGGGAACTTTTGTCGGTATTCAGAACTTTCGAGAGACATTTACCGATTCAGAGTTTTGGAGAATATTTGAGCGCACCTTGCTCTTCACCGCTGGAATGGTGGCAGTTTCAATAGTCGTCGGAGCTTGGGTTGCACACTTGATGGTCAAAATGCATCCAGTAATCCGTAATACTCTCAACACCATCCTCATCCTCGTGTGGGCGATGCCACAGTTGGTATCTATTTCGGTATGGCGTTGGATGTTCTCTTTCGAATTTAGCATTGTCACTTCGGTTGTTAACTCACTCGGCTTTGAGATGGATAAGCACAACTACTTTGTCAATTCGCTCTCTGGCTTTCTTATTATTGGTGGATGTGTAGCTTGGGGTGCGCTCCCATTTATTACAATCAGCATTTATGCCGCTCTCACTCAAGTTCCCAAAGAGTTGCTCGAAGCAGCTGAAATCGACGGCGCCAACTCTAGACAGGTGTTCAGAAATATCACTTTGCCGCTTTTATTACCCGTGTATGTAATTCTGATATCGCTCTCTGTAATTTGGGATTTTCAAGTCTTCTCACATATCTGGATCTTCCTAGATAGCCGACCTTCTTCTGAGTATTACACAATGGCAATTTATGCATTTCAGAAATCATTCGGATTGAGCGAGTACGGAATGGGTGCAGCAATCTCCTTGATCATGATCGCATCTTTGATATCCATCACTGGTTACTATCTACGCCAGATGATGAGAATGGGAAGAGATAATGCGTAAGTCCTCCAGCGTCTTTTCAAATATTTCAGGTGTGATCGCAATCGTTTTGATGGGATTTCCCGTCTATTGGATGATCACGACTTCATTTAAACCAAAGGGAGATATTCTCTCTACTCATCCATCTCTTCTGCCTCATTCCTTCTCATTCTCGAATTACATTGAAGCAGTTACGAAAGAGGGATTTGTTCGTGCGCTACTAAATTCTTTGATTGTTGTTCTCTTCACGGTCATCATCAGTATCTCGACAGCCCTCTTTGCGTCGATAGCTGTTGCAAGAATGAATTTCAAAGGCAAATCCATCTATATCGGGAGCATCCTCATTGTTCAGATGCTTCCACTTTCAGCGCTTTTGATTCCTCTTTATCTGCTACTGTCAAAATTCCACATGACGGATAAATTAAGCGGAGTAATACTCACTTACATCGCATTCATTCTGCCATTTGTGATCTGGACCTTACGCGGATTTCTCATTAGTATCCCTGCCGAACTAGAGGAAGCAGCCCTCGTTGATGGTTGCACTCGCCCACAGGCGTATCGCAGAATCCTCTTCCCACTTATGGCACCAGGACTGGTCGCCACTTCAGTCTTTGCCTTCATACAAGCGTGGAATGAATTCTTGTTAGCCTACATTCTCCTTTCAAGCCAAGGTAACGCAACAATGCCAATCTGGTTAGCTGGCTTTACCAATAGATTTGGCACTGATTGGGGTCCCTTAATGGCTGCATCTACCCTGACTGCTCTACCGGTAGTTATATTCTTCTCGCTCATTCAGAGCAAGATTGCTACTGGAGTGACAGCTGGGGCGGTTAAGGGGTAATGATGAAAAGATTTGATGCCCTCGATCGTGCAATTATTTCGACTTTCTCGCCAGGCTTCGGTGGAACAGATATTCCCGAATGGATTAAACCTCTCTTAGATAATGGATTAGGTTCGATAACTCTCTTTGGCTCTAATACACCTACCCTCGAATCCACCCATACATTGATTCAAGAGCTCCGCAGCTATAACCCAGATCTAGTCATCGCAATCGATGAAGAAGGCGGTGATGTTACTCGTTTATTTGTACGTGAAGGAAGTCGGTACCCAACCCCAGCGTTACTCGGTAAATGTGACGACGATCAGTTGACCTATGCCTCATACTTTTCGCTTGGAAATTTGCTCCGCGAATTAGATATTAATCTGACGTATGCACCTGTGGCTGATGTTGTCGCGGTGCACAACAATCCAATCGTTGGCGTTCGTTCCTTTGGAACCAACTCCGAATTAGTAACTCGACACGTAGAGCGAGCAGTTACCGGTTTACAGGCGGCAGGAGTTGGAGCCTGCGTCAAGCACTTCCCAGGTCATGGAGCAGTAGTCGAAGATTCACATCACAGCCTTCCTCGAATCACAATGGGGCTAGCAGAATATGAAAAGTTGCATGTAGCACCATTTAAGAAGGCAATCGAAATAGGTGTTGCTGCAGTAATGGTTGGGCACCTCATAGTCGAATCCATTGATGCACAGAAGCCAGCTTCACTCTCTGACACAGTTCTGCGTGGATATCTGCGAGGATCATTGAACTACCAAGGGTTGATCGTTACCGACGCGCTAGATATGGGGGCACTTGGCGGTGTTCCGAAAATACAGGAATCAGCGCTTCAAGCACTGATAGCTGGTTCAAATCTTCTCTGCTTCTCTGGACTGGGTGATCAATCACAGATAGTCGCACCAAGCTTAACTCGAATCAAAGAGGCGATTGTTTCTGGGGAACTGTCAGAAGAGGTATTAGATTTTTCAGCAAACAAAGTCCGAACCTTTACGAGTGAAGTAGTGAGCGCAAAGAAGAGCGACGATAATCTCGACTTCCATAAATTAGTTGAAGGCTTTGAAATATCCGGCTCAATTCGTGTGAGCAATTCAGGTATTAATTTGATTGAAATTGGAACTAAACCGACTATCGCCGCCGGGGATGTGTCTTGGGGAATCCATCGCGAACTCAGAGCGGCAGGAATTCCTTTTGAAATTCATTCAAGCGACTCTGAAGGTGCGCTGAGAAGTGAGAAACAATTGGTGGTGGCATTTAGGGATGCTTATCGGGATTCCCAGTTACTCAGAACCCTCAAGAAGTTAGAAGAGCGCAAGCCAGAAGCAATTTTCATCGATATGGGGTGGCCAACTCTTGAGTTTCAGCCACGTAATCTCATTCGGTCCTACGGCTCCTCTGCGGTAGTGTCAGAGATGGTCGTTTCGCTCATCAAATAAGAGGATGCAGTCGAGAGCCCTCACCTGTCGACTAGTGCAAGTACCATCCTTTAAACTCGCCAAATGGAGCGACATCGATGAGCCACCAAGATCAGGTGGAGTTCACACTCTGGCTCCGGGAGAATCAAAAAGCTTTTCTTAAAGCAGCGAAAGTAATCTGTTTCGATACCCAGAACGCCGAAGATGTTCTTCAAGAGGCTCTCACCGATGTGTATAAGCGCTGGTCGAAGATTCGCGAACATGAAAATCCTGAGGCCTATCTCATGCGAGTTATGGTCAGCAAGCATGCAGATATGCGCCGTAAATGGCTGCGCAAACAACAAGAGCTAGAGACTTCTTGGGACCTTGCTGAAAATATCCGTGACATCGCAGATCAAACCGATGACGTCACTCAAAGACTTTTGGTCCAAGCAGCTCTTAAGTCACTTTCTGCAATTCAACGTGCTGTTCTCGTACTTATCTACGAACATGGAATGGTGCTGAGAGAAGTCGCTGAAGTTCTGCAGATTCCAATGGGAACCGCTGCATCTCACCTTGCCCGTGGCAAAGCAGCAGTTGCAGCGTATGTAGAGTTAGTGCCTGAACTTGAGAAGTCTTCAGGGCGGGAAATCAACGCCCCCATTAATAATGTCCAAGAAATACTGATAGCGGAGGTGGTGGATTCCAATGAGTGACATCGATCCGCTTATCAAACGCGAAATGCAGTGGATGGCTGTTAGTGTCAATGATAACCGTGACCTTGCGCCCATTATTATTGCTCGTGTTCGACGTCAAAGAATTCGCAACGCAATTCTTGCAGTTCTTGGCGTTGTAGCAATCAGCGCTGGAAGTATCGGAGTATATGAACTCCTGAAGAGCGACCCTGTTCAGGTAATTGGGGGAGTTACAGGAAATAACACTGCGACTCAACCTGAGATCAAAGGACTTGCATCTGATTATCCAGTTACATGGGAGCAAAGTGTTGGCGATGTCTCGGCGATTAGCGCGGCTGGCGGATTAGGTGACACACTGGGCGGTCTGACTGCGGTGGGTCTGAAGATTTCCTGGGAGCGTTGCGGCACAGAGCAATGCCCAACGTCATGGATTCTCTCTGTCGAAAACAACACCGCAGATCTGGTATCGACCTCACCGTCACTTGGAATCTTCAATAACCACACGCCATTGGTGAGCGACTCTCGTCCAACGACAGTCCTTCCAGGTGGCAAGGCTCTTCTAGTCTTCACCTTCCCAGAATTCAAAGATGGACTTGAAATCGCACCAGGAGCGAGCTGGCAGTGGAACTGGTACTTAGCTCAACTCCGTTAAGCGTCAAACCTGACCATCTTTGACCAGATAGACCTATCTATATCCTTTTCTTGCGCATAAATTGTCCCGGTATGGACGGTGTAGCTACTAGGGCCATCACGGGCCATCAGACACCATGGGGGAAAAGTGAAGAAAATAATTACCGCTGGGGCTGCAGCTCTAGCCATGATTGCTGGAGTTCTTGTCTCAGCAGCACCTGCGCAAGCAGCTCTCAATGTCCCGAAGACACCGTGGCCAGTATGTAGCACCGCACGTACAACGTATTGCGTTGACAGCGTAAGTGTTACAACTGCAGGTGGAACTGTCGTTGCTCTTACATGGGTAGCTGATGGCCAAGTTCTTACCGCACCTGAGTCAACAACAGTGACTTCAGATACAGCAACAGTTGTTGCACCAGTACTCCCAACAGTTGCGACTGGTCGATCACTTGCGGGACGCTGGACTTCAGCGAATTGGAGTGAGCAAGGTTTAGATTCACTGGGTTATGGCGGACTCTATGTTGAAGCAAAGACAGCAAACGAGTTTGTAAACCACGTATTTATTGATGTGCTTCCAACATATACAAATGCAGAGAAGCGCGTGAAGCTTGCAACTCAGATTGATAAGCCAACTTATGCAACTAACTTAGATCCAGATACTTATATTTCTGTCACCGTTAAGACCGGCGAAATCAAGCCAGGTGTGCTTGTTGGAGTAGGTACAAACTTCTCTGGTGACTACACCTCAGCAAATGGTCTCTCTACCATCAAGTTCTCTGCAAGCCCTGTAACAGTTGCACTTGCTGCTAAGTCAGCTGATTGCTCTGGCGAGACAGGAATTGCCAAGGCAAATGTTCGACAGCTTCAGGCAATTCTCTTTATCAATAATGACGGTCAGTCAGCATTCGGCGCAGAGGGAACATCAGGAGATATGGTCGTATCTTCAAACGGTGTCTGTGACTTGAGCACACCAGTATGGAATGCGGAAGCTAAAGAGTTCTCATGGACTGCAGCAGCTCCACACTTTGCAGCAGATGGAACTACTCCCAATATGGGCTTCTATAAAGCAGTAATTCCTGCTGCTGATGCAAAGCTCTTGTGGGGACTAGATAACCCAACAGATGCAGTGAAGGCTCTCTCTGTACAGGTCACAACGACTGAAAGCGGATCAACTTCAGCAGTTGCAACGATCGGCGTAAAGAATGGCAAGATCATCATTGATGTATCTGGCTTTGGTTATTCACGTCCGAAGTTGAAGATTGCGCTAAAGAAGAGCTGGAAGCCCGCAACAACTATGTTGAATAAGACAACGATTACCTGCATCTTGGGTAAGTCAGTCAAGAAGATCACGGCAGTAAAGCCAACTTGTCCAAAGGGTTATGTAAAGAAGTAACTCTCTATGAAAAAGTTAATAGCAATACTTATGGGGGGAGTGGTCCTACTGGGGCCACTCTCCTCTATAAGTTCTGCGGCAGATATTCCCGACGAGCACTGGGTCCCTATGAGTTGGCCTCAAGGTGAAGGTTGGAGATCGCTTTATCTTGGCGACAATACAACTCTCAATCGCGAACCTTCGACTCTCTATGCACATAATGGAGATTGGAGCGCCACTCTTGGGCCAAATTCATATCACTGCGCAGATGTAGATTCTGTAAAGTGCGTTGAAATGACTCACATAGAGTCCAACGCATTTCTGCAACCTTGCTCAGCAAAGATCATCACTAATTGCATCGAGTCCTTCTATGCCATCGATATAAACGGAAATCGAATTAATGCAGAAGCGCCTGTAAATTATCCGACCTCATCCAAATGGGATTATGCAGGTAATGATGCGATCAATTTGCCAGTAGGCGGAACGCCGACGGTCTGGACAATTCCTGGCATCAACCACGGTGGTGGAAACAACAATTACATGGTGCAGGCGCTTGCCAATAGTCATATGCAGAAAGATGCTGGCGCTAAAGTCACTAGCCAACAATTTAATCTCGGTCGACTTGTTGTAAATATTTCACCAGTAACACTTGTGAGCGGTCGCTACCAACAGAACGTCGCCACTGATTACACGGAAACACCGGAGAAGACCCCACGCGGTGTCACGCACCCATCGCTAGATGAATGGCGCTTTTGTTCAATGATCGGCGATGGCACTTGCCAGAAGCGACAGGCATTTCCCGACGGCGTGCAGTTCGGCGTAAAGATTCGCATTCAGAAGAAAATTGCTGGATGGCTTCATGGCCGCATCTACGATCCAAAGGCAGTAATTGTTACTGCAGCAGACGATTCACAGACTATTGAAGTCAGCGCCCTTCCCGTGCGAGTTCCAATCGTGGGCGAGTGGTTCCGTTGGAACGAACTGACCCCTGCTATTCAGGAGTACGTTCTCGCCGGAAAGGTATACGGCGGTCAAGGAACTTTCACCACGAAGTCTCAGGCAAACGGAACTTTTCAGGAAATGGTTGGCACTTCCGGGCAACAATCTTTCGATGCACTTTCACTTTGGCTGCCCCAAATAAAAGATAAGGCAAGCGCAAACCCTTCAACATGGACTTTCTATAACTTGTCTGAAGGTGAAATATCCACCTCTAACGAATGCATCCGTAACGCTAAAGATCTCGTCGGACTCGTCACTACAAATGCATCTGTGTATGCAGCAGGAACGCCAACATTTAACAAAGATTCTGAATCTCTCGATTACAAAGTGATGGCTCCGCATTACACAGCTAAGGGTGAGGTCTTTAAGGGAACATATGATTTAAGAATGCGATCTGAAATCGCGCGGTGCATTTATGGCTTTAGTAGCGCTCCCGTACAAGCTTCGCTTTCGATTCTCTCCGAAGATGGCACAACGCAGACTGCAACGCAAACAATTCAAGAGAAGGATGGCTGGCTAAGCCTGTCGGCTAACGGGTTCAGCTACTCATCACCAACTATCCAGGTGAAGATAACTCAGCCAGCGCCGGTCGTTCAGCCTGAGCCAGAGGTGACTACTCAGACCGCTCCAAAGACCCCCATCAAGAAAGTCACGATTACCTGTTCCAAGGGCAAGGTCAAAAAGCGGATCACTTCGGAGAAGCCTGTCTGCCCGAAGGGCTATAAGAAGGTCGCCTAGTTCGCCTCTTTTCGGCGTGTCGCCGGTCACAAATGGCCCCCGATTTAGGCGATTTCCCTTATAAGGGGGCGCTCGCATAGAATCACCCTTCTGTCCGGCAAGAAATCCACAGATTTTTAGCTGGGCTGAACCGTGTTCGTTTAATACTGATATAGAAATTGGGTGGCGTTACTTGGCTAGCAAAGATGGTGCGATCGAAATCGAAGGCACTGTAGCTGAAGCACTTCCTAATGCAATGTTTCGTGTTGAACTAACAAATGGACATAAAGTCTTGGCTCACATCTCAGGAAAGATGCGTAAGAACTACATCCGTATCTTGCCTGCAGACCGTGTAATCGTAGAACTCAGTCCATATGACCTAACAAAGGGTCGAATTATTTACCGTTACAAGTAAATAGTTTCGCTAACAAGGAGAATCACGTGAAGGTTAATCCAAGCGTGAAGAAGATTTGCGACAAGTGCAAAGTCATTCGTCGTAAGGGTCGCGTAATGGTGATCTGCGAAAATCTTCGTCACAAGCAGCGTCAAGGTTAATTCGTTAACTAAGACAACAAGTAAATAAAAGTACGCGTGATGCGACTTAAGTAGAAATACTTAAGACCCCCGGACCGGTAGGCCGAGGCTCGATACATATGTCGAGGAGCATCGCGGAGGACCTCCGGATACAGAATGGTTGATTAAATGGCACGTCTAGTCGGTGTCGATCTTCCGCGCGAAAAGCGCATTGAGATCGCACTCACCTATATCTTTGGAATGGGTTTAACTCGTTCCCACGAAACGCTGAAGGCAACTGGTATTTCACCAGATACTCGCGTTAAGGATCTGCAAGAAGCAGAACTCGCACAGCTTCGTGAATACATCGAAGCTAACTACAAAATCGAGGGTGATCTTCGCCGCGAAATCGCTGGTGACATCCGTCGTAAAGTTGAAATTCAGAGCTACCAAGGTATTCGTCACCGTAAGGGACTTCCTGTACGTGGTCAGCGCACACATACAAACGCACGTACTCGCAAGGGTCCACGTAAGGCAATCGCAGGTAAGAAGAAGGTGACTAAGTAATGGCCGCTCCTAAGTCAAAGACCGCTGCCGCAGGTAAGGGCAAGGTAAAGCTCCGCAAGAAGGAGAAGAAGAACATTGCTGTCGGTAAGGCTTTCATCAAGTCAACCTTCAACAACACAATCATTTCAATCACTGATCCAACCGGTGCAGTAATTTCATGGGCTTCATCAGGCCAGGTTGGTTTCAAGGGTTCACGTAAGTCGACTCCATTCGCAGCACAGCTTGCAGCAGAAGCAGCAGCTCGTCGCGCACAGGAGCACGGCCTCAAGAAGGTAGATGTTTTCGTTAAGGGCCCAGGCTCAGGACGCGAAACTGCAATTCGTTCACTACAGGCAGCAGGACTTGAAGTTGGAGCTATCTCAGATACAACTCCAGCTCCACACAACGGTTGCCGTCCACCAAAGCCACGTCGAGTTTAAGGAAAGGGAGAGAATAAATGGCTCGTTATACCGGAGCAGACTGCAAGCGTTGCCGTCGCGAAAAAGTAAAGCTCTTCCTCAAGGGCTCTAAGTGCGATGGACCAAAGTGTCCGATCGAATCACGTCCATATCCACCAGGACAGCACGGCCGCGGCCGTTCAAAGGAATCTGAGTACCTACTCCAGATGCGTGAAAAGCAGAAGTGCGCACGTATTTACGGTGTACTCGAGAAGCAGTTCCGTGGATATTACGAAGAGGCTAACCGCAAGCAGGGCAAGACAGGTGAAAACCTTCTCGTCATTCTTGAGACACGTCTCGACAACGTTGTCTTCCGCGCAGGTTTCGCAAAGTCACGTGACATGGCACGCCAGTTGGTACGCCACGGTCACTTCCTTGTGAACGGCAAGAAGGTCAACATTCCATCATTCCGTGTTTCTCCAATGGACATCATCGATGTTCTTCCAAAGTCACACGACCTCACACCATTCATCGTCGCTAGCGCCGAGTTCGGTGAGAAGGCTGTTCCAGCATGGATCGAAGTTGTGCCATCACAGATGCGCATCATCGTTCATGGTGTACCTGCTCGATCAATCATCGATACACAGGTTCAAGAGCAGCTCATCGTTGAGCTCTACAGCAAGTAATTCATTTTCAGTAGCTAAATAAGGAAATCAAATAGTGGGTTTCCGTGAGAAGAAAGAGGAACAACAGTGCTAATTGCACAGCGTCCAACACTTAGCGAAGAAGTAATTGGCGAGAACCGCTCACGTTTCATCATCGAGCCTCTCGAGCCAGGTTTTGGTTACACACTCGGCAACTCAATGCGTCGTACATTGCTTTCATCTATTCCAGGTGCAGCAGTAACAAGCATCCGTGTTGCAGGAGCTCTCCATGAGTTCACAACACTTGAAGGCGTTAAGGAAGATCTCACAGATATCGTC
Source organism: uncultured Candidatus Planktophila sp. (assembly GCA_937975715.1). Lineage (GTDB taxonomy): Bacteria > Actinomycetota > Actinomycetes > Nanopelagicales > Nanopelagicaceae > Planktophila. The sequence continues at coordinate 50,190 of CALJUA010000119.1, forward strand.
CTTAACATCAAGAACCTTGTTCTCTCATCAGATAACGATGAGCCTTCAGTTGTCTACATCCGCAAGAGCGGTGCTGGCGCTGTCACAGGTGCTGATATTGCTGTTCCATCAGGTGTAGAGGTTCACAACCCAGAGCTTCACATTGCAACTCTTAACGACAAGGCAAACCTTGAGATCGAACTTACTGTCGAGCGTGGCCGTGGCTACGTAACAGCAGTTCAGAACAAGGCAGCTGGAGCAGAGATTGGTCGCATTCCTGTTGACTCAATCTATTCACCAGTCCTTAAGGTCACATACAAGGTTGAAGCAACTCGTGTAGAACAGCGCACAGACTTCGATCGCCTTGTTATCGATGTTGAGACAAAGCCATCAATGAAGCCACGTGATGCAGTTGCATCAGCTGGTAAGACATTGGTCGAACTCTTCGGTCTCGCACGCGAACTCAATGTTGATGCAGAAGGTATCGAAATGGGTCCATCTGTTCTCGATGCTGCACTTGCTGCTGATCTTGCTCTTCCAATCGAAGATCTCGATCTCACAGTTCGCTCATACAACTGCTTGAAGCGCGAAGGCATTCACACAGTTGGCGAGTTGATCAATCGTTCAGAGGCTGATCTTCTCGATATCCGTAACTTCGGATCAAAGTCAATCGACGAGATCAAGGCGAAGCTTCACTCAATGGGAATGTCTCTCAAGGACTCACCAGCGGGCTTCGATCCATCACAACACCAGAACTACAACGCATCAGATGAAGACTTCGCTGACGCGGATCAGGCATAAGGGAGAAATAACATGCCAAAGCCAACTAAGGGTCCTCGTTTGGGTTCAGGCCCATCACATGAGCGCTTGATTCTTCGCACACTTGCAGAGCAGTTGTTCGAGCACGGCAAGATCACAACAACAGAGGCAAAGGCTAAGCGTCTTCGTCCTTTGGCTGAAAAGTTGATCACCTTCGGTAAGAAGGGCGATCTTTCAGCTCGTCGTGAAGTAGCAGCTCGTATTGCTAACAAGAGCGTTGTTCACCAGCTCTTCACAGTGATCGCTCCAACTTTCGCTAACCGCGAAGGTGGATACACACGCATCACAAAGATCGGTCCACGTAAGGGCGATAACGCTCCTATGGCAGTGATCGAGCTCGTTACAGATAAGTAATTCGTTACTTAACTTAAAACGTAAACGTTTATGGCCGAACCCGCTCTCTTCCCAGAGGGCGGGTTTCGTCGTTTACGCGTAGATATTGCCTACGACGGAACCCAGTTTTCTGGATGGGCAACGCAGCCAGGTAAGCGCACCATTCAAGATATGGTCGAAGAGGCCGTTGCTCGCATTGTTCGCCATGATGTTGATTCTGTTGTTGCAGGACGTACCGATGCTGGAGTCCATGCGACAGGGCAGGTAATCCATATTGATGTTGCAGATAGCGCCTTTGAGAGAGATCTGACATATAAAGATCTTCGCTACAAACTCAATCGAATCCTCGATGAAGATGTCCGCATCCTTGGTATTTCAGATGCACCTTCCGGATTTCATGCACGCTTTTCAGCGCTACGCCGCTATTACACATACAAGATTCTCGATGATAATCAAGTCATCACCCCAGCACAGCGCTTCGATGTTGCACCGTGGTACCGCCACCTGGATGAGAAGGTGATGAATGAAGCTTCAGCGCTACTCCTTGGCACCCATGATTACGCAGCTTTCTGTAAATTCAAGCAAGGTGGCACAACAATTCGTACTCTTGAAAAGTATCAATGGGTCCGCACTGAAGATGGCTTGTTGATTGCAGATGTTGTTGCTGATGCATTCTGTTATTCAATGGTGCGCAACTTAGTAGGAGCAATTGTCTGCGTGGCAGATGGTCGCAAGCCGGTCGAATGGATTGCAGAGCTATTGGCTAATAAAGAGCGCGTATCTGATTCTTTAGTATTTCCAGCGCGCGGCTTGACCTTGTATCAAGTGGATTACCCATCAGATGATCAGCTGATAGAACGCGCCCGAGTCACCGTTGCAAAACGAGGAGATCTTTACGACATGTATGGCCAACTTAAGGCGAAAAAGTAATGGGACACATCGATGTTTCAGGCGTTGAGTACTCGCTATCAGATGGTCGAGTACTTCTTAATGACGTTTCATTTCGTGTAGGTGATGGCGCAAAGGTTGCCCTGATTGGTCCTAATGGTTCAGGCAAAACAACTCTGATTCGCATGATCTGCGGCGATATTTCGCCAGATGAAGGTCAGGTTTCTATCACAGGCGGCCTTGGCGTTATGCGCCAGTTCGTAGGTTCTGTTCGCGATGAAACAACAGTGCGACAGATCTTGTTATCAGTCGCACCTAAGAACATTCGCGATGCTGCAGAGAAAGTTATCGCCACTGAAAAGGCTATGCACGAGCAAGATTCAGAGAAATCTCAGATGGCATATGCCCAGGCAATTATTGAATGGGGAGATGTTGGAGGATATGAGTACGAAGTAATCTGGGATGTCTGCTGTACAGAGATGCTTGGCAAACCATTTGACGAAGTAGCAGATCGACTTGTCAGCACGCTTTCGGGCGGAGAACAGAAGAAGCTTGTAGTCCGTGCCCTTCTTGAAGGCCCGGAAGAAGTCCTGATGCTCGACGAACCTGATAACTACCTCGATGTACCTTCCAAGCGCTGGCTTGAAAAAGTTATTAATGAAACAAAGAAGACAGTTTTCTTCGTAAGTCACGATCGCGAACTCCTTGAAAATACTGCAACTCGCATTGTTGCACTCGAACAGGGTGTCACCGGAAATACCGCCTGGGTCCATGGTGGAAAGTTCTCGACCTGGCATGATGCACGCAAAGCGCGCAATGCGCGATTTGCTGAGATGTTGTTACGTTGGCAGCAAGAGCATGAACGTCTTATTAACTTGGTGAAGACTCTGCAGGTACAGGCAGCGAGCTCTCCTGATATGGCTAATAAATATCATGCGATGCAGACGCGCTTACGTAAATTTGAAGAAGCTGGCGCCCCCGTTGCGCCACCAGTCGAGCAAGATGTTCGGGTTGGATTAAAGGGTGGGCGCACTGGTTTGCGTGCGCTGACATTTGAAGATGTAGCAATTGAAAATGGCTCGGGGGAGTACCTGACAAAACCATTTAACTTCGAAGTCTTCTTCCAAGATCGCATTGCAGTACTGGGCAAAAACGGCACAGGTAAATCTCACTTCTTCCGACTTATCTCTGGCGAGAAGATGCAGTACACCGGCACTTTTAAATTAGGTGCTCGAGTTGAGGTCGGATACTTTGCACAGACTCATGCGCACCCGGAATTCGATGGAAAGACTCTGCTCGAAATCTTGTGGGAGATGCATTCGCTGCAATTAGGCCCAGCTAAATCAGTTTTGCGTAAGTATGAAATCGATCAACAGGCAGAGCAGAAGTTCTCATCGCTCTCTGGTGGCCAGCAAGCACGGTTCCAGATTCTCTTGCTCGAACTTTCGGGTGCAACGCTGCTCTTACTCGATGAGCCAACGGATAACCTCGACCTCGCTAGCGCCGAGAGCCTCGAGCGAGCCCTCGATGCCTATGAGGGCACCGTTCTCACTGTGACCCACGATCGCTGGTTTACGCGTGGATTTACCCGTTTTCTCGTCTTTGGCGATGACGGCCAGGTCTATGAAAGTCCAGAACCCGTCTTTTAGCCTAGGAAATAGCCGATTTTGACCCTGCCCATGCGGACAGGTAAAGTTCAACCCCTGCGCCAGTAGGCGCTTAGAACAGTTCAAACGAGAAGAAGTAGGTATAGAAGCATGCGTACATATAGCCCAAAGGCAGGCGACGTAGTCCGTAAGTGGCACGTAATCGATGCACAAGATGTCGTGCTCGGTCGTCTAGCAACTCATGCAGCGACTCTTCTTCGCGGAAAGCACAAGGCGACATTCGCACCTCACATGGATATGGGTGACTTCGTCATCGTCATCAATGCAGAGAAAATTGCGCTTTCAGGCAACAAGACAACAACAAAGTTTGCACACCATCACTCAGGTTTCCCAGGCGGTCTTACATCGACTGTTTACGGCGAACTCCTTGAGAAGCACCCAACACGCGCTGTAGAAAAGGCGATCAAGGGAATGCTTCCAAAGAACCGTCTTGGTCGTGAGATGGCAGGCAAGCTCAAGGTCTACGCAGGCCCAGAGCATCCACATGCTGCACAAGCACCAGTTCCATATGTATTCAACCAAGTTTCTCAGATCGTTAAGTAAGGGATAAGAAAATATGTCAGATACAACTTTCGAGCTTGATGAGAACGAGATTCCAACTTCTTACTCTTCTTCAACACCAGCACCAGCAACAAACCGCAAGGCAGTAACAGCACCAGGTGCTGGTACAGGTCGCCGTAAGGAAGCTGTTGCACGTGTTCGTCTCGTTCCAGGAACAGGCCGTTGGGTTGTAAACGGTAAGACTCTTGAGAACTACTTCCCAAATAAGGTTCACCAGCAGCTCGTATCAGAGCCATTCCGCACAGTAGGTGCTGAAGGTACATACGATGTATTTGCTCGCATCAACGGTGGTGGAGTTTCAGGTCAGGCTGGCGCACTTCGTCTTGGCGTTGCTCGTTCACTCAACGAGATCGATCGCGAAGCAAACCGTCCAGCGCTTAAGAAGGCTGGATTCCTCTCACGTGATGCACGTGTTATCGAGCGCAAGAAGTACGGTCTTAAGAAGGCACGTAAGCGTTCACAGTACTCAAAGCGTTAATTCTTTTTACTCACCAATCCCGTTTGTTGCAAAGGAGTTTTTATGGCTCTCTTTGGAACAGACGGGATTCGTGGTTTAGCGAACGGTTCAGTTCTTACTGCTGAGACCGCGCTCTCTGCAGCGGTTGCTGCAGCGCATATTCTCGTAGAAAGCTCTTCGAATGTGGGCAAGCGCCCTCGTGCAATTGTTGGCCAAGATTCACGCGCATCCGGCGAATTCCTAGAAGCAGCTGTTATCGCAGGCTTGGCCTCTGCCGGCGTAGATGTCTATCGCGTTGGAGTATTACCAACTCCGGCTGTTGCACATCTAGTTGCTGCAACGGGTGCTGATCTTGGTGTGATGATCTCAGCTTCACATAATCCAATGCCAGATAACGGAATCAAGTTATTTGCTCGTGGTGGTGGCAAGCTCGACGATGCAATTGAGGCAGCAATTGAAAAGCGTATGGGTGAGCCATGGGAGCGACCAACAGGTCGCGCAGTCGGTCGCATCGTCAATGACGACAACGCAGCAGCTGCTTACATCGAACATCTTCTTTCATCAGTATCTACTCCTCTTAAAGGCCTCAAGATCGTTGTCGACTGTGCCAATGGCGCATCGTCTTTGGTTGCACCTCTTGTCTATGAAAAGGCGGGCGCAACCGTAGTTGCAATCCATCACTCACCAGATGGCTGGAACATCAATGATGGATGTGGATCAACACACCTAGAAGATTTGCAGGCAGCTGTTGTTCGTGAAGGCGCTGATTTTGGTATCGCTCATGATGGTGATTCAGATCGTTGCCTTGCAGTCGATGGCACTGGTGCCGTAGTCGATGGCGATCAGATTATGACGATTCTTGCTATCGGATTTAAGAACCGTGGAAAGCTCAAAGCCGATACCATCGTTGCAACCGTGATGAGCAATCTTGGTTTCTTCCACGCAATGAAGCAGGCCGGCATCACTGTCCTTACGACTGCAGTGGGTGATCGATATGTTCTCGAGCAGATGCTTGATGGCGATTATTCATTGGGCGGCGAACAATCAGGTCACCTCATCATTCGCGAACACGCAGGTACCGGCGACGGAATCCTTACCGCCCTCGCACTTGCACAAGAAGTAGTTCGCACAGGAAAGTCACTTGCAGAACTTGCATCAGCGATGCAGCGCTTCCCACAAGTTTTGATCAACGTACCTGGCGTTGCAAAAGATAAGTTGCCTTCCTCGCAAGTTGTTGCAAATGCAGTTACAGATGCAGAGAAGCTATTGGGGGATGAAGGTCGAGTACTACTACGCGCCTCCGGTACCGAGCCATTGATTCGAGTCATGGTCGAAGCCTCAAGTGATAGCCTTGCTCAAGAAATCGCATCATCTCTTGCTGCGGTTGTTAAGGCAGAACTGGGGATTTAATTCGTGTGCGGAATCGTGGGTTACACCGGACCGCAATCTGCATTTACTCCGATTGTTGAAGGCCTTCGTCGCCTCGAATACCGTGGATATGACTCAGCAGGTATTGCTCTCGGAACCGGCACATCGCTCTTTGTAGAAAAGCGCGCAGGAAAGCTGGCAAATCTCGAAGGCGCACTTCCCTCTAATCTTCCAACGGTGCATTCAGGAATCGGCCACACTCGTTGGGCGACTCATGGCGGTCCTACCGATCGCAATGCTCACCCTCACCTCGATAACGAAGGCAAGCTCGCTGTCATTCACAACGGCATCATCGAGAATTATTCAGAGCTCAAAGCCGAACTTGAAAAGCGCGGCCATACCTTCTCTTCAGAGACTGATACTGAATCTGTTGCACACCTGCTTTCAGAGCTTCGCAAAGAGCACAATGGAGATCTCACCGCAGCGATGCGTGCTGCGGTCAAGCGTCTCCGCGGATCATTTACCTTGCTCGCAATCCACGCGGATGCACCACAAACAATTGTCGGAGTCCGTCGCAACTCACCGCTAGTTGCTGGTCTGGGTGATGGCGAGAACTTCCTTGCATCAGATGTTGCTGCATTTATCGATTACACAAAGCGCGCAGTAGAACTTGGCCAGGATGAAGTTGTCACAATTTCTCCTGAAGGCATCGCTATCTGCGATCTCGATGGAAAGCCACTTTCGCTTCGCGAATACGAGATCACATGGGATGCAGCTGCAGCTCAAAAGGGCGGCTTCGCACACTTCATGTTGAAGGAAATCTTCGATCAGCCAAAAGCTATTGCAGATACATTGATTGGACGTCTTTCAGATAACGACCAAGTCCAGCTCGATGAGCTTCATATGACTGAGGCAGAAATTAAAGATATTAAGCGCATCTCGGTTATTGCCTGCGGAACCGCCTATCACGCAGGCATGGTCGCAAAGTATGCAATTGAAAAGTGGGCAAAGGTCCCGGTCGATGTAGAGATTGCATCCGAGTACCGATACCGCGATCCCATCGTGGATAAGAACTCACTTGTGATTGCGATTTCACAATCAGGCGAGACTATGGATCTCTTAATGGCGGTTCGTCATGCAAAAGCTTCAGGAGCTCGTGTCCTTGCAGTTTGCAATACCAACTCATCAACAATTCCACGCGAATCAGATGCGGTTCTCTACACACATGCAGGACCCGAGATTGCTGTCGCATCGACAAAAGCATTTCTTACTCAAATCGTCGCTGTCTATTTGATTGGTCTTAAGCTCGCACAAGTCCGTGGAACGCTCAACGATCAAGAAGTGCGAGCTCTCTACAACGAGATGCTTGAGCTCCCAGGCAAAGTTGAACAAATTCTCGAAACCATCGAGCCACTGCGCGAGCTCACTCGTAAGTTTGTCTCCAATAACACTGTGCTCTTCCTAGGTCGTGGCGTCGAGTACCCAGTTGCTCTGGAAGGCGCGCTCAAGCTGAAAGAACTTGCATATATTCACGCCGAAGGCTTTGCTGGTGGCGAACTCAAGCACGGACCAATCGCCCTTATTGAAGAAGGCACTGCAGTTATTGCAATATTGCCTACCGCCGACGAACATCAGCTCGATGAAAAGATGTTGAGCAACATCCAAGAGGTTAAAGCTCGCGGTGCTCGAGTCATTGTTATTGCAGCAGAAGGCGCTGAAGTAATTGGCGCAGAGCACATCATTCGTATTCCTGTTGCGCCACCACTCTTCCAGCCCGTATTAGCAACCGTACCTCTGCAAGTATTTGCATATGAAATCGCTGTAGCGCGTGGCACTGATGTCGATCAGCCACGTAACTTGGCTAAATCTGTCACAGTTGAGTAAATGATGATTGAAAATCGCCGCCGCCAAATGCGTAGAGCTCTGAAATGGAGCGCTGGTCTCTTTGCAGGATTCCTTCTCGTAACCCAGCAAGTAGTTACATACGGTCCCATTACAGATATCGATGAGTACTTCAGCGAATCAGATCACCCACGTTTCAAAGGTATCTCCGCTTTTATCATTCGACGCCTCGATGACCTTGGGCTCCGCAGTGTTTCAGGCATTGCGCTTTTAATTGTTGCGCTCTACATCTCCCGCAGATTTAAGACCTGGCGACCTATCAACCTTGGGCTTTTGGCTTTCATCTCTCTCAACGTTGTTGTGGGTGGATTTAAGTACGCACTTGGTCGCACTAAACCTCGAATCGGAATCGATCTGCTACATGCAGGTGGAATGTCATACCCAAGCGGACATGCATCGAATGCGATATTTATCTGGGGAGTCATTGCATATTTGATTTATCGATACGCACATGTCAATCGCTATCGTGGACGCCTAGCAAGCGCTGGAGTGGGATTGCTTGCGACAACAGTATGCACCGTCTCACTCATCCGTAATACACATTGGTTCTCAGATTTATTCGGTGGCTTGCTCCTTGGGGGAGCGCTTCTGGTCCTCATCATCGCAATCGATCGCTACTTTCCTTCTGATAGTCAGTTGCACTAAACTCTAAGAATGATTGATGGAATCGGTATCGATGTAGTCGATATCAAGAGATTCCACGAATCTCTTGAGCGCACACCAGGTCTGCGCGAGAAGCTCTTCACTGAATCTGAATCCAAGGTTAATGAATCTTCACTGGCTGCACGCTTTGCCGCCAAAGAGGCTCTCTACAAAGCTCTCAGCCCAGATCACGGCCTCCATTGGCATGAAGCTGAAGTCATCAATATGCCCAACGGAAAGCCAGCCTTCCTCTTCCGAGGCGAGATTGCAGACTTGGTAGATGGTGCATCTGTGCACCTCTCTATCTCTCATGATGCAGGTATTGCATCTGCAATGGTGGTGTTAGAGCGATGAGAGCAGAAGCAATCGTTGACCTCAGCGCAATTAAACATAATGTGGCTGTGCTAAAAGAAAAGTCTGGGACTCAGCTACTAGCAGTTGTTAAGGCTGATGCGTACGGACATGGTTTAGTTCCTGTAGCTAAGGCGGCACTTGATGCAGGTGCATCGATGTTAGGTGTTGCTCTTCTCGAAGAAGCTATTGCACTACGCGAAGCAGGAATAACGGCGCCAGTCTTGGCGTGGTTGGTGCAGCCTGGCTCTGACTTTAAAAGCGCAATCGATCGCGATATAGATCTTGCTGCTGGTTCAATCAAAGCACTTCACGAAATTCAAGCAGCTTCGACAGATAAGAAGGCTCGCGTACATCTCGAACTCGATACCGGTATGACGCGCGGTGGATTCTTAGGCGAGTGGTCACAGATTGATGCAGCAGATGTTGCGGGGCTTGATATCGTTGGAGTCTTCTCGCACTTTGCCCGAGCAGATGAGCCAGAAGAGAAGCAGAATCAAGAGCAGCTCGAAAGATTTAATGCGATGGTGCAAACTCTTCATGGATTTGGATTCACCAACATTCTCCGACATATATCAAACTCGGCAGCAACGCTTTCAAACCCAGATGCGGCACATGACATGGTGCGCACAGGAATTGCAATCTATGGATTAACTCCTGATGTTGCGATGGGCTCAGCAAAAGAATTTAACCTCCGCCCGGCGATGCAATTGCGCGCAGCTCTCTACCTGGTAAAAGAGGTTCCAGCAGGAACACCTGTCGGATACGGAGCGACTGAATCCACGACACGAGATACCAAGCTTGGCGTTGTGACTATGGGCTATGCCGATGGAATCCCTCGCATCGCAAAAGGCGCAGGGGTGTGGGTCAATGGGAAGCGAGCACCGATTATTGGCCGCGTTTCCATGGATCAATTAGTTGTCGACCTAGGCCCAGAATCCACTGCAAAGTCGGGGGATTGGGTAGTCGTCTTTGGAAATGGCTCGCATGGCGAGTACACCGCTGATGATTGGGGCGCAGCCTGCGGAAGTATTAATTATGAGATTGTGACCCGAATCGGCCCACGTGTGCCTAGAATCTACTCTGCTCATGTCTACTAATAACGCTCTGCTCGAAGCCAAAGATGTCAACGTTGCCTTTGGTGGTCTACGAGCGTTGTCCGGAGTCAATCTCACCGTCAATAACCACGAAGTTGTAGGGCTCATTGGTCCCAATGGTGCGGGCAAGACAACAATGTTTAACACCATCTGCGGAATCGTCACACCAGATTCTGGAACTCTTGCATTCGAAGGCAGAGATGCAGGATGGCCGGCGACAGATCAACTCGCAAAGCTTGGAATCGCTCGCACTCTGCAAGGCGTCGGACTCTTCCCTGAGCTCTCGGTTATTGAAAATGTAATGCTCGGTGCCCAGAAGTTTGCGCGGACTGGTTTGCTCTCAGCATCTTTTGGACTCAACACTCGTGACGAGAAAGATCTCCGAGACCGCGCACATTACGCGCTCGAGCGTGTTTACTCCGCTTCGATTAGCGCCAATCGTGCCGGTTCGCTTTCATATCCTGATAGCAAACGCGTTGCGATTGCACGTGCACTTGTCAGTCACCCAAAACTTCTCTTGCTCGATGAACCCGCTGGCGGACTAGGCGCTCAAGATATTGAGTGGCTCAATCGCTTAATCAGCGATCTATCTGGCGAAATGTCTATCCTTATTGTCGAGCACCATATGGATGTTGTGATGTCTGTCTGCGATCGCATCTATGTTCTCAACTTTGGTGAAGTAATCTCATCTGGAACACCTGACTTTGTTCGCAATGATCCAGCGGTGATTACCGCCTATCTTGGAGCTGATGCTTAGTGACGCTTCATGTAGAGAATCTCACGGTGCATCATGGCGCGATCCAGGCGCTGACTAACGTCTCTTTCGACGTTAAAGAGGGCGAGCTCACCGCAGTTATTGGCTCTAATGGAGCAGGTAAATCAACGCTCTTGCGTACTCTCTCCGGACTTAAATCAGCAAGCAACGGAACTGCATCATGGAAGGGCCACAACCTTCTCCACGGTAAGGCAGAGTCACATGTGCGCCACGGTGTTGCGCATGTATCTGAAGGTAAGTCTGTTATTCCAGAGCTCACAGTTGAAGAGAACCTCGACCTCGGTGCGCTCTGGCGTCGCAACAAAAATGAATCAGCGTCAACAAAGCGCGAAGTATTTGATCTCTTTCCGCGCCTTGAAGAACGTCGCAAGCAAAACACCGAAACTCTCTCTGGTGGCGAACGCCAGATGCTCGCAATTGGTCGCGCGCTCATGTCGAAGCCAGAGCTCTTGCTTCTCGATGAACCGTCCCTTGGATTGGCGCCACTTCTCGTAAAGCAAATTTTTGAAGCAATCGTCAATGTCACTAAGCAATACGGTCTATCAGTTGTGCTCGTTGAGCAGAATGCGATGGGCGCACTTGCTATTGCCAACTCTGGAATCGTTCTCAATCTTGGAACTATTGCGACAACAGGTAGCGCTCAGGAACTTATCTCTAACCCAGCAGTTCGCGCTGCCTACCTAGGATATTAAGGGGGAGTAAAGAATGTTCCAGCTGCTTAATACTCTCCTCATCGGAATCACATCTGGTGCGATTTATGCATTGATGGCTCTCTCCATTGTGCTTGTATGGCGCTCAACACGAGTGATCAACTTTGCTCAAGCAGGACAGGCTCTGACCTCCACCTTTATCGGCTTTCAAACACTCAAGTACGTTGATTCATTCTGGGTTGCTCTCGCAGTTGCGATGATTGCAGGAGCGGCTATCTCTGCACTTATTGAAATTACATTGATGCGCGTCTTGTTGAAGCACTCTTCTAGTGGGGCAATAGCCGGCGTTGCGCCGATTATTGCAACTCTTGGATTGCTCGAAGTAATTCAGGCGACGATTACCCTGATCTGGGGCGGTGCAGATTCGCTGATTACGCCACCGCTCTCTAACACTGGTTTTACTATCGGAACCAACACCCTGGTGTTTTCTCCGATGAAACTTGCGATTATCGCCATCGTTGGAATTCTTCTAGTCCTCCTTTCTCTGATTGTTCAGAAGACTTCAATCGGTCTCTCGCTTCGCGCAGCAGCTTTCTCGCCTGAGCTGGCTCGCCTTGCTGGTGTTCGCGTTGATGCAGTACGCACTGCAGGATGGGCGCTCTCAGGTGCAACCGGAGCAGTGGCTGGGTTACTCCTAGTTGCTAACGGCAATGGCGCCTTCTCGACTGCATCTATGGAGTTCTCACTCTTACTTATTTCCGGATTTATCGCTGCAGTGATCGGAGGCCTGGAGAGTCTTCTTGGCGCTGTGATCGGCGGTCTCGCACTCGGCATCATCACATCATTTGTACTGATGTACATCAGCGATTCACTCTTCTTTATTGCTCCTTTTGTAATCCTGCTGTTAGTCCTCTTTATTCGCCCTCAAGGCATCCTCGGCAAGAAGGGTGGACGTCGTGCATAAGCTCTCTAACAAAGTCCGCATCCTGATCTTTATCGTTCTGGGATTCCTTATTTACTTATTGAGCAATAACGTGGATGAACTTCGTGTCTATCAAGGTGCTCAGGTTGCAGTCTTTGTCGTTGGAATTGCATCCATCATTTTATTGACTGGATACTCAGGACAAGTTTCATTGGGACAAGGCGCACTCCTTGGTGTTGGTGGATATGCAGCGGCACTTTCACATCTGCATTGGCATCTTCCGATCCCTGCAACATTTGCAATTGCAATTCTTGCAGCAGCAGGGGCAGGTGCACTTTTAGGAATTGCAGCGGCGCGTTTATCTGGTCCGTATCTTGCAGGTGCAACTCTTGCACTTGCAGTGGGTCTTCCATCAATCGCAAATCAATTTACAGTTTTAGGTGGCGAACAAGGACTCTTCTTTGATGTTGGATTCCCACCAGCATCGTTCGGTGAAGATTTCACTCAATACAAATGGTTCTTCTGGATCGCATCACTCGCTACTTTGATAGCGATTTTTTGGTTACAAAATGTTATGAGATCGCGTTATGGCCGTACATGGAAGGCGATTCGTGGCAGCGAAGTTGCTGCAGAATTGGCGGGGGTAAATATCGCACGTGCGAAAATTCTTGCTTTCACACTCAGTGCGGGCGTTGCGGGCCTAGCAGGGGCGTTATTGGCTATGACTATCGGCACTGTCTCCCCAAGTGCCTTCCCATTAGCCCTCTCATTTTCTTTGCTGACAGGTGCGGTTCTCTCTGGCGTAACTACCCTCGGAGGCGTCATGATTGGGGCAGTGACTCTGGTCGCTATCCCTGAGATCGTCGGAACGATTGTCAATCGAATCGGCGCAACTGAGGCGGTGGCGAGCAACCTGCCTCACATCGTCGTGGGAACGCTTTTGATTCTGACTGTGGTCTTTGTACCGAACGGTCCGGTAGAACAAATGCGTTCACGACGATTGAAGAAAGGGTCGAGTCTCTAAAATCCCGAAAGGGCCCTTAATGGAAGGAAAGAGATGAAATCTTTTAATCGTCGTAAGCTGATTTCAGCTAGTGCGATTCTCGCAGCAACTGCGCTCACAGCAACAGCAGTTCCTGCACAAGCGTTCTCACCAAAGTCTGAAGTTGGTGTGAGCCAAAATGAAATTAAGTTGGGTGTAACTCTCCCAATGACAGGTGCTGCTTCACCTGGATATAACAAGGTTCCTGGCGCAATGAAGGCCTACTTTGATTATGTCAACGCAAACGGCGGAGTAAACGGTCGCAAGATCACTTTGGTAGTTAAAGATGATCAGTACGTACCAACTCAGGCTGTAGCAAAGACAAACGAACTCATCCTCAAGGATCGCGTTCTCGCACTCGTCTCTCCATTAGGAACAGCAAATAACAAGGCAGTCGCAGCATCTGTTAACCCAGGCAAGCGCGGCGTACCAGTTCTCTTTGTAAATACAGGTTTCAGTGGTTTTGCTGACACAAAGAAGTTCCCAACAACTTATGCAATCTTTCCTTCATATGTCATGGAAGCAAAGATCATGGCTGAATACATCAAGGACAACTTCGCAGGCAAGACAATCGGCCTCGTCTACCAGGATGACGACTTCGGATCAGATGCACTCGCAGGCTTCAAGTCAGCTGGCATCAAGTTTGCAGCAACAGTCGGTTATGCATCAGGTTCACAGAGCGCAACAACTGCAGCTGGTTGGGTAACAAAGCTCAAGGCAGCTAACTGCGACGTTGTAATCCTCTTCGGTGTTTCAAGTGCAACAGCAGCTGGCCTCGGCACAGCAGCAGCACTTAAGTACGCACCACAGTGGATTCTCGGATCAGTCGGTGGCGATGCAACAACAATTAAGGCATCTGGCGTTCCAGCTGGCGTTCTCTACAACGCTGTTGGCGCATCATTTTTGCCAGCAACAACAGATACAGCAGATGAGTACATAGCACTCTTCTCAAGCATCTACTCAAAGGCAGTGCCAGGTTCAGCATTCGATAACAACGTTCTCGTTGGTATGAACTCAGCATTCGTCACAGTTCAGGCTCTTAAGGCAGCTGGTACAAATCCAACTCGCAAGTCATTGCTCGCAGCAATTGACTCAAAGGGTTCAACATTTGCATCAGCAGCACTTCTTCCATTGAACTACTCAAAGACAAGCCACGTTGGTTACAACGGTTACTGGTTTGGAAAGTACTCACCAACTGGAGATCTCAAGCCAGAAGGCGGCAAGTACACCCTCTACACAACCGATTCAGGCTCAGGCGCTGTTGTTAAGTCAACATGGAAGCGTCCAGCTATGCCAGCGAAAGGACTACCTAACTAATGAGAATCTCTCATAAGTCACGC
>CALJUA010000120.1 GCA_937975715.1 uncultured Candidatus Planktophila sp.
GCAGAACCTGGGCAACATCTAATACCTCGACGTCGGATTGGCGTGCAGTCATGCCGTCGCCCACCATGATGCGACAGAATGGACAAGCAACAGCTACTTCAGGCGCGCCGGTTGCAATTGCCTCGTCAACACGATTGAGGTTGATGCGTGATCCGAGAGTCTCTTCCATCCACATGCGACCTCCGCCACCACCGCAGCAGAACGAACGCTCTTGATTACGTGGCATCTCTTCAACATCGCAACCAGATGCTTCAAGAAGTTCGCGAGGAGGTGCGTAAATCTGATTGTGGCGACCGAGGTAGCAAGGATCGTGGAAGGTAATCTTCTGATCAGCCTTATGAGGGCTGGTCTTGAGCTTTCCCTCTTTTACTAAAGTGTTGAGAAGTTGAGTGTGGTGGAGCATCTCAAGCTCGTAACCACTCTGTGCGTAATCGCGACCGATAGTTGTAAAGCAGTGAGGGCAGGTAACGACAACCTTCTTCTTACCCTTTGGACGGTCACCAAATGTCTCTTTAAATGTTTCGATATTTTCAGCAGAGAGAATTTGATACAAGAATTCATTTCCGGAACGACGCGCAGGATCTCCCGTGCACGTTTCGCGCTTTCCAAGAACTGCGAAGTTCACTCCAGCCATATGCAGTAGTTCTGCAACAGCCTTTGTCGTCTTCTTCGCACGATCTTCGTAAGCGCCAGCACAACCAACCCAGAACAAGTACTCAACATCTTCTGGAAGCTCGCCGCTCACAACCTTTACCGGGAAGTCACACTCAGCAATCCAACCTTCACGATCTTGTTTATTGGCACCCCAAGGGTTGCCAGCTTTCTCAAGGTTGCGGAATGTTCCACCGAGCTCTGTTGGAAATTCTGATTCAACAAGAACCTGGAAACGACGCATATTGACGATGTGATCAACGTGCTCGATATCGACAGGACATTCATTGACGCAGGCACCGCAGGAAGTACAAGACCACAGAACATCCATTGAGATAGGCGCGTTTTCACCGACGAGATTCTCAGTCTCAACGACCTTCGCCATTGCGTGATCACGCATCGCCATAATCAAGAGCTTTGGTGAAAGCGGCTTATCTGTATGCCATGCAGGGCACTGAGATTGGCAGCGACCGCACTCGGTACAGCTGGTCATATCCAGCAAACCCTTCCAGGAGATATCTCCGCGTGCACCAAGGCCGAAGACATCATCTTCTGCGGGGTCTTCGAAGTTAACAGGCTTACCGTGCGACAACATCTCAGGCAGTGCACCAAGTGAAGGCTGATCAATATTGCGTTTGAAGTAGATATTAAAGAAAGCCAAGAAGCGGTGCCATGCAACACCCATTGTGAGGTTTGATGCGATGACAATGAACCACAACATCGAGACAAAAATCTTTGCAGCAGCAACAACAACAATTGCGCTCTCAATTGCTGAAGTTGACCATGACGAGAAGAATGTGACAGCTGGCCACGAGATTGCGTAATGCAGAGACCAACTCTTTTCGCCAGCGAGTGCGCCTTCAAGTCCGCGCAGTGCAATCACACAGAAGACAACAGCGAGAATTGTCGCTTCCACATAATAAGCACGACCTTGATTTGATCCAGCAAAACGAGATGTACGACCCTTGTGCCAGAAGCGAGTTGCTTGGCGAATTCCAATCAGAGTAACGATGCCGATTCCGGTAAGAGCTGCGATTACTTCAGCGAAGAGTTCGTAACCAACGAAGTGGCCAATAATCGGCAGAGCAAAATCTGGTGAGATCAATTGTCCGTATGCGGTAATAAGAGTTCCAAAGAGAGCTCCGAAGCCCACCATGACAAACCAGTGAGCGATACCTGTTCCGGTGAAGTTGAGCATCTTGGTGTGGCCAAGGACTTCTTTGAGCATGTTCTTTGTACGAGCACCACGGTTGTTGCTGCGAGTGGGATCTGGTTGCTGTTTCTTGTAGAGAGAGATCAATTCACGAAGGCGCACAATGAAGAGGCCGACTGCGATGATTGTTACAAGATATGAGAGTGCTGCGAGTACGAACATAACCGCAAGGGTAAACCTACCGGTCAGTTAAATTGAAGTGATTAGTGAAGTATTTAGCGCCACTTAGTCGCGAGTGAGAATCCCACTGCGATAAAGCTGAAACCAATAATCATGTTCCATGCGCCGATTCCTGAGATAGGAAAACGAGTCTGGCTTACATAGAAGATAACGATCCAGATAAGGCCGATAAGGAAATTTGCGACCATCACAGGAGCGAGCCAGCTTGGGCTCTCTGCTGGTGGAGCGTCTACAGCGTGAACCTGCTCTTCATGAGCGTGCTGCTGTTGAACCTTTTTACGCAATTTCGACTTTGGCATAGGGCATAGATTACAGGACAATTCAGGGGTGGCCCGCATCCTTGTCGTCGATAACTACGACTCCTTCGTCTTCAACATTGTGCAGTACCTCGCGCAGTTAGGCGCAGAGTGCACCGTTGTCCGCAACGATCAGGCCGAGGCATCCGAGGCCAGTAAGTACGACGGAGTCCTTATCTCTCCAGGTCCTGGAACTCCCGACAAAGCCGGCGTATCGATTGCGATGATTAAGTACTGTGCTGAACATTCAATTCCATTATTCGGTGTCTGCCTAGGACATCAAGCAATCGGCGAAGCATTCGGTGCGACTGTCTCTCGCGCACCAGAGTTGTTGCACGGCAAAACTTCTGTTGTGCATCACAACGGCAAAGGCGTGATGGAACATCTGCCAACACCATTTACCGCAACTCGTTATCACTCACTTGCCGTTGAGGTAGATACAGTCCCCGATGTTTTAGAAGTAACAGGTACAACTGATTCAGGTGTGATCATGTCACTTCGTCACAAGACTCTTCCGATTGAGGGCGTGCAGTTCCACCCAGAATCAGTATTAACAGAGCATGGGCACAAGATGCTTGCTAATTTCTTGGTGACATGTGGCGATAAAGATGCGCTCGCTAAAGCCGAGGGTTTATCTCCAGTAGTAAGTAAATAACTACGGTTGTTTGTTAATCGTAATAGTTACTGACTTACCAATTGTCTGCGTTGTTCCTGCATCTGGTGCTTGGCGGATGACTACACCTACTGGTTGAGCAGCGTCATAATCGTAAAATTCTTTAATCAAGAAGCCCGCTTGAATCAAAGTGGTCTTCGCTTGAATCGCTTCAACACCCACAAGATTAGGAACTGTTACTTCACCACTTGCGATTGTCAGAATGACGCCGCTTCCAGCTGTAGTAACAGATCCCACTGGTGGAGATACTTCAAGGACAGTTCCTTGTGGTTGATCTGATGGCGCTGCAATTGTCTGTGAAACTGTCAGACCCACCGCGGTCAACGCAGCACGTGCATCAATCAAAGCCATGCCCACTAAGTCATCAGGAACGATTGCATCACCTGGTCCATCGGAAATTGTCAGAACAATGGCAGAACCAAGTGGGGCATGAGTTGTTGCAAGCGGGCTCTGGCTAGCAACGCGATCTTTAGGGATAGAACCATCGTGTGCACGCTTAATAGTGATGACATATCCATCTAGAAGGCCGCGGGCTTGGTCTTCAGAGAGGCCTACGACGTTAGGAATAAGCGGGCCAGTCTCTTGAGTACCACTGAGCAGGAATCCTGTAATAGATAGTGCGATTGCCGCAATGAAAGAACCGCCGTAAATCATCGCGCTGCGACGAGTAAAGAATGGCTTTGATACAACTTTGGTTGTGACAGCTTGCCCGCGATGTACGCGCAGCAAATCATCCAACATTGATTGAGCAGATTGATAACGGTCTTCCGCCTTCTTTGAAAGCGCAACTTTAAGAATGGTGTCGATATCGGCAGGCAGATCAGGTTGAATCTCACGAGCAGATGGAACCTCACCTGAAACATGTTGGTATGCAATCGATACTGGAGTCTCGCCGCTAAATGGTGGTTGTCCTGTCAGTAATTCAAAGAGCAAGCAACCAGTCGAGTAAATATCGCTACGAGCATCTGCGGCATCACCCACAGCTTGTTCTGGTGAGAGATATTGCGCAGTACCAACGACATTCCATGTGCTTGTCAATGTTGCGCTGAGATCATCCATTGCACGTGCAATACCGAAGTCCATCACCTTAACGTCGCCATTGCTTGCAATCATGACATTTGCAGGTTTGATATCGCGGTGCACAATGTTGCGCTGATGCGAATACTCAAGTGCGGCAAGAACCTGTTCTGTCATTGACAGTGCATCTTCAAGTGAAACGCGCTCACCTTGATGAATCAAAGAGCGGAGCGTGTGGCCAGAGACAAGCTCCATCACAATGTATGGCGCAGGTTCTTCACCTGAGTCATAAACAGCGACGATGCCAGGATGGTTGAGACCGGCAGCAGCCTTTGCTTCTTTGCGGAAGCGAGTAACGAATGCAGGATCTTTTGCGAGATCACTGCGAAGAATTTTGACTGCTACTTCGCGAGAGAGGCGTTGATCCTGTGCGATGTAGACATCGGCCATTCCGCCAGTGCCGATCATCTCGCCCAATAAATAGCGATCACCCAGGAGCATGGACATCATTTTGCAGCTCCTAACAAGTTGAGAGGTTCTTGAATATCGTTATCGAGAACGTCGGCAACAATAACGGTGACGTTATCAGGTGCACCATTTATATATGCAGCATCGACCAAGGCGTCGACTGCGGCTCCTCGAGCCTTGCCCTTGAGGATTGATTTGATCTCCTTCTCAGCTAAAACATTGGAAAGACCATCGCTACAGAGGAGAAAACGGTCATCTGCCTTGGCTTCATAGATAGAGAGCGAAGGCTGGTTGCGACCATCTCCCATCAATACCTGGGTAAGAACTGAACGTTGTGGGTGAGTAGCCACATCAGCTTCCGTGATTGCACCCTGATCAAGAAGTTCTTGAATAACTGTGTGATCGGTACTCAATTGTTCAAATGTGTTTCCGCGCAGGCGATAGATACGTGAATCTCCAACATGCAGCGCAGCAACAGATCCAGCTCGAAGTAAAAGGGCAGAGAGAGTTGTACCCATTCCAGCAAGTTCGGGATTTTCGATTGTGTACTCAGAGATTGTTGTATCGATAGTTAAAAGAGAAGAAGAGAACAAGTCATCTGCTGATTCTGTATCGACATCTTTATTGGTAAATACCTCTGACTCTTTTGCAAGTGTTGTGATTGCAATACGAGATGCAACTTCACCAGCTGCATGGCCGCCCATTCCATCAGCGACTGCAACGAGCGATCGCGATGTCAGAGCTGAATCTTCATTTCCGGCGCGCACTAAACCAACGGCAGATTTTGCTGCTGTGGCAAAGTAGAGCGCGCTCATGTGCCCATCGTAATGGGGCAAGGCCTTTGCTACCCTCACCCTTATGCTCATCTACGCACATAGAGGCGCAAGCGCCGACTATCCAGAGATGACTGAGAGCGCTTATCGCGCAGCGGTAAGACAAGGCGCCGATGGCTTTGAATGCGATCTTCGATTAACCCGCGATGAAGTGCCGGTTCTCTGGCATAACGCAACGATGCTCGAGCGCGCAGGACATGACGGATTGATTGCTGAAATGAGTATGGCGCAGGTGCAACGTGCTTATCCGCAGATTCTGACGCTCGATGACTTTCTCGATATAGCTATCGATGAGAAGAAAGGTGTTTTGGTTGAAACAAAACATCCCGTCATCAGCGGCAATCGCGTGGAAGAAATTCTTCTAGAAAAATTAAAAACTAGAGAAGTTTTATCGAAGATTGATGTATCTGTAATGTCATTTAGCTGGAGTGCAATCGAGAAAGTAAAACGATTGGATTCCAGCATCCCTACAACTTTTCTCATGAGCAAGAAAACGTTATGGCCTCAGGTGCGATTTACTTCAGCTTCATCCATTGGCCCTGGCATTAATGAAGTCCGCAACAATCCAGCGCTCATCTCAAAGTTAAAGAAACTCGGTAAATCCGTCGCGGTTTGGACCGTTGATCGCGGTGAAGATATTGAGCTCTGCAAGGAATTAGGCGTAGATATTCTGATTACAAATACGCCGGCGCATGCACGTACATTCCTTTAGTATCCTTAGCCAATGCATACATACGCCTATCTAGGGCCTGCGG
>CALJUA010000121.1 GCA_937975715.1 uncultured Candidatus Planktophila sp.
GCAGAACCTGGGCAACATCTAATACCTCGACGTCGGATTGGCGTGCAGTCATGCCATCGCCGACCATGATGCGACAGAACGGACACGCAACAGCTACTTCAGGAGCACCGGTTGCGATTGCCTCGTCAACACGATTGAGGTTGATGCGAGAGCCGAGTGTCTCTTCCATCCACATGCGACCACCCCCACCGCCGCAGCAGAATGAACGCTCCTGGTTACGTGGCATCTCTTCCACATCGCAACCAGATGCTTCAAGCAACTCGCGAGGTGGTGCATAAATCTGATTGTGGCGACCGAGGTAACAAGGATCGTGGAAGGTAATCTTCTGATCCGCCTTATGAGGACTTGTCTTCAACTTACCTTCGCGAACTAATGTGTTGAGAAGCTGAGTGTGGTGCAACATCTCAAGTTCGTAACCACTCTGTGCGTAATCGCGGCCGATAGTTGTAAAGCAATGAGGGCAGGTAACAACAACTTTCTTCTTACCCTTAGGGCGATCACCAAAAGTCTCTTTAAATGTTTCGATATTTTCTTGACTAAGAATTTGGTACAAGAATTCATTTCCGGCACGACGTGCGGGATCTCCCGTACATGTTTCGCGCTTTCCAAGAACTGCGAAATTCACACCCGCCATGTGCAGTAACTCTGCAACTGCCTTTGTTGTCTTCTTCGCACGATCTTCATAGGCGCCAGCGCAGCCAACCCAGAACAGGTACTCAACATCTTCAGGAAGCTCTCCGCTGACAACCTTTACTGGGAAGTCACACTCTGCAATCCAGCCTTCGCGATCTTGCTTGTTAGCACCCCATGGATTGCCTGCCTTTTCAAGATTGCGGAATGTTCCACCGAGCTCTGTTGGAAATTCTGATTCAACGAGAACCTGAAAGCGACGCATATTGACGATGTGATCGACGTGTTCGATATCGACAGGACATTCATTGACGCAGGCACCGCAGGAGGTGCAAGACCATAAGACATCCATGGAAATCGGAGCCTTATCCCCAACGAGGTTTTCAGTCTCCACAACCTTTGCCATCGCGTGATCGCGCATCGCCATAATCAATAACTTTGGCGAGAGCGGTTTTTCGGTATGCCAAGCAGGACACTGTGATTGGCAGCGTCCGCACTCGGTACAGCTGGTCATATCCAGCAAGCCCTTCCAAGAGATATCTCCGCGGGTACCAAGACCAAAGACATCATCTTCTGCTGGATCTTCGAAGTTAACCGGCTTCCCGTGTGACAACATCTCAGGAAGCGCGCCCAGTGACGGCTTATCGATATTGCGCTTGAAGTAGATATTAAAGAAGGCTAAGAAGCGGTGCCAGGCAACGCCCATTGTCAGATTTGATGCAATGACAATAAACCAGAGCATGGAAACAAGAATTTTTGCAGCTGCAACGATAACGATTGCATTTTCAATCGAAGAGGTTGACCAAGTTGAAAAGAATTGAACTGCTGGCCAGGAAATTGCATAGTGCCAGTTCCAACTTGCTTCATTAGCCAGTGCACCTTCAAGTCCGCGCAGTGCAATGACACAGAAGACGACAGCAAGAATCGTTGCTTCAACATAGTAAGCACGGCCTTGGTTGGAACCAGCAAAACGCGATGTGCGTCCCTTATGCCAGATACGAGTTGCCTGACGGATTCCGATGAGAGTAACAATTCCAACTCCGGTAAGAGCAGCGATTACTTCGGCAAAGAGTTCATATCCGACAAAATGGCCGATAATCGGTAGTGCAAAATCAGGTGAGATCAATTGTCCATACGCTGTAATCAGAGTTCCAAAAAGAGCTCCAAAGCCCACCATGACAAACCAGTGAGCGATACCTGTACCGGTGAAGTTGAGCATCTTGGTATGGCCAAGCACTTCCTTAAGCATGTTCTTGGTACGTGCACCACGGTTGTTGCTGCGAGTGGGATCTGGCTGCTGTTTCTTGTAGAGAGCGATCAATTCACGGAGGCGCAGAATAAAGAGGCCGACGGCGAAGATGGTTACAAGATAGGAGAGCGCTACAAGTACGAACATAACCGCAAGGGTAAACCTACCGGTGAGTTAAATTGAAGAGGTTAAAGGTGATTTAGCGCCACTTAGTGGCGAGCGAGAAGCCCACCGCTATGAAGCTGAATCCGATAATCATATTCCATGCGCCAATGCCTGAGATTGGAAAACGAGTCTGGCTTACATAGAAAACGACAATCCAGAGGAGGCCGATAAGGAAATTTGCGACCATGACAGGTGCGAGCCAACGTGGGCTCTCTGCTGGAGGAGTGTCTACAGCGTGAACCTGCTCTTCATGAGCATGGTGCTGCTGAACCTTTTTACGCAATTTCGACTTTGGCATAGGGCATAGATTACAGGAGAATTGCGCCGTGGCCCGCATCCTTGTCGTCGATAACTACGACTCCTTCGTCTTCAACATTGTGCAGTATCTCGCGCAATTAGGCGCAGAGTGCACCGTAGTGCGCAACGATCAGGTCGAGGCATCCGAGGCCAGCAAGTTCGACGGAGTCCTTATCTCTCCAGGACCAGGAACACCCGATAAGGCCGGCGTATCCATTGCAATGATTAAGTACTGCGCCGAACATTCAATTCCATTATTCGGTGTCTGCTTGGGACATCAAGCAATCGGAGAAGCATTCGGTGCAACCGTTTCTCGCGCACCAGAGTTATTGCACGGCAAAACTTCTGTTGTGCACCACAACGGCAAAGGTGTGATGGAACATCTCCCAACGCCATTTACTGCAACTCGTTATCACTCACTCGCAGTTGAAGTAGATACTGTTCCTGATGTTCTAGAAGTTACGGGTACAACTGATTCAGGTGTGATCATGTCACTTCGCCATAAGACTCTTCCGATTGAGGGAGTGCAGTTCCACCCTGAATCCGTATTAACAGAGCATGGACATAAGATGCTTGCAAACTTCTTGGTGACATGCGGAGATAAGGACGCGCTCGCTAAAGCAGAAGGTTTATCGCCGGTTGTAAATAAGTAAGTTGTTTACGGCTGCTTATTAATTGTAATTGTTACTGACTTACCAATTGTCTGCGTAGTTCCAGCATCAGGTGCTTGGCGAATCACAACACCTACAGGTTGAGCAGCATCATAATCATAAAATTCTTTAATCAAGAAGCCGGCTTGAATCAAAGTGGTCTTTGCTTGAATTGCTTCAACACCAACAAGATTAGGGACTGTTACTTCACCGCTTGCGATTGTCAGAATGACGCCACTTCCGGCTGTGGTGACAGAGCCCACCGGTGGAGATACTTCCAAAACGGTTCCTTGTGGCTGATCTGATGGAGCCGCAATTGTCTGGGAAACAGTAAGACCTACTGCAGTCAGCGCAGCACGTGCATCGATCAAAGCCATGCCCACTAAGTCATCAGGAATGATCGCATCGCCTGGTCCATCAGAAATTGTGAGAACAATTGCAGAACCAAGAGGGGCATGGGTCGTTGCAAGTGGGCTCTGGCTGGCAACCCGATCTTGAGGGATAGAGCCATCATGCGCACGTTTAATTGTGATGACATATCCATCCAAAAGGGCGCGAGCTTGGTCTTCTGATAGGCCAACGACGTTAGGGATAAGTGGGCCAGAGTCCTGCGTGCCACTCAGTAGAAAACCAGTAATAGATAGCGCAATCGCTGCAAAGAATGAGCCGCCGTAAATCAATGCGCTGCGACGAGTGAAGAATGGCTTTGATGCAACCTTGGTTGTGACGGCTTGCCCGCGATGCACGCGCACCAAATCATCCAACATTGATTGTGCAGACTGGTAGCGATCTTCTGGCTTCTTGGATAGCGCAACTTTAAGAATAGTGTCGATATCAGGAGGAAGATCAGGTTGAATTGCACGTGCAGATGGAACTTCACCTGAAACATGTTGGTATGCAATTGATACTGGAGTCTCACCGCTAAATGGCGGTTGTCCTGTCAGTAATTCAAAGAGCAAGCAACCAGTTGAGTAAATATCGCTGCGCGCATCTGCTGCGTCTCCAACAGCTTGTTCTGGTGAGAGATATTGCGCAGTGCCAACGACGTTCCAGGTACTTGTCAATGTTGCACCGAGATCATCCATTGCACGTGCAATACCGAAGTCCATCACCTTGACGTCGCCATTGCTAGCAATCATGATGTTTGCTGGTTTGATATCGCGGTGCACAATATTGCGCTGATGTGAGTACTCAAGTGCAGCAAGAACCTGTTCTGTCATGGAAAGCGCATCATCGAGTGATACGCGCTCACCTTGGTGAATCAAAGAGCGAAGCGTGTGGCCAGAGACAAGCTCCATGACGATGTATGGCGCAGGTTCTTCTCCTGAGTCATAGACAGCGACAATGCCGGGATGATTGAGCCCTGCAGCAGCTTTTGCCTCTTTACGAAAGCGCGTAACGAATGCTGGATCCTTTGCGAGATCACTGCGCAGAATTTTGACTGCCACTTCACGAGACAGACGCTGATCTTGTGCGATGTAGACATCGGCCATCCCGCCAGTGCCAATCATTTCGCCTAACAAATAGCGATCACCGAGGAGCGTGGACATCATTTTGCGGCTCCTAACAAGGTGAGTGGTTCCTGAATATCGTTATCGAGAACGTCGGCAACAATAACGGTGACGTTATCAGGTGCACCATTTATGTAGGCAGCGTCAACCAAGGCGTCGACAGCGGCTCCTCGAGCCTTGCCCTTGAGAATTGATTTGATCTCTTTCTCAGCCACAACATTGGAAAGTCCATCGCTACAGAGGAGAAAACGGTCATCTGCCTTGACTTCATAGATTGAGAGTGAAGGCTGGTTGCGACCATCGCCCATTAAAACCTGGGTAAGAACTGAGCGTTGTGGGTGAGTTGCCACATCAGCCTCTGTAATTGCACCTTGATCAAGAAGTTCTTGGATAACTGTGTGATCAGTACTCAATTGCTCGAAAGTATTTCCTCGCAAACGATAGATACGTGAATCTCCAACATGGAGCGCAGCGACAGATCCAGCGCGGAGCAAGAGCGCAGAGAGAGTTGTGCCCATTCCAGCGAGCTCTGGATTTTCGATTGCGTATTCAGAGATTGTTGTATCGATAGTTAATAGAGAGGAAGAAAATAAATCATCTGCAGATTCTGTATCAACATCTTTATTGGTAAATACCTCTGACTCTTGTGCAAGCGTTGTAATTGCGATGCGCGATGCGACTTCACCAGCTGCATGGCCACCCATTCCATCAGCGACTGCAATAAGTGATCGTGATGTCAGCGCTGAATCTTCATTGCCGGCGCGCACCAAACCGACGGCAGATTTGCTTGCTGTGGCAAAGTAGAGCGCGTTCATGTGCCCATCGTAATGGGGCAAGGCCTTTGCTACCCTCACCCTTATGCTCATCTACGCACATAGAGGCGCAAGCGCCGACTATCCAGAGATGACTGAGAGCGCTTATCGCGCAGCGGTTACACAGGGAGCCGATGGCTTTGAATGCGATCTTCGATTGACCCGCGATGAAGTGCCCGTGCTTTGGCATAACGCAACGATGCTCGAGCGCGCAGGACATGACGGTCTGATAGCTGAAATGAGTATGGCGCAGGTGCAACGTGCATTTCCACAGATTCTCACCCTCGATCACTTTCTCGATATTGCTCTCGCTGAAAAGAAAGGAATCTTGATTGAAACAAAACATCCTGTCATCAGCGGTAATCGGGTTGAAGAAATTCTTGTGGAGAGATTAAGAACTAGAAAAGTATTAACAAAGATTGATGTATCTGTAATGTCATTTAGTTGGAGTGCAATTGAGAAAGTAAAACGCTTAGATTCCAGCATTCCAACCACTTTTCTCATGAGCAAGAAAACTTTATGGCCACAGGTGAGATTCACTTCAGCGCTATCAATAGGCCCTGGTATCAACGAAGTCCGCAGCAATCCAGAGCTCATCTCGAAGCTAAAGAAACTGGGTAAAACGATCGCAGTCTGGACCGTCGATCGAGGTGAAGATATTGAGCTCTGCAAGCAGTTAGGCGTAGATATTCTGATTACAAATACGCCGGCGCACGCACGCACATTCCTTTAGTATCCTTAGCCAATGCATACATACGCCTATCTAGGGCCTGCGG
>CALJUA010000122.1 GCA_937975715.1 uncultured Candidatus Planktophila sp.
GCAGGCATTGAAGTTGATTTTGTTGCTAGCAAGCAGTTACGTGAGACACAAGGTGCATGGCTTCATCGCATCACGACAGGGCGCCCCTACTTTATTTGGAAGATTGCAGCGACCCTCGATGGTCGCATTGCAGCAAGTGACGGCACATCACAGTGGATCTCATCACCTGAATCTCGCGAAGATGTTCAATATTTGCGTGCACAATCGGATGCGATTGTCATTGGTACCGGAACCGCGCTTGCTGATAATCCAACTCTTCGCCCACGCATTGAGGGAGCGCCTGCACCTATTCGAATTGTGATGGGCGGCCGTGATGTGCCAGCTGACTTCAATCTCAACGACGGCAAGAGTCAGACCATGTTCTTGAAGAGCCACTCGACAGATGAACTATTGAAGGCTCTCGATTACTTGCCGGTCAATCAAGTACTTGTAGAGGCCGGGCCACAACTAGGCAGCGCGCTCTTTGCTGCAGGAATTATCGACGAGGTTATTCTCTATCAGGCACCAGTCTTGCTCGGTTCTGGCAAGAGCTGGCTTGAAGATATCGGTGTTACAACGATGAAAGATGCCTTTGCGCTCTCAGCGCCGAGTATCACGATGTGTGGTCCAGATTTTAAATTCCGTTACAGAGTGGAGAAGCGCTGATGTTCACAGGTCTCGTTGCAGAGTTAGGGAAGATCACCGCAATCTCTCGTGGTGAAACTTCT
Organism: uncultured Candidatus Planktophila sp.; assembly: GCA_937975715.1. Taxonomy (GTDB): domain Bacteria; phylum Actinomycetota; class Actinomycetes; order Nanopelagicales; family Nanopelagicaceae; genus Planktophila. The sequence continues at coordinate 708 of CALJUA010000122.1, forward strand.
TCAGTTCTCACAGTGCATGCACCACGGCTCACGCCAGAACTCTCCATTGGAGATTCGATTGCAGTAAATGGCACCTGCTTAACAGCTACTTCTCTCACCGCAGATTCATTTACAGCAGATGTTATGGTGCAGACGCTTTCGCTCACATCTCTCGGAAAGCTCGAAGTAGGATCAGCAGTTAATTTAGAGCTCGCGGCCCAGATGGATATGCGAATGGGTGGGCATATTGTTCAAGGCCATGTCGATGGAGTTGCCACAGTGATCTCTCGAACACCGGGGGAGAAGTGGGAGCAGTTCATTATTGAAGTTCCACTAGAACTTACTCGATATATCGTTAATCAAGGCTCGATTTGTGTCGATGGCGTTTCGCTCACAGTCGGTGAAATCAACGATTCAAATAACCATGTAATTCTCTGGCTCATCCCTGAAACCCTGGCAATGACCAATCTCTCACTCAAGGCAGCAGGGGATATTGTCAATATCGAGGTCGATATCTTGGCGAAGTATGTAGAGCGACTTATTTCAAAGAGCGGTGGGACCAATGTCAATTAAAGAAGCGCTCGACGATTTTGCACTGGGCAAGTTCCTCATTGTTACCGATGATGAATCTCGCGAAAACGAGGGCGATCTCATCGTTCTTGCTGAGAAGGTGACCCCTGCTCAAACTGCATTCATGGTGCGCCACACAACCGGCATCCTTTGTGTTGCCATTGATAAGGCAACTGCTCGTCGACTAGAACTTCCAATGATGTATGAGAGCAATCAAGATGTGCGAAAGACTGCCTTTACAGTCTCGGTCGATGCTGCAGAAGGAACAACTACC
>CALJUA010000123.1 GCA_937975715.1 uncultured Candidatus Planktophila sp.
ATGGCGCTCACGTTGCTCGCAGCGCTCGGCACGACGTGGCTGGGCTACGTCGCCGGAAGCTGGTGGCACGAACGCTCGACTACTCCGATCGTCGCCACCGTCGCAGTCGCCGTCGGGTGCGCGGGACTCGCCGTCGTGCCGTCGGTGATCGTCCACCGGGCTCCGGCCGACCACCGTGGACCACCACTCGCCGACCGTTACGCGCAACGGCTGGGCAATGCGGTGCGCACGCCAACGGTAATCAAGGGCGGCGTCTCGACCTGGGCGCAGTACACGATCGAGCACGACAATCGCGACGGCCTCATCGCCCACCTGAAATCGAAGGGCGTCCCCACCGCGATCTACTACCCGATCCCGATCCACATGCAGGATTGCTACGCGATGTATCCGAAAGCGCCGGGCGGCCTGCCGGTCACCGAAGACATCCGCAACCGCGTCATGTCGCTGCCGATGCACCCGTATCTGAGCCAGGCTGACCAGGATCAGGTCATCGACGCCCTTGGCCTCGTTGAAGCCCTGGTAGAGCTGGAAGGCGCGACCCCACTCGGCCTCGCTCTTGTCGGTCAGCTGGATGCCGGCCTTGGCGCATCGATCGGTTGCGACCTCACGGAGGCGAGAGTTTGCTGCCACTCCCCCTGCGATCACCAGCGAATCGATGCCGGAGGATTTACATGCGGCCAATGCCTTCAGGAGCAGCACATCGACAACTGCTTCTTGGAAAGATGCGGCTACATCGGCGCGGATATGTGCAGGAGTGGATTCGATATAGCGAGCAACCGCTGTCTTTAAACCCGAGAATGAGAAATCGTAGGGACGGGTAGCCCAGTCATTAGAGGTCGTCAACCCTCGTGGAAAATCAATTGCCTTTGAATTTCCATTGCGCGCTTCGCGATCGATTGCAGGACCTCCAGGAAAACCTAAATCGAGAATACGTGCAATCTTGTCAAAGGCCTCTCCTGCAGCATCATCCATCGTTGCACCGAGCTTTGTAATAGAGCCAGTGATGTCATCGACCTGCAAGAGAGAAGAGTGTCCTCCACTAACAAGAAGTGCAATAGTCGGATCTGTCGGTAGGTCATGAGTTAAGTAATCTACAGAGACATGTGCTGCCAAGTGATTAACACCATAGAGCGGAATTCCAAGTCCTTGCGATAACCCGGCTGCCGATGCTGTGCCGACAAGAAGTGCACCGACTAAACCAGGTCCTGCAGTAACAGAAATAGCATCGAGATCCCTTAATGAAATCTTGGCATCTCTTACTGCGCGTTCGATACTCGGCAAGATTGCTTCTAGATGTGCGCGCGATGCGATTTCCGGAACAACGCCTCCGAAACGTGCATGTTCTTCAACGCTGGATGCAATTTCATTGGCGAGCAGAGTGCGACCACGGACAATGCCAATTGCAGTCTCATCACACGATGTCTCAATACCCAGTACTAGCGGCTCGCTCATGAGATCTCCTTCCGCATTACCTGTGCATCAAGACCTGGCCCGAAGTAATCCATTCGGACTGAAATCTTCATATAACCAAGCGATAGATAAAGGCCAATCGCTTCAACGTTATCTACCTTAACTTCAAGCATCATCGCGCTGGCTTTGCGTTCCCTGCACCAATGCTCTATTTGCCCAATGAATTCTTTAGCAATCCCCTGGCCGCGATGTGAAGGCAGAACGCCTACTGTGAGGATATCTGCCTCAATATCTTCTCCTGGAGAGAAGCAGCCCGCATAGCCCACAATCTGATTGCCATCTTCTGCCACCACAAAAAATCGAGTAGCTGGCATACAAGCAAATTCCTCTTTGAACTGGGCACTATTCCACGGCGAATAGGGAAAGAGTTCCTTGTCGTAAGTAACAAGTACAGGAATATCGAGAGCGATTGGTTGGCGATAGGTAATCATGATCGCTCCGCAGTGGGCACGGCATCAGGGCGACGTAAATAGAACGGCTCTGATACGTTCTGTGTTTGTGCAAGCTTTACTAACTTCGATGCTGATGGATATACATCAATCACAAATCCATCTACTTCATCTGGTTTATTCACTGATGGTCCTTCAACACGGACGCCATCTTCATATCGCGCCCAGTAAATCTCTTTACGTCGTGCATCGATTGCAACGGTATAGCTATCTTGATTAACCTCAATCGCATCTAGAGAACAGACTCCGATAACGGGAATACCGCGAGAAAGCGCGAAGGTGCGAGCAAAGGCAATACCTACTCGAAGTCCGGTAAAAGGACCTGGGCCCACGCCTACAACTACTTGGCTGGGCAATGGATTTCCTGTGAGTGCTTGTGAAACTAAATCACTGACTGCGCGACCGTGATCGGTAGCACCTTCTGAATATTTTTCGAAGAGAACTTTCTCTCCATCAATTAATCCAACGATGGTTCGTGAGGTTGAAGTATCTATCGCTAATGAAACGGTCATAGCTCAACGCCAGCCCATCGAGCACCGATCGGAGTAATCGAAACTTTGCGAACATCATCAGTGCGATCGATAACAATCTCAAGGCGATCCTCTGCAAGGCGCGCAGATTCTTCCCCGCCCCATTCGATAACTGTGACTGCTTCTTCTCGAGGTGAATCTAAATCAAGATCATCGAGATAGAGCGCAGCTTTACCGGCCTCCAGTAATCGATAGACATCCACATGAATCAAAGGGATTAAGCCCTCGTGAATACGAGAGATAACAAAGGTGGGAGAAGTGACATCAGAGATTCCAAGAGCTGCTCCGACTCCTTGCACAAAGACGGTCTTGCCAGCGCCAAGTGGGCCATTGAGAAGTATTAAATCCCCTGCCTTACAGAGAGAGCCAATTCGCTTACCGAGCTCAAACATCGCCTCGGGGCTTTCGACTGTATGCACATAGTGAAGTGTATTTGAGAATGCAGAAGGCCCCGCACCTTTCGATGCGGGGCCTTCGCGTGAGTACTAAGGCTTATTCGCCGTAGAACTTAAGCAATGGAGCGCGGAAATCTGGATCTACAAGGAGACCCTTTGATGCGCGGACAGCCTTGCGAGCTGCTCCATCCCACTTGATTTCACCTGTCTTGCCAGCGCTAACCAAGAAATTCGCAACAGTGAGGTAGTTCGCTGTTGTGAAGTTACAGTGGTTAGTTCCTGGAGCTGCAGGTGTAGTTGTGATTGGTGAACCAGCTGCATCGAACTTTGTCCATGACTTTGGTGTTACAGACCAGATTGCAAGGAGCTTGCTCTTTGCAGGTATGTATGAACCACCATTGTATGAAGCCTTCTTAGCTGCTTCCTTCTCTGCTTCAAACTGTGTCATGTATGTATCGATGATGCGCTGAGTTGCTCCTGCTGGAGTAATTGGATCAGCGACACCTGTCATCATGATTGTTGGAACATTGATCTTTCCAGTTGTTGCAGCAAGCGATGACAACTTTGCAGTTGCCTTTACACGTGGAGCACCTGGGTTCGCTGGTGAGAGCGCGCCAAGCATCGCAGTGATTGCTGTGTTACCTGAGAGAGCAGCGTTGTAGATAACTGCAGAGTCAGCTACACGTGCTGAATAATCAGTTGTTGAGTTATCAAATACTGATCCGCCAGCCTGTAGCTCGACATCCTGAGTTGCAAGAATCGCGAGGATTGCTGCGTTTGCACCATTCTCAAGAACTGCTAGCGCTGGGCTAATAGCCAATGGGAATGTTGTCTTGAGCGCTCCCTCAGGACCTGAGATTGAGTCGAAGTGTGCTGACTGTGTTGGAAGACCTGACATCAAGCCAACAAGGAGGAGTGCGCTACGTGATGGAACTCCAGCTGCAGCGAGTGCCTTTCCTGTTGCAGATGATGAATCTGGCCATGCACCTGTCGCTACTCCAGCCTGCAACTTGCTCATGACTGTAAGAACCTTGACGATATCGCCAAGAGCTTCAGCATTTCCTGCTGCACCAGCTGAGTAGTTGCCACCCTTGATTGTTGGATCAAAGAATGTCTTGAGACCCCAGAGGAAGTCACCTGCAGTAGCAAGCTCTGCTGCGATGTTATCTGCCATACACATTGGAGCAACTGCGCTCACGAGTGATGGGTACTTCTCAGCAAGTGTCTGAGTGATGATTCCACCAAGTGAAGAACCCCATGCAACAACCTTTGTAGTTGTTGTGAACTTCTTCTTGAAAGTATCGATGAGCTCAGCATTTGTTGTTACAGCTGAATCGAGGTTCCAACCCTGACGAGCGAAACCTGAACCCATGATTGCGATTCCCTGGCTAAGGAAGTAGTTAGCGACTGCTGGATTTCCACCTGGGACTGGCTCAGGAGTATTAGTGATCTTGTAACCACCAACTACTGGGATTCCTGCTGGGATATCAATGTTGTAACGGTATCCATGTGAGTAGAGAGCAACCATGCCATTGAAGTTGGCTGGAACCATCATTACATATGGAGCACCGTCAGATGTTGTTCCCTGACAAGTCTGAACTGGGACCTTTGCGTCACAGAGTGGACCAACAGCCGCTGCATGTGCAGGAACTGCTGAGAGTGATGCAACTACGAGAGCTGCAGCACCTACGAGAGTTGTAAGGCGTGACTTATGAGAGATTCTCATTAGTTAGGTAGTCCTTTCGCTGGCATAGCTG
>CALJUA010000124.1 GCA_937975715.1 uncultured Candidatus Planktophila sp.
GAGTAGCCTCTTTGTTGTGACTAACTCTCTTCGGATCCGGTAAAGGTTCGAATCAACGAGATTGCTCCGACATAGAGCGGAAATGCAATCATGATGACATTTGAGACCGCTGAAGTTTGAATGCCACTTTCATTGCTGTAGTTCCAGGACAAGATAAATAAGTTAAGAATGTAGATCATCGCAAATGGCAGAGTAAATGCACGCCACTTGAAGACTCGAACCAAATGTGGGAATTTGATATTTGTCAGCTGCGAAATTGCGAGCAAGACGGTAGTGATTGCAACAACGCGTGGGCTGAGATCGAAAATCAAAAATGACGGCACAGCCAAGTTCCATACAGCCGGGAATCCGTTGAACCAATGATCGTCAGTCTCGATATCGGTGCGAGCAAACCACAGCGCAGAGAGCAGAAGAACCATCGCTGCGATCAAAGTTTGAAATTCTGAAGGCAACATATTAAGGCGCACCATCAAAGCAACAGGCACAACAACGCAGGTCACATAATCAACAATGAGATCGAGTACGTACCCATCTACCTTAGGAGCGTTAAAAACGACATCAATCTTTCGTGCGATCGGTCCATCGAGGCCGTCGAGAACCTGACAGACCAAGAGCCACAAGAGAGCGCCGCGGACGTTGTTATCGATTACTGCCTGGAGAGCCAATAGCCCTGCTGCAGCGCCGCTAGCGGTCATCACATGAAGTGCATATCCCGAGATGGCTGGATTGAGTTGAGGTCTCATAGGTCAGGAGAATAGCGACAATTAACCAAGATTCATCGCTACTCTTTTGGATTACTCCAGAAAATAACTGTCGACGCTCGACGTGACTCTGCAATATTCACCTTTTCATGCCCAGGCGCTTCGACTACATACTTGGCAGTCAAGCCTAAAGATTGAAGATAGAGCACTACTGATTTAGCACGCCAAAATGAAAGTCCTTCGACATTCGGGCTCTTGGCAGTTGGCTGAACCCATCCCGTGACCTCTACCCGAATGTCTGAATTAGGAGACAATTTCTTCCGGAGTTCACGAAGTTGATCTTTGATAATCGATTTGTTCTTCGAATCAAGTGTCGCCGAGTTCATGTTATAGAAAATATCAAATGCCATTTTTGCGGATTTTGATTTCACTGAGCTTGAATTTTCTGAAGATGAAGATTTAGACGGCACTGCCGCTGGAGATTTTGTATTTGTTGGCTGTGGTGAAGCCGAGGGGCTTACTGACGGGGAGGCAGTGGGAGTTGGCTTCGTAGAAGGGCTTGATGATGGAACGGGTGTTGGTGCCGCCGAGCCACTACATCTCAACTCTCTTAAAAGTGGATATGCGCCGTTATAGATTTGAAAACTCAATTCGCCTCTGACGGTCGCAGGCAGAGTGATAACGATCTTGGTCGCACTCTGAATCCAGTCACCTCGATTGAGAAGTTGGCCATTGAGAGAGATATTGGTGATCGGAATATCAAACTCACCCGAGATTTGATAAGTGCTGCCGGCATTACAGGCATCAGGTGCGTTGGTAATCCTTGAACTCTGGCTTGGTGCTGGTGGGCTCGCTGGCTCAGGCGCACTGCTCGCTGTTGGTGTTGGTGTTGGTGTTGGCGTTGGCGTTGGCGTTGGCGATAATGTGAAAGTCGCGGTACAGGTTGCATCAGCACCTGGTATCACACTAGCCGTCGCAGAAGTTGCAGTTGTCACCGTCTGAGAAGGTGAACATGACCAACTAGAGAAGGTGTACCCCGAAGCTGGAGTCGCAACCAAATTCCAGGTTCCATCATTGTTTGCATCTGACGCCGTGACAGTTCCTCCTGCTGGAATATTCTTAGCTGCAGTCACAGTCATTGGTGTCCAGAGGGCATAAAGCGTGATGTTGTTATCAAAGGCATATTGTGCGCTGCTAGCCAGCGTCCGACCAGTTCCATCAGCCTTTGTATTCCATCCTCCGAAAGTAAAGCCCGCACGTGAGTATGTGCTTGCGGTGATATTTGCAGGAACTGTAGAACCCTGGTCAGCGATAGCTGTGCTCGAGGATCCATTTCGGTCATACGTGACGTAATAGGTACTGCCTACGAATTGATCCTTGATCAAATATGCGGCTGGGGTTCGTGCGGCAGTTGAAGTCACAAGGTTGTCGAACTCAAATTGCCCACCTCCGAGACTTACCTTGTCAAAGGTAACTCCACCACTTCCAAATGCGTGGATATATGCATATGCATATGGAGTCGTATAAGAATAAGTGTTTCCTTGTGGGTCATTTGTATAAGAACCAGGTAAGGATGGCGGCGTCAAAGTGCTATAGATAATCGGATTTCCGTAGTAATAGCCGATTCGCGTCGTACTGTTGTCTGGTGCAGTAAGAGTTCCATGTGGGTATGTTGGAACAGAAGTCTTCTCCAACCTTGCTACTAGCGAAGATGTGGTCATTGTTGCGAGCAATTTGGTGCCACTATAAAACCTTATGGTGTCACTCGGTGAGCTAGCTGACCACCACATACCGAAATAAGCCTGTGGTGCTGGAAAATTAATCGTGAAAGGGCTATTTGCATTTGCATTCATGAATGTAGAGCCCGACCCACCTATTGTAGGCGTGGCATCGACACTATTTGATGCCCCTCCGTATATGCCTGTTGAATAGACCGAACATCCTGCAGCATTGGTGATGGTGCCAATTGTGAATGTATCCGGACAACGCATTGCTGCCCCGCCCGAAGCAGTTGTGAATAAGTTCGCAGTTTCTAGCGCTGTAGATGTATCACTTGCGCTGTAGATATATGAGTTCTGTACAAAAGGCTTATCCAGGTAAAGTCCAAATCCGTATGGGTTATCCCACTTTGCATACAACGTAATATTCCCGGTGATATTTAAACTGCCCGTTCCGGGACGATAGACGTTTCCATTATTTGCGCCATCACTCGGATCATCGCTCCAGCCAAGGAATTGGAAATCTGTTCGCTTAACGAGGCCAGTGTTGAATGCGACTGTGTATGAGGAATTAACTGTGACGGTTTCGGAAACCGGAATAGATCCACTCGTTGCACCATTTAAATTGTAAGTAATTGTGTAGAGAGTAATTGAAACCGTATAAGTATTAGAAGATCCATCCGGCGCCCAGGCCACTACTTGAATGCTATTTATGCCATTTACAAGAGTGACCGGTGTTGAGGAGTCCGAATTAGTGAGGACTCCGTTTACAGTTGCAGTTTCTCCAGCACCGATAAAAGTTGGTGTCACTTGAACTTGATTTGTGTAGCTATTCAGTGATGCGGAATAGCTATAGGTTGTTGCACTAAAGGTCTGATTCAATGTTGCCGACGAAATGCGAAGATCTGTGAGCGTGTTATCCACCGCTGCATTTGCAGGAGTGCTCGTCAAAGTGATGCCAGCCACCAAAAGTGTCGGCAAAGTAAGTACAAGGACAAGAAACTTTCTAAAGACAAATCGGTTCACGTCTGGCTCCGTAATATACGAGGGGATTGGCGCTTGCCAAATATGGAGGAATCTTCTCCGACCGGCATCCAAGACCCGGCTCGCTTCTTCGGATATCCGTAGTTACAGGCGTCGAACACCGCCGCGCACTTAGAATCGTTAAGTGATTTCATCCAGAAGGCTTCTGCTCGTCGAAGATGAGCCAATGGTGGCTGCGCTACTGAAGGAGTCACTTGAGTCTGCTGGTTTTGAAGTCCTCAATGCTTACTCAGCGCTCGAAGCTAGTTCCCGAGCTAAACAATTTGACCCTGATGTTGCAATCCTTGATATCAATCTCGGCGCCGGCCCGAGTGGAGTCGACCTCGCGTTCTTACTTCACAAAGGGTATCCAGGAATTGCGCTGGCTCTCTTAACAAAGCATCCAGATCTGAGGACTGCAGGTTTCACCAAAGAAGACGTTCCGCCAGGGTGTGGCTTCATCAGAAAAGATATGGTTACGAACAGTCAGCACATTGTTGAAGCTATTGAAGCAGTTATAGCCAATAAGGCGAACTTCCGTGAAGATATTGATCCAGAGAGACCGCTCAGCACTCTGACCTCTGCGCAAATCGAAGCACTCCGCTTGGTCGCACAGGGATATACAAATGCCGAAATTGCCAAACGTAGAAATACTTCTGTTAGAGCTGTTGAACAATTACTGGGTGCGGTATTCGTAACACTTAATATAGATGTCGATGGACCAATCAATCCCCGCGTTGAAGCTGTCCGCAAATTTATAAGCGCTGCCGGTACTCCCGAACGGCAATAGCTATGAACAAGGAAAAATTTATCGAGGATGTGCTCGCGCCTGCCATTGACCGCTCAGTTTTATCGTGGCCAGTTGTAACTTCTGCCGCCTTCACAAGCATCGTGATCCAACTATTTGGAAGCCCGGACTTAGCCAACACTCATCTTGCATTTCGCGCACTTTCAGCTGCAGCGGCAATCATTCCTATGTTCTTCGTTATCGCTATATTTCAATTGGTTCCCGTTAGAAATATCCAGGTAAAAATCATTCTCAGACTTTCTGGATATTTTATTGGTGGTGCGCTGAGAGGTTGGGCAGTAATTACTTTTCTTGAGGGATTACAGCTCCTGCAAAAGGGAAATATCTGGTTCAGGGTTCCAACTAGCGCCGTAATCATGTCGGCCGAAGTTGCTATCGCCACATTTGCTTCAGCAAATCTAAGAAAACACCGTCAGACCACCCGTCGGTTACGCTCTGAAACCGAGAAGTTACAAGGAATTCTCGGCCAATTAGATCGAGAAAATAACTCAAGTAATCTCCGTAAAATCCAACAAATTTCAACCGATATCGCTCAACAATTACGGAAAATCCAATTGAGAACTGGGCAAAATCATGTTCTTGAGATTCAAAGAATTCTTCAAGATTACGTCAGGCCACTCAGCAAGATTCATGTTCCAGATTCGCTTCAAACGCAGCTCAATGAGAATCAAGATACTTGGCGAGCAAGAGTACAGACGTGGAAAGAATTTGATCTACTAAGTAACTTGCCATCAATTTGGTGGAACATTATTGGCGCGATGATGCCATTTCCTACTGCAGCGCATTTTTATGGACTTGAAATAGCTGTGATGCACTCACTCTTTATCTTTGTGATCATCACGCCAGGAACCTATTTGCACCAAAAGATACTTCGCAGTAGTCGCTTAGCTCAGACTTTCCCAGCACGAGAAATCTGCATCACATTGGGGTATTTCTTGATTGCGACTGCTGCGTCCTTAGGTTCATATTTTGCTCTCACAGGAACTCAGAATCCTAGTTACTATTCCATTACAACCTTTCTGATATATCCACTCTATTCGTGGGCCGTGACAATTGGCGTAGCGTTGAGGGCACAGGTGGTTGAACAAGAGATAGGGATGAGAGCTCTAAGAGATCAACTTGCATGGGCTCTGGCCAGAGTAAATCTCCTCGATTGGTTTAACCAAGGTTTAATCTCAAGACTTTTACATGGTCCAATCCAGAATTCCTTACATGCAGCATCCATCCGAATTGAAGGTAGCAACTCACAAGAAGATGTCCAGAGCGTTATCGATGAGCTAAGGGTTCGGATGAATGAGATTGCACCGATGGCAGAGTCGGAATCACTCATGGCTCCCAACATCACTCATTCGCTCTCGGAATTGGCTCAACTTTGGTCAGGGGTTTCCGAAATCGCTTTCACTATCGATCTAGAAGCAAGATTACAGTTGGAGCAAGATCCTGCATCGGCCTACATAACGATTGATATCTGCCAAGAGATTTGCTCAAATGCCATCCGACATGGATCTGCGACCAAGCTAGCGATTAACATTTCAAGCACGCAGCGAGCGGTAATAATTTCGCTTCATGATGATGGCCAGCCCAATCTGCGCGAGGGCGAGTTTGGTCTCGGTGCTCAATTTCTCTCAACGTGCAGCATTGATTGGCAATATAGAAGAGAGTCACCCACAGCGAATTACCTGGAAATCACTATTCCTACAGAATGAGAAAAGGCCCTCAAAAGAGGACCATTTCTTACTTTGGTAGCGGGGGCAGGATTTGAACCTACGACCTCTGGGTTATGAGCCCAGCGAG
>CALJUA010000125.1 GCA_937975715.1 uncultured Candidatus Planktophila sp.
AAGATTGGTGGCGCCAAGCAGCTATCTATCAAATCTATCCTCGCAGTTTTAAAGATTCAAATGGCGATGGTCTAGGTGACATAAAGGGAATCACATCGAAGATGGATTACTTATCTTCACTGAATATTGACGCGGTCTGGTTGTCACCTTTCTATCCATCAGCTCTTGCAGATGGTGGTTACGATGTAGATGACTATCGTGATGTGGATCCGAAACTTGGATCACTTGCAGATTTTGATGAGATGCTCACTCAATTACACGATGTCGGCATCCGAGTATTTGTTGACATTGTTCCTAATCATTCATCAAATCGCCATGAGTGGTTTAAAGAAGCGCTCGCTTCGGAACCAGGATCTGCTGCACGCAACCGATATATCTTCCGCGATGGAAAAGGTGTCAATGGTGAACTTCCACCAACAAATTGGCCTTCTCACTTTGCCCCAAGTGCCTGGACACATGAATCTGCTATGGGCGGAAAGCACAACCAGTGGTACTGCCACCTCTTCGCTCCCGAACAACCCGACTTTAACTGGGATAACCGGGAAATTCATGATGATTTTCTCAAGACTCTTAAGTTCTGGGCAGACCGTGGCGTCGATGGTTTCCGCATCGATGTTGCACATGCATTAAAGAAAGATTTATCAGAACCCTTGAAGGATCAAGCAACATATCCGGGACTTTCAAATCGCAAGCCCGGTCAAGACGTTCTCTTTGATCGCGATGATGTACATGAAATTTATAAAGAATGGCGCTCATTATTTAATCAATATAATCCACCACGTGTAGCGGTTGCAGAGGCATATGTACCGGCAGACCGACTTGCTAAGTATGCATCTCCCGAAGAACTCGGACAGGCATTCAACTTTGAATTATTAGAAGCCAACTTCAATGCGCAGGAGTACAAGACTGTTATTGACCGCAGTCTTGCTGCTGCGAAGGCGCAAGGGTCATCGTCAACATGGACGATTAACAATCATGATCAAATGCGCCCAGCTACAAAATACGGACTTCTACCAACAGTTGATCGCTTGCGATGGAAGAACTCGAATGGAACAACTCATCCACTAGATGAAGTGACAGGACTCAACTCTGCAATCGCTGCATCGATGTTGATCATGGCTCTGCCAGGTTGCACATACA
>CALJUA010000126.1 GCA_937975715.1 uncultured Candidatus Planktophila sp.
ATCACGGGCTGCTTCATAGGAGAGCTTCTTATCGGCCATGAGCCAAATCTACTCCCGAGGCGCTACTAATTAACTGTGGCGCTGGTCTCGCCCTTGGCCACCTTGATGGCGAGCACATCACCCGTCTTTAGCTGCTTGGGGTCTCGAATGACATCGCCATTAGCGTTGCGGACGACTGAGTATCCGCGATCGAGAGTTGATTGCGGTGACAATGAACGAAGGTGAGCGGTAATCGCCTTGAGCTCTTTGCGCTCTGCATCAATTGTTGCGGTAAAGCTTCGCGTTGAACGCTGGCGAAGGTCATGGAGTTCTTCGCTCAAGATAGTCAGAAATGCACCAGGATCTTTCATCACAGGACGTGAGCGCAATTGGGTAATGAAGTTCTGCTCATATTCAACACGCGCCGTCAGTGACCGGAGTGCACGGTCGCGAAGTTTCTGAATATTCGCGACCTCTTCAGCAATATCGGGCACGACTCGCTTTGCTGCGTCAGTCGGTGTGGAAGCGCGGTAATCAGCAACGAGGTCAAGCAGCGGTGAATCTTTCTCATGGCCAATCGCGCTGACAATTGGAGTTTCACACTCTGCTGCCAATCGCACCAGCGATTCATCACTAAAGGGCAGAAGGTCTTCAAAAGATCCGCCTCCGCGAGTAATGATGATGACATCGACCTCGCTATCTGCTTCTAGTTCGCGAAGTGCGGCCGATACTTCAACAACCGCAGCAGCGCCCTGAACAGTTACTTCGCGAATTTCAAATTCGACTGCAGGCCAGCGACGTCGAGCATTTTCAACAACATCTTTCTCGGCATCGGTATTTCGTCCGCAGATCAAACCAACTTTGCGAGGAAGTACAGGCAAAGCAACCTTGCGATTGAGCGAGAAGAGACCTTCTTCAGCCAATAAGGATTTCAGTGCTTCAAGACGTGCGAGTAATTCACCGACACCGACCTGGCGAATTTCGCGGGCTGACATTGAAAGTGTTCCTGATTTTGTATACCAACTTGGCTTTGCATAAATCACAACGCGGGCATTTGCAGGTAGTGGCTTCACAGCTGCGATAACAGATTTATGGCACATCACCGAAAGGCTCATATCTGCGCTCGTATCGCGAAGGCGCATAAAGGCCATCATTCCGCTGCGTTCATTGAGTTCAGCTATCTCTCCCTCTATCCAGATTGGGCCGAGACGGTCTACATAATCTTTGATTGCTTCAGTGACCACGCGTACTGGCGCAGGGGATTCACTTGAAGTTTCGAACATGGGGCAAGGCTAATAGACTCCACCCATGGCTAAGAGAGTTTTGATCGCTGCGCCGCGTGGCTATTGCGCAGGCGTCGACCGTGCAATCGTCACTGTGGAAAAGGCGCTCGAGCTCTACGGCGCTCCTCTTTATGTCCGCAAAGAGATTGTTCACAACAAGCATGTAGTTGCAACACTCGAACAGCGCGGCGTTATTTTTGTAAACGAGACCAATGAAGTTCCAGAGGGTCAGACAGTTGTCTTTTCAGCCCATGGAGTCTCTCCTGCGGTGCACGAAGAGGCGGCAAAGAGAAATTTAAAAACCATCGACGCAACATGTCCTTTGGTGACAAAGGTGCACCACGAAGTGAAGCGCTTTGCAGATGAAGATACCGAAATTCTGCTGATCGGCCACAATGGCCATGAAGAAGTTGAGGGCACCGCCGGTGAGGCACCTGGCAAAGTAAAAGTTGTTGATGGATTAGATGGCGCCCGTGAAGTTCAGCCAACACCAGGAAAGAAACTAGTCTGGTTGAGCCAGACGACTTTGAGCGTCGATGAAACTCTTCAATCAGTTGAGATTTTGAAAGAGCGCTTTCCAGAAATCACGTCGCCACCGTCAGATGACATTTGTTATGCAACACAGAATCGTCAAGAGGCTATCCGTGGAATTGCCGCCGAATCGGATCTTGTCCTTGTCGTCGGTTCAACCAACTCCTCAAATTCGGTACGACTAGTGGAAGTTGCATTGGAATACGGGGCTAAAGCCGCCTATCTCCTTGACTATGCCTCTGAAGCAAAAGATGAGTGGCTTGAAGGCGTTGAGACAGTTGGGGTTACCAGCGGAGCTTCAGTTCCTGAGATTCTGGTGCGAGATCTGTTGAAGTGGCTCGAAGTACATGGTTACCACGATCAGCAAGAAGTAATGGCAAAACAAGAGTCACTTACCTTTGCCCTCCCGCAGAATCTTCGCAGCGAATTAAAGGCCGCTGGCAAGTAATTAAGCTGCTGCAACCTTGCGCTTTGAAGGACGGTTCTTCGCCTTCTCGTTGAGGAATTGATACCAGCCATAGGCAGCTGCAATCAATAAGAACGGTGCAACGCTGGCAAGGGATGCCATGAAATCAACGCCGACGCGTGAGATGCGGAGGCCATCTGTCATGATTGTGTAGAAAAGTGCAGTTGCTGCGTAAGCAAGTGGCGGAGTAACTGCAGTGACGTATCGAGTGCCAGTGCGACCGTAGGCGACGCCCCCATAGGTAACGACTATAAGAACGAGACCTGATAAAACTCCTGCGCCACCGCGGATAAACATTTCAGCTAAGGTAAAGAAGGCGATGAAGAGGATTTGTAGAACAACGATTCCTTCTTTCTTAAGTCCCGGACCAGGAAGCGCTGGGAGAGCTAACTTATGTGGAAGTTTCTTCTCTGACATTCGCTTACTCCTCTACAACTTCAACATCAATAAAATCATCGGCATCGGCAAGGTCAGGGTTATTGAGCTCACGCACATCCGCAGGCGCCTCAGGATATTCGATTGCCAGCTTTGCCTTATCGCCAGCAACACCAAGAGCGCTGATTTTCTTCGCAGGCGAAAGTACTGTTTTCTCAGCAGTAGGGATGAGATCTTCATATGCTTTTGATGTGCTGTTAATAGCCTTGCCAACGGCAACGATTTTGCCGTGAAGCAGGGTGATGTTCTTCAGGAATGTTGCTGCAACTTTGGTGATGTCGTCAGCGTTCTCTGCCAACTTATTGCGAGTAAAAATATGACCCACAGTGCGCAGCAGCGCCATCATCGATGTAGGGGTAGCAATGGTAACGCCGACTTTAAATGCCTTTTCAAGAAGCAGCGGATCAAGTCGTAGCGCCTCCGCCAGCAGAGTTTCAAAGGGGAGGAAGAGAACTACTACGTCCGGGCTACCTGCCGATTTGTGATAGCCACGTTTCGCAAGAGCTTCAACATGCTTGAGCAAATCTTTGGCATGGGATGCCAGATAGTTGTCGCGATCTTCCTGAACCTCAGTACCGAAAGCCTCTAGGAAGCGATCAAATGGAAACTTGGAATCGATAAAGAGCATCGATCCACCGGGCATGCGCACTGTGATATCTGGAATACCTGAAG
>CALJUA010000127.1 GCA_937975715.1 uncultured Candidatus Planktophila sp.
ATTGAGCCCATATCGAGCAAGCGACGCCATGAAGTAAGTACTGCTTGATCTCCTGCTGCAGCTGGTGCGCTACCTGCAGCAACTGGTACGAATGGAGCACGAGCGCCATCCCACTTACCCAGCTGTGCAATCTCGCGAGCTGCTGCAGAAACTGTGCCGAGCATGATGGATTCACCCATCGCATCAGCAAGTGCTGACAAGATGCGTACATCACTGCGGTTAAGAGATTCTGATACAGCGGCGTCGAATGAACGAGCGCGGCCTTCCCAGTTAAGGAATGAACCAGACTTTTCTGTAACTGCTGCAACTGGAAGAACAACATCTGCAACTTCAGTCACAGATGACTCTGCAATCTCAAGTGATACAACAAATGACTTCTTCAATACATCGAGCACCTTTTTACTGTGCAACATATCGCGAGCATCAACGCCGCCAACAACAACTGCGCCAAGGTCTCCAGCAGCAAGTGCTTCGATGATGTGGTGAGTTGTGCGACCTGGAGTTGCTGGAAGTGAATCCACGCCCCATGCAGCAGCAATATCAACGCGAGCTGCTGAATCTGCAACTGGACGCCCACCTGGAAGAAGTGTTGGGAATGCGCCTGCCTCAAGTGCTCCACGCTCGCCTGCACGACGTGGAATCCAAGCAAGCTTCGCACCTGTCTTTTCAGCGAGCGCGAGCGCTGCAGAGATAAGTCCGGCAGATTCTGATGCGCGCTCTCCAAGAAGGATGACTGACTTTGCTGTCAACGCAACTGATGAAACAGCTGCAGCTTCTGCGCCAGGAGCTACCTTGATGAAATCCGCCTTCAACTTATCCATTGCGATGGAACCCTTAGATGCAATAGATGTGACCTTGAGTCCGCGCTTCTTAAAGTTCTTATTAATGCGCAAGAAGACGATTGGTGATTCTTCTTCTGGTTCGAAAGCTACAAGAAGAACGTGATCAGCTGAATCGATATCGCTGTAATGAACATCGAAGTTGCCAGCAACCTTAGCTGCGAGGAAGTCGCCTTCTTCTTTGCCTGAGACTCGAGCACGGAAATCAATATCGTTTGTCTTCAACGCGATGCGAGCAAACTTTGAAT
>CALJUA010000128.1 GCA_937975715.1 uncultured Candidatus Planktophila sp.
ACGGTGAAGTCACCTACAAGCCATTGCAAGTTTCCATCGATGAATACCCAGGTCAGCACGCCCATTGTTGCTGCTAGTGAGAGCACGTTAAGAATGATTGCCTTGATCGGCAGAATCACAGAACCAGTAAAGAGGAAGAGCAGAATCAAAACGCTGATTGCAATCCATCCAAAAGCAAGCGGCAAGGTTGATGAAATTCCATCTTGTGAATCTGTGTAGTCGGCTGCAACTCCACCGATGATGGTGCCCGCAGGTGCCTGAATATCGCGGAGTTCATGAATCAAGTTCTGCGCTTCTGGTGAACGCGGCAACATTGAATGAATTGCAGTTACTCGAAGGTCATCACCATATGGTCGAGCAGGATTGACCAGGACGATTCCATCAACTTTTGAAACCTGTGCAAGGTATGTAGTTACTTCAGCGCTCTTGTTCACACCGTTAGGGATGATAATTTCAACAGGATTTCCGGTCTGACCTGGGAAGCGTTCTGCTTGAGTAGCCGTTGCAATCGCTGCCGGATTAGATGCAGGCAGAGTACGTGAATCAGTCTGAGAGAACTTCACTGCAGTCAGTGGTGATGCCAGGATTCCTAGGAAGATGAGCGATAGCGCTGTCACCGCAACAGGACGACGCATGACAAAGCGCGCAGTGTCAGCCCAGCGACCATCTTCCTTTGGTGTAATTGCGCTACGGCGCACGACGCCCTTATCAATTTTGTCTCCAACCATCGCAAGAATTGGTGGCAATCCGCACAGTGCACCGACGACAGCAAGTGCAACGACGGATACACCTGCATATCCAAATGATTTAAGGAATGGAAGTGGGAAGAAAATCAGTGACATCAAAGTCACGAGCACAGTAAGACCTGAGTAAAAGACGGTCTTTCCGGCCGTTGCCATCATATTTACGATGGAATCCTCAACGCTCTTGCCGTGGTGGAGCTCTTCCCGGAAGCGATTGACCATCAATAGCGCGTAATCGATTCCAAGTCCAAGTCCCATACCAGTGGTGAGGTTGAGTGCATAGACGCTGACATCAGTGAAGAGGGTGAGCAAATACAAGATAAAGAATGCGCCGAGAATCGCAAATACTCCGACAATCAACGGCATTGCAGATGCGGCGAGAGCGCCGAAGACAAACGCGAGCAAGATAAATGTCAGTGGGATCGAGATTGATTCAGAGAGCTTGAGATCCTTGCCAATCTTCTCTGTAATCGCATTTCCGATAACTCCAAAGCCACCGGAATATAGAGTGAAGCCATCGACTTTGCCATCGTAATTTTTCTGGAAGATGCTTCCGAGCTCTTGGCTCTTAGGACTAAATGCTTCGCCATCTCCATAAATCAAAATATATGCAGCATTGCCATCTTTAGATTTGAGAGAGGGCGCTCCACCTGAAGACCAATATGAGAGAGTCTTGGACACGCCATCTTCAGTCGCCATCTTCTTCTCAAGCGCGATTGCGCGAGCGGCAACGGCAGGATCATCAACAGTTGTTCCTGCATCGACCATCACGACAATCGCAGGATCTGATTCTTTGAGAGTGTCTTTGATGTAGGTGTAGACCTTGTATGAATCACTTGATGCGATCGAGTATCCGCCTGAATCAAGTCGGTTAAAGACCTGTGCTCCCACTCCACCTGCAACTAATGTGGCGATAATGAAGAGGATTACTGCAATCTTCTTGCGGCGGACGGCGAAGTGACCAAGTTTTTCAAACATGGTTGAAGTATGCAGGAGTAGACTTAAGACTTCTCGTTCGAAAGGGGCGTAAAGGACTATGAGCGATATCTTTCCCGTCACAACTGATGATGAACGCGACCCTCGTGAAGATCAGAACGCAGATTCAGCTCGTGAAGCAGAGATTAAGGGCGATCGCCCTCCTCACTACGGCGACTAGCCTTTGAATTCACATGGCTCGAGGCCATTGAATTAGTCGCTCGAAGAAGACTTTGGCGCAGAGTCCGTCTTATAGAAACCAGAGCCTTTAAAGACAACCCCGACGTTCCCATAGACCTTCTTCACCGCACCCTTGCATTGTGGGCACTCGGTGAGGGCAGCTTCGCTAAAAGTTTGAAATGCCTCAAAGGCGTGGCCGCAGGCGCTGCATGCATATTGATATGTAGGCATCAGATGTGACCTTTCTTCTATCGCGTAGGACTAGTGCCACAGTCTAAAGAAGTGAGACGATAGGTGCGAATTAACTCATACGGGGGGCTTCATGAAAAAGGTGTTTGGTTTCGCGGTTATCGCACTCGGCCTGCTGATTTCTCCTGTAGCCAGCGCAAACACCCTTGTCTCAACTAGTCCAACTTCAGGCCAATCACTTGAGGCAGCTCCTAGTGCCGTGACGATCACAACCGAGCTCCCGTTGATGGACGCTGGCAGCGAAGTCGTTGTCACAGATCCTTCAGGAATCCGTGTCGATGATGGAACTCTGACGATTGCAGGATCTGAAGCAGTGGTTGGTCTTAAGAACTTTGTGCGCTCCGGAATTTACACAGTGACATACACGCTCTTGGCAGAAAATGATGTTCCACTCTCAGGTACATTTACATTTAATTTTGCTGAACCAACTGTCGTCGCCACCGTTGCACCAGAACCAACAAAGGTACCTGCGCCATCTGGAAACAATGCAGGGACAACTATCTTCGTTCTTGGACTCTTACTCGCAGCCTTAGTCGTCACAGTTGCGCTCGCTCGCTACGCTCGAAAGTTGTATAGCGAGAAATGATTTTCAATCAAGGCGCGTTTTATATTCTCGCCTTTGCGGCAATCGGAACACTTTTAGCGGCATCGCTTCTGATGGTTAATAACGGCGGCGCACTAACCGCTTCTGCAATTGCAGTTAAGAAAAAAACCTCGTTATTAGCGATGCTCTGGTTTCTGACATCCTTTTTTGCAGTTATCTTTAAAGTTCG
>CALJUA010000129.1 GCA_937975715.1 uncultured Candidatus Planktophila sp.
TTAACCATGTGGCCAGCCATCTTCTTCTGATCTTCTGTTCCGAGTGTGTATGCAACTTGAGCAAATGCATAACCAGATGCATAGATATGAATAGCGGGGTTTGCACCGAGAACCATTTCGGCGATTGCCCAACGAAGTGATGGTGGAATCTTTGTTCCGCCGAGTTCGACTGGTGCATCGAGTGACCACCAACCTTGATCAACGAATGCTTTGTAAGACTTCTTAAAACTTTCCGGAAGTTTTACTTCACCTGTCGCCTTATCAAAAACTGTTCCGATGCGATCGCCATCAACAAAAGATGCAGCGAGATCATTTTCGGTAATGCGCTTAATCTCTTCCAGCATTCCCATTGCAGTATCTCTATCGAGATCTGAATATAGGGATGTACCTAGGAGCTTCTCGCGACCCAAGAGGTCGAAGAGGCAGAATTCGATATCGCGCAGGTTTGCTGTGTAATGGCTCATGGCGCAATAGTTCTACCCACCAGTAACTTATGCAAGAGTGGCGGAGAGTTATTTTTTAACGCTCAATCGGTAGGCTCACGCACGTGCTACTCAGTGACCGCGATATCCGTGCCCAGATCGAATCTAAGCGTGTAGGCGTCGAGCCTTTCGCAGAATCGATGATCCAGCCATCCTCTGTCGATGTCCGTCTGGACAAGTTCTTCCGCGTCTTCGAGAACCACAAATATGAGGTCATCGACCCAGCGCTTGAGCAGCCAGAGCTGACTCGCGAAATTATCGCCGAAGATGGCGAAGCATTTATCTTGCACCCAGGCGAATTTGTCCTCGCCTCAACGTATGAGGTCATCACACTTCCCGATGACATCGCAGGTCGTCTTGAAGGTAAGTCATCCCTAGGTCGCCTAGGTCTGCTGACACATTCGACTGCAGGATTTATCGATCCAGGTTTCTCTGGCCACATCACGCTGGAACTTTCCAACGTAGCGAACCTTCCTGTGAAGTTATACCCAGGCATGAAAATCGGTCAGCTCTGTCTGATTAAGCTCTCATCTGCGGCAGAACATCCATATGGTTCAGCGCAATATCTCAACCGCTACCAGGGACAGCGCGGACCAACTCCAAGCCGTTCCTTTATGAACTTCCACCGCAGTACAGTTAAGTAAGCCGGGAATACCACCCGGGGAAAACGGGTTAAATAAACCATGGAAATCATTCTCGTTCTTGGCGCTATCGCGCTTGTTGTGCTCTTCGTTGTTGCTCAATACAACCGCCTCGTGCGCCTTAATATCACTGTCGATGAAGCATGGGCTCAAATTGAAGTCCAGCTCAAGCGCCGCGCTGATCTCATTCCTAACTTAGTTGAAACAGTAAAGGGATATGCAAAGCACGAACAATCAACCTTCGATGCAGTGGTTGCTGCTCGTGCAAAGGCGACAAGTGCATCAACAATTGGTGATGTTGCAGCAGCAGATGGCGCAGTCACCAGCGCACTTCGTGGATTGCTTGCAGTTGCTGAGGCGTATCCAGATCTCAAAGCATCTGCAAACTTCTTATCACTTCAAGAAGAGCTCTCTACAACAGAGAACAAAGTTTCATTTGCACGTCAGTTCTATAACGACAATGTGCGCTCGCTTAACCAAGCAGTTGCAACAATCCCAACAAGTTTCTTTGCTGGCCTTGCAAAGGTAAGCGCACGCGCTTTCTACGAGGTCGAAAACGCAGCAGATCGCAACGTTCCTAACGTTAAGTTTTAAATAATGGCTAATAGCTCTAACTTTCGCGATCTGCAATCTGCAAATAAGGGAAAGACATACTTTCTCTTAGCGTCGATGGGCCTTCTAACCTGGCTCGTTGCCTATGCAGCTCTGACTTACTTCGGTGCTGGAACAACATCATTTATTGTCCCGCTTGCAGTTGGTATCGCGCTGGTCGGTGTCTGGGGGTCGTATTACGGCTCAGATAAGTTGGTCATCACCATGACCGGAGCAAAAGTCATTACCCGAGATGATGCACCCGAACTCTTTAATGTGATTGAAGAAGTCGTAATTGCATCGGGGCTACCTATGCCAAAGGTTGCGATTGTCGAAGATAGTGCCCCAAACGCTTTTGCTACCGGTCGCGATCCTGAACACGCACTGATTGCATTTACTACTCGCATCCTTGAAGTCATGGATCGTGATGAACTGCAAGGCGTCATTGCCCACGAGATGAGCCACGTTGCTAACCGTGACACCTTAGTTTCAGCTGTAGCTGCAACGACAGCGGGTGCGATTGCAATCTTGTCTGACTTCCTTACTCGGATGATGTGGTTTGGTGGAGGGCGTGATCGCCGCGACAACAACCAAAACCCAATTGCGCTTGTTGTCTCTCTTGCAGTTTTGATTCTGGCGCCACTGGCTGCAATGTTGTTGAAGTCTGCAATTTCTCGTAAGCGTGAATCTCTCGCCGATGCGACTGCAGTTCAATTTACCCGCAACCCAGCTGGCCTTCGCAAAGCACT
>CALJUA010000130.1 GCA_937975715.1 uncultured Candidatus Planktophila sp.
CAGTCTTCCCAGGAATGCAGGGCGGACCGATCATGTCTGCAGTTGCAGGTAAGGCTGTTGCGCTCGCTGAGTGTGCAACACCTGCATATCAAAAGTATGCAAAGGATGTCATCGTCAACGCCAAGTCATTGGCTGCAGCACTTGAGGCCGAAGGAATGCGCGCAGTCTCTGGTGGTACTGAGACTCACTTGGCACTCATTGATATTCGCTCAACTGGCGTCAACGGCAAGGTAGCCGACGAACGCTGTGGAGCATCAGGAATCGTTCTTAATAAGAACTCAATTCCATTCGATCCAGAGGCTCCATCTGTGACTTCAGGTATCCGAGTCGGAACACCTGCAACAACAACTCAAGGTATGGGCGTTGAAGAGATGAAGACAATCGCTTCATTAATCTCGCGTGCAATCAAGAGCGATGATGCTGCAGCACATGCTGCAATCAAGGCAGAGGTTCACGCACTCACTGCAAAGTTTCCTATCTACCAGGCTTAATAGGTAGTAGAAAAAGATGCGCGAGTACCTCGTCACACTTCTGCTTGCTGCAGTAATTTGTTATGTCGTCACACCATTTGTACGTCAATGGGCAATTCGCTTTGGCGTAGTTGCAAAGATCCGCGAACGCGATGTACATACGACTCCAACACCTCGCTGGGGTGGACTTGCAATGTGGATCGGTATGGCTGTGACCTTTGCAATGGTCAACCATCTCTCTCTCGTTGGTAAATCTTTTACTCGCGAATCCATCGGAATCTTTCTCGCAGCAACATTCCTTGTTCTTTTAGGAATGGTTGACGATCGCTTTGAACTTGATGCGCTGACAAAACTTGCCGGGCAAGCTCTCGCTGCAGGCATCTTGTTGATTTATGGTGTTCAGATTTTCTGGCTTCCCATCAACGGAGTAATGACTTTGCCACCGAGCATCGGACAACTTCTTACCGTTGCAATCGTTCTCGTCACCATCAATGCAGTCAATTTCATCGATGGCCTCGATGGTTTGGCAGCTGGTATCGTCGCTATTTCAGGGGCGGCATTCTTCGCTTTTGCCTACTTATTAGCTGTTATTTACGGCTTTAGCCGCGCAGGTTCTCCATCGTTGATTACAGCAATCATTATCGGTGTCTGCATTGGATTCTTGCCACACAATGCTTTCCCAGCGCGAATCTTTATGGGCGATTCAGGATCTATGTTGTTGGGACTTCTCCTTGCTGCATCTGCAATTACTTTGACAGGTCAGATTGATCCCAATGCAATTTCAGCAGAAAAGCTCGGACCAACTCTATTGCCACTTGCTCTGCCACTTGCAGTTCTTGCTTTACCGCTGATCGATTTATTCTCCGCAATCATCAGACGTCTGCGCGCAGGCAAGTCACCATTTGCATCGGATAAGGAACATATTCATCATCGCATTATGCGTTCAGGAAATTCGCAAGCACGTACAGCGTTGATTATGTATTTCTGGACAGCAACAATTGCATTCCCAGTTTCTATCTCAGCATTTACTCCGTTGTGGGTTGCAGCAATTGTCTTTGCAGCTCTTCTGACATTCACACTTACTTTCCAGAAGAAGCGTCCCGAGCTTCATAAAAATAAAGAGAAGGTCTTAAGCGCATGAGTACAGAGCGAGCGCTTCTGCGCGGTGCGGTAATTCCAAC
>CALJUA010000131.1 GCA_937975715.1 uncultured Candidatus Planktophila sp.
TAACTCATCGTTTGTACAATTATTATAAATTCGTTTGAATCTATCAGTTTCTTCTTCCGTCCATTGATGTTTACTCATACTACTCAATATACCAGATCAGTATATTCAGTCAAGCGCCAATGTTGAAGCGCCAGAACCAAACAGAGTAGTGTGGACCATCATACCAGAAGTAATGGATGCTGAACCACTTCGCCGGTCGATTATGAGTTGGGTTATAAGAAAACTTTACTCTAAAACGAGTAATCAACCAGTAGATATCTCTCCAGTTTCTACGAAAGAGATACCAAGCGTCCCATCCATCGAAATCACCAAGGTCCCAATACTCTAATGGATTCTTATATATTTCTATGAAATAAAGCATCAGCTATCAATTCTGGTTTTGCCTTTTTCTGTCGTGACATAAACCTCAACCTCTCCACCACATGCTTTGATATACTTCTTCAAAGTAGCGAGAATTAGATTATTTCTACTCTCAATTCGTGAAACATCAGATTGAGATACCTTCATTCGATCTGCAACCTGTTGTTGTGTTAAACCTAACGATTCGCGTATTTGTTTCAGTATACTTACCTTCATTTACGCTCCAAACTGAGATATGCGTATGGACATAGCTTACGACGAATGCCAGCAATACCAAAGTCAAAAGCTAGTCCTACAAGAAGAATCACAAACTGAATCGCAAACACACCACTTAGATTAAAATACTTATCCTGCGTTAGCATGAGTGCGCCTAGACCACCTTCTGTTCGTACCAGACCTTCCACCGCCGCTAAAAGTGTCCAGCTTATAGCGGCGCATTGACGTAGAACATCCAGAGCATCAGCAGCCGTGCCCAGCACCACCACCTCCCAGACGACATGCATTGGTGACATTCGCATTGTCCTAGCATCATCGAACCTTTCTTTAGAAATGTTCGATACAATACTATATAGACTAGTCACCATGAAAGTCGTAATCCCAAAGACAAGCAAGGCGATCTTCAGACTGTGACCATCCGGAGTCATCAGAGTGAAGACGAGAGTCAAACCCACCAGACCAAGGAATCTTAGGTTCGAAATAAACTTTACAATTGGTCTGAAGAATTCTCCGATTCCGTAGGGAAGAACAGTCGAGTATGCTAGCAGTGATGAGAGAACAAACGCAATGAACAGAGACTTTAGATTAACAAGAAAACTTCTATATAGTTCGAAACCAAGACCTTTATTCCAGAGCACCGGCAGTGCTCCTAGAATTTCATCAGGTGTAGGAATAATCTTTGATCCAATTCCATACCAAGCGAGAATCGCTACAAAGATTTGTCCAACAACAATTGCTTTCTTGGTACTAAACATTATATGATCTCGTCTGCATATAACTGCGCGCGTTAAGCATCTTTTCAGCGCGTGTCTCTATTCCTTCGATAATTACTTCATGATCAATATTCAAGAAACTACAGAACTTCCCAAATGGTACACGATATTTATGATTGGGAAGTCCATCATCGTAGATCCAAGCGAGGATTTCTTTATCTCCCTTAATGGCATCTTTTAACGAAGTTTGTAACATATGGGCTAGTAGTCTTTGTACTGGACAATATTCAGATGCTGGGTCTGTATTCTCTGGAATAATGATCGGCACACACACCTCACAAAGAAAAGGGACCCCCTTTCGAGGGTCCCTTTCTACCACACCGCTTATCGACGGTCTACCCGCGAATCCGATCCGTTCGGTAGCACCTTCTTCGCTACGCTGGCAAGCACTTCGCCTGCCTCACCATTGGTGAATGGCTTCGTAACCTTTGAGAATAGGTCTGCGAAGCTGTCCGCTCCGATGGCCCGCTGGATCGAGCCTGCCTCTGCGATACGCGCAGCAACATCGCTCTGACCAAGATAAACCATTGCTTCGATGAATCCCGGTGCGAGCGCACTGACACGCTTGACGACCGCATCAGCTTCCGCATTCATGCTCTGCTCAGTGAGCTTCGCCATGTTTGCGATATGCTCTTCCTCTGCACGCCAACTACGAGTGCGACGATCAAGCTCGGCGTTATTGCTAATATCAGCAATAACTTCGTTCTCCTGCTGCTGAAGCTTCTCACTCTGAAGACGATTCATCTCGACATTATGACGCTCCATTGCAAGCGTCTGTTCAATGTCGATGATACGCTTCTCTTCATCTGCCTGCTTAGTTCTCTCTTCAGCAGTTGCAGCAGCTTGTTCGCTCTTCACCATTTCAAGAGCAACAATCCGCTCCTTCTCCGTTGTAGCGTTGATGATTGCTACATTAGAAATGAGCTTCTTCGACTGTGCGCCGATCAAAAGCTCGGCAACTGTCTTGTCACCAAAACGGAAATCACGAAGTTCGAATGATGTGATCATCATTCCGTTTTCATCGAACGTGCGCGACTCTTCCTCGTTCATCACGACCTTTGAAAGAATCGACATTGGATCTTCATGGAACTTGGCAACATCGATTCCACGAACAGCCGATGTGATCTCCGCACGAGTACGGTCACACAACAGCTTGATGTAGTTATCGATGTTGAACCAACGATCCTTCATCGTAGGATCGAAAGACACAAGGTACGAAAGCGTCAACTGAATAAACGCATGATCTCGCGTCTCAACAGTCAATTGATCCGTAACCTTGTTATTCATGATGCGAAGGTACGGAGTCCGCATCGGATTGTCACTGGTCTTCGGGGTTCCCTGTGAGAAGGAAAGAACCGAAAGAACTTCATCGTACTGAAGTAGAACAACCTTCGGTCCAACTTCAACACGAGTCTGTCCGCTCGAATCTTCAACACGGATCGCATATCCCGGCCAGATAGCGATACGAGGAACACCCTGCAGCTTCGTATTCAGAGTGAGAGAGCGTGGAGTCGTGAACGTTGATGAACGCTCAATCTCATCCGAAAGACCAGCACCATATGCACTCGATACAATGGATGACTGTGCAGCCATCTCAAGTGAATTGTTCAATGATGCAGTTGCCATCACTGAACCACGAGCACCCTTGCGTGCAGCACGAGTGATATCACCCTCTGAAATCGCACCACGAGTCGTTGGTGTATTTGCAGAAAGCTCACGAAGCTCGCGATTGAAGATGATTACATCAGAGTTACCGGGATACCACAGCATACATTCCTGATCGGAAAGTACACGACGTACTGGAACTTCAATCACAGGATTAGGAAGCAACATTGCAGGTCCAGTGACCATACGAATGTTACCAGTCTGACGCTCTAGAACGTAGCGACCTTCACCCTTTGGGATCGAAATCGCAAACTGCTTGTCCTTTCCATCATACTTGACGATGGAATGCTCTTCACGAGGGAAATAGATCGGGAAATCCTTTCCTGTAATGAAGAACTCTTCACCTTCCTTGATCAAGCGACCAAGAACAGAATCCTCATATGCAGCGGTTGCCTTGATATGAAGACCTTGAATTGGATTCAACTCGATGGCACGGAACTTATTCTTTCCGTCCTTAACCATGAAGTTTTCAGTCGCAGTCGGGAAGACGACCTTCGGACCACGCTCGAAACGCTTCTTTCCGTTCTCATCGAGAAGAACGCAATACTCTAGCTGTTCCAGAGTAATTGCTTCACGAACATACTTCTTGAGATTTCCATCAATCGGAAGAACAGAGATACCGGTAGGAGGAATATAGAACGAAACCTGCGTACCGGGAATGATGATAAGTTGACCGACTGTCAGATTCTTAGCATCGAAAAGCTCAGGAGCCTTTACCGTAGCCTCATCACCATCGGTGTTAGCGCGAACAATACGAGCCTTGCTTGCATTGACACGCGCTTCTTCTTCGTTATAAACGCGGCCAATCAGATATTCGTTAGAACGAAGCTGATGACCACGAATAACCTCTGCTTCCTGTCCCGGCCACAATGCGAACATTGTGGGACCCTCGATAACAATCTTGTTACCGATATTCAGTGCAGGTGGCTCGGTCTTATCCTTCTCGGGAGGATGAGGACGATCATCAATCGAGCTAGGATTGACGAGAACACAGTAGTAACCTTCCGGTACTACGATACTGCGCTTGATTGCAGCAAGCGGATTATCTGAAATCTTAAACTGCGAACGACCTTCATAGGTAACTGCAAGTTCTTGATTATCAAGCGTTACCTTGTTCGGTCCTACGACTGTATGAATCTTACCAGTGTTCGTACTCTGAATGTAGATGTACGAACCTTGCGCGATAACTAGATCGCGTCCACCACGCTCATCAACTAGTGCCATATTATCCCTCTAGGTTTGACATAAGACGTTCACGAATTTCTGTAAACGTCTGTTGGTTAAACAAATCACTATCCTTGAAGACTACTTGAAGTAATCCTTCATTTTCCTCCTCTGGAGTTACGTCTTCACTAAGTGAAAGATCAGCATTAATACGAAGATAACCGCGAGCCGAGATCGGAAGAGCGTCGTG
>CALJUA010000132.1 GCA_937975715.1 uncultured Candidatus Planktophila sp.
TTGTCCATACAACACCAGATTTCTCTAAGTGTTGCCCCGATTCCTAGAACCTAAGATTGAGGTAGCGGGCCTTACTTGTATTAAGAATTAAGCAGCTGTTACTGAGAAAGCTACAGTCGCGACAACATTGTGTCCGAGTGAAACCTTTACAGAGTAGTTACCTGTCTTCTTGATGTGACCTGTTGTCTTGATCGCGTGGCGATCGATATCAATCTTTGTTACAGACTTGATAGCTGCAGCGATGTCCTTGTCAGTTACTGAACCGAACAAACGTCCTGCTGTACCTGTCTTAACAGCAACAGTGACCTTAGCTGCTTCGAGAGCTGCCTTGATCTCCTTTGCATGATCGATATCGCGGATCTCGCGTGCAGCACGTGCACGGCGGATGCCTTCGATCTGCTTCTCTCCACCAAGTGTCCATGCAATTGCTGCACCACGTGGAAGGAGGAAGTTACGTGCGTATCCATCTTTAACTGTTACAACGTCACCGGCTGTGCCGAGCTTTGCAACTTCACGAGTAAGAATGAGCTTCATAGTAGTCAGTTCTCCTTATCGCGCTGAAGATGTGTAAGGCAGTAGTGCTACTTCACGGCTGTTCTTAACAGCTGTAGCTACTGCGCGCTGGTGTTGTGTGCATGCGCCTGTGACGCGGCGAGCGCGGATCTTTCCGCGATCTGAAATGTACTTGCGAAGTGTCGCGATATCTTTGTAATCGATATATGTGACCTTGTCGCGGCAGAAGCTGCAAGGCTTCTTCTTGAACTTCTTATTAAGAGCAGCAGCTTTCGCGCCCTTGTTCTTAACCTCTTTGAGGTTACGGTTATTTCTTGCTCCCATTATGGTGCTCCTTTTCGGGCCCTACTTATTTAAAGATTTATCTTGTAAATCATTTAACTAGCGTAGGAATGGTTGTTATCGGATAGAAACCTTGTAAATTGTTTAGCTAACGATTTAAAAGGGTGGTTCGTCGGTTGTAGATGGAGAACCCCATCCACCACCGGCTGGTGACGTTGACGCCGCAGCCCATGGATCATCGTTGAAGTCAGCAGCAGGGGCAGAGAATCCGCCACCTGAATTTCCGCCTGCAGCGCGCTGAGTACGTGTGACCTTAGCTGTTGCATTGCGAAGAGATGGACCTACTTCATCAACTTCTACCTCAAAGACTGTGCGCTTTTCGCCTTCTTTTGTCTCATATGAACGCTGCTTGAGACGACCTGTAAGAATGACACGCATTCCCTTGGTCAATGACTCTGCAACGTTCTCAGCAGCTTGACGCCAGATATTGCACTGAAGGAAGAGGCTCTCGCCATCTTTCCACTCGTTCGTAGCTTTATCTAAGTAACGAGGGGTTGAAGCAACGCGGAATTTAGCTACCGCTGCACCCGAAGGTGTAAAGCGAAGCTCTGGGTCGTCAACAAGGTTGCCGACTAATGTGATTGTTGTATCTCCTGCTGCCATTTTTTACCTTCTTTTCTGAGTTATCTACTGGTTGAGTCCGTGCTAATAAGTTACTCGCCACCACCCACATTTCCTGGAAGCAATTCCGTTGATGTGGATGGAATTGACCGATTACTCGGGGCGCATCACCTTTGTGCGAAGGATTGATTCGTTCAAGTTGAGCTGACGATCGAGCTCCTTGATTGCTGCAGGTTCGCAATTCATATCTGCAATTGCGTAGATGCCTTCAGCCTTCTTATTGATTTCGAACGATAGGCGACGCTTGCCCCAAACATCGAGCTTGTTGACTGCGCCTCCGCTGTCCTTGATGATCTTGAGATATGTCTCAAGTGATGGTGTGACTGTACGTTCTTCTAGATCTGGATCAAGAATGATCATGAGTTCATAGTGACGCATGTGTTAACCCGACCTCCTCTGGACTAAGACGGCCACGGTATTTCCGTGACAGGAGGGTTAAAAATCCTGACTTTTCCGGCCGGTGGCCTTGCTTTCAGGAGGTCTAAGGGTAACTCTCGCCGCTAGAAAGGAGAAATTCACGCGGGCTAGGCAACCAATTCCGGAAGCCATTGGCTTTGGAATGAACCCGAAGACCGGTGCCTTCTCGCCAGGGCTACAGCTAGGGCGATGGCAGCGGAGATACGGAAGAGAGCGATTGCCGCATACGCCTTCACCGGCAGACCAAAGTGTGCACCAGTCAACAATGCAAGGTGTTGCCAGATTGCTAGGTGATAAATAATTTCTGCAATCTGCCAGAACCAGAACCATGCAAGATCGCGCTTATCGCGAAGTGCAAGAACAACAAGTGGAGTCAACCAGAGAACATATTGAGGTGAATAAACCTTGCTGACTGTCATCAGAACAATAAAGATAAAGATGGAACTCTCTGCAAGAGAAAGTGTCTCTTTAGTCTGCAGCAAGAAGATTGCAACGACTGCAACACCGATGAGAAGAGTCAGAATTGCAAAGTAATTGATGTGGTTGAGATTGAAACCAAAGACACTGAGTGCATACCAGATTGATCCCCAATCAGCTTCGCGATGAAGATTGAGATCATAGAAACGCCACCAACCAGTTGGTGTTGTTAGTGCAAATGGAATATTGATAACAATAAAAGTTCCAAGAGCAGTTGCGATATATCGGATTCCGTTCTTCACTTCTTGCCTGCGGATATAGATAATCGCAATCGGAAGAAGTAAAACAATCGGAAAGAATTTAGTGGCAATCGATACTCCAAGAATTGCTGCACTTGCTAGCTCTTGTTTTCTATCGAACCAATAAATCGCAAGCAAAGTTGTGACAATCGCCCACAAGTCCCAGTTAATAAAGAGTGACAAGATTCCCGTCGGAGCAAGTGCATATAACAAAGCGCTCTCAGGTTTGAATCTGTAGACCAATAGTGCTGAGGCGATAAATAACAAGGCAATTAATATTGCACTGAAATTAAAGTAACTCACCGGTCCATCAGGTGACACTTTTGCAGTTGCCCACATGACGACACCTTGCAGCGCAGGATATTCAACTGCTTGATCTCCACCGCTAAATGCCCACTGACCCTTACCGAATGCGCGTTCACTAAAGAGCGCAGGTAAATCGCTATAGCAAGCGTGGATGTATTGATCAGGCCCCGCCCACACTGATTTTTCGCAATGGCTGAACTTTGCAAACGAGAAGAGCGAAGCGATGATCGCAAAGAGGACAATTACGCGGGTAGTAATGCGCATAAAGAAAGAGGTATTACTTCTTCTTCATTGATTGCTTACCACCACTGGTCATCACAATCGGATCGAGACCACCGATATTGGCGGGTTGAGGAAATTCCATCACTGGCTGATCCTTCAACGCACCCTTCATAAATGCTGTCCAGATACGTGCAGGGAAAGATCCACCGGTAACAGAGGTCAGTCCACCAATGCCGTTAAGAGATTCGGATGCGCTATCTCTAAAGAGAGCAACTGATGCTGCCAAATTTGGTGTGTAAGCGCTAAACCATGCAGATGCATTTGATTGCGATGTACCGGTCTTGCCAGCTGCTGGTCGACCAAGACCGAGAGCTGCTGCACCGGTTCCGCCATTAACGACAGATTTCAACGCGTAGGTGAGATCTGCCATGACTTCCTTGCTAAATACTTCTTGAGTCTGTGCCTTGCCCTCGTAGAGAACACCCTTATTAGGTCCAATTACTTGAGCGACCAAATATGGCTTTGAGTAAATTCCATTTGCCGCAAATGTTGCATATGCATTGGCAACATCGATCACGTGTGGACTTGCAACACCCAGTGATACTGACGGTGTTGGCATCAAGGCAACATTTTCTGGAATACCTGCGCGACGTGCAACATCAACAACGCGATCAAGGCCCGCCTTGATTCCAAGTGGAACATAGACGGTGTTGATGGAGTGTTGTGTTGCTGTGAGGAGATCTACCTGACCCCAACCTTCGCCACCGTAGTTATCAACTGTGTAAGGTTTTCCAAGATCATCAAATGTTTGTGGTGTATCGCCGTTCCACATTGATGTCAGTGGAATTCCTTGTTCAAGCGCAGCAATAAGTGCGAATGGCTTAAATGTTGATCCTGCCAGAGCGATTGATTGTGTTGCATCGTTAAGTTGGCGTACTACATAGTCTTTCCCACCATACATAGCGATGACTTCACCGGTGCCTGGGCGAATCGCAACAAGTCCGATGTGAAGATTTGATGGCGCAGGCTTTGGAGTTAATTTATTCACCGCATCGACTGCAGATTGCTGTGCGCGTTGTTCGAGAGTTGTCTTGATGACGTAGCCGCCCACCATCAACTGCTCTTGGGTAAATCCAAGTTTGCTCAACTCTTTCTGAGCGGCATCGATGATGTAACCCTTAGGACCAGAAAGTGATCCACCAGTTGTGCGCGGTGCAACAGTCGGCATCTTCGCTGCCTTTGCATCGGCTGCTGTAATCCACTTCTCTTCCAACATTCCTTGGATGACATAGTGGAAGCGCGCTTCTAGACGAGCAAGGTTGCGTGCTTTTTGTTCCTTATCGCCGTAATCGGGATCGTAAAGTCCTGGCGAACGCAGAATCGATGCGATGACAGCTGATTGTGAAATCGATAGTTGATTGGCGTTGCGATTGAAGTACTGCTGTGCAGCTGTCTGCACACCATAAGAACCGCGACCAAAGTAAATGGTATTGAGATAGTTTTCGAGAATCTGATCCTTCGTCATCGCATTCTCTAATTTAAGAGAGATGACAAGTTCTTTAATCTTTCTCTGAATGCTTCGCTCGGGAGTTAAGAACGCAGTCTTCGCATATTGCTGAGTAATCGTCGAACCGCCGCGACCCTTTCCAAGTGTTAATACATTGGAGAGAACAGCTTGTGTTAAACCTGAGATGCTAAATGCGCGGTTAGAGTAAAAGTTTCGATCTTCTGCCGCCATCACTGCATAACGAAGACGCAGTGGAATTTTCGCAAGAGGAAGGATCTGTCGATTCTGTGCACCAATGCGACCGATCTCTTGACCGTTTGAGTATTGAATAACGGTCGCTTGGCTGTTGACGTATGCATTGGGATCTGGAATATCGACTGTAAACCAAGCGAGCGCGAAGAGAGTCGATCCGGCAACGAAGCCAAAACCAGCGAGAAATATGCCTGCGCGAATGAGCTTGGTTTTAATCACTTTCCAAGGTTACCGCTGAAGTCCTCATCCTCGAGGGTTCGTTGGCGACGTGGTGGCTTTCGCACACTGCCATCACCTAATAAATAGGTAGAACAGAGGTGATTCCATGAGCACTCACGGCATACCTCAACGATATAGACAGAGAACTCACCGAACTCTTTTTCCATCTCCAATAACTCAGCGGGGCTCTTAATGCGGCCTGAGTATTGGCCGAGTTGATCTCCGAATGTGTAACGCAATTCAACGAGCGCATCTTTCTTGCAGACGGGGCAGTTGCGTCCAGCTTTCTCGCCATGAAACTTTGCAGCTCGCATCAAATATGGATCGGCATCGCAGGCATCAACAACGCCGCGAAAGAGGGCAAGCAAGGTTGCGCGCTTATCGAGTGAATAATCGATGAACGCTCGTTCTGTCCTTGCCTTTAAAGCCATGGCGAGAAGAATATTCGGTAATTCGTCACTACGCTTATCGACGTGTTACCTCAAGGTTCTTCTTTCTGGCAGTTGATCCGCGATCGACGCTTGAGACCTCTGCTGCGTACTCGCTGGACTGGCCAATTTACTGATGGAATCTTCCAGAGCGCTCTCGCCTCATTTGTTCTCTTCTCACCTGAACGACAAGCTTCTGCTTTAAGTGCCGCCGTTGCATTCGCAGTCGTTTTGCTGCCGTACTCAATCGTTGGGCCGATGGTCGGCACGTTGCTCGATCGATTCTCTCGCCAACGCGCAGTTCTCTTCTCAAACCTGACTCGCGCTCTCACACTTATCTATATAGCGACGTTGATCTTCCAAGGTCGCACGGGGGTAGAGCTCACAATCTTTGTTCTGGTGGCATTCGGCGTCAACAGATTAA
The DNA here is from genome assembly GCA_937975715.1 of uncultured Candidatus Planktophila sp. Classification (GTDB taxonomy): domain Bacteria; phylum Actinomycetota; class Actinomycetes; order Nanopelagicales; family Nanopelagicaceae; genus Planktophila. The sequence continues at coordinate 5,968 of CALJUA010000132.1, forward strand.
TTCTCGCTGGCTTATCTGCCGGGCTTCCACTCGTTGCACCGCCATCCTCTCTTATTGCAGCAAATGCTCTCGCTGTCACCGGTGGATCTGTCTGGGTGGTTCTCGGTGGCGGAATGGGCTTATTAATTAGGCGTTTTACCGATGCCATCACAACTGCAGATCACGCCGATGGGTACCTCATCCTCGCAGCGTCCTGCGGTTATCTCTTCGCAGCTCTCTTTGCGTCATTGATGAAGAAATCAGAGATTGGTCCTGCGCCTCACCAAGTTCGAAAGGCGTCGATTACAGAGGGATTTATTGAAGTCCGCGAGGGTTTTAAATTTCTCGCAATTCATCAAGATGCAGCTCGCGGAATTCTTGCAACAGCAATCCATCGTGGTGGAATTACAGCTTTAACACTGACTGCAATGTTGCTCGAGCGAAATACCTTTAATGATCCCGCAGATAGCGATGCAGGGCTAGCGGGTTTAAGTATCGCGCTCTCATGTGCTGCGATTGGATTCACCATCGGAGCGCTTATTGCACCACTTGGTGTGCGATGGACAGGTCGCCATCGTTGGATGCGTCTATCAATGTTTGCTGCAATGGCAGGAACTCTGATTCTTGTTATCGACCGCAATCAGATTTTGCTATGTCTTGCAGCATTTACTACCGGGCTCTTTGGTCAAGGCGTAAAGGTCACCAACGATGCATTAGTACAGTCAAAGATCAGTGATGAATTCCGTGGGCGCGTCTTTGCTGTCTATGACGTTGTCGTCAATGGATCAATTGTCTCTTTCTCCATCATCGCTGCGCTATTGCTTCCGCAGAGTGGAGATTCCTGGTTGGTGCCAACTCTTGTTGCCGCGACTTACTTATTTATTGCAGCTGTGGTGTTGCGACCTACAAAATTCTTTCTTAAGGGTGGCGACGTGAACGCCACCACTCCATAAGTTCTTCTGTAGCTTTCTCTTCACCGAGTGGACCATGCTCCATGCGAAGTTCCATCAAGAAATCGAGAGCCTTTCCAACATCAGCTGATGGCTTGATATTAAGAAGTTTCATTACTTGTGCGCCATCGAGATCGGGGCGAATCTTTGAAAGCTCTTCCTCTTCCATCAACTTGGCGATTCGTGCTTCGAGCCCGTCATAGGTGCGAGATAGGCGCTCTGCCTTCTTTACATTGCGAGTGGTGCAATCAGCACGAGTCAGTACATGTAGATGTGTCAGTAATTCACCAGCGTCACGCACATATCTGCGCACAGCAGAGTCGGTCCATTCGCCATCGCCGTAACCATGGAAGCGAAGGTGCAATGCGACAAGAGTTTCCACAGCATCGATAGTTTCATTATCAAAGCGGAGCGCCTTTAAACGAGACTTCACTAAACGCGCACCAACAACTTCGTGGTGATGGAACGAGACTCCACCACCTGGAATGAGATTACGTGTCTTTGGCTTTCCGATGTCATGCAAGAGAGCAGCTAATCGGTTGATTAGATTTGGCCCACCAAGACGATCCTCTTGAGTGATTGCCTGCTCGAGCACAGTGATGGAGTGTTCGTAGACATCCTTATGGTGATGGTGTTCATCTACCTCAAGACGTAACTTAGGAATCTCTGGTAACACATGCTCTGCAATTCCGGTATCGACGAGAATTGTGATTCCAATACGTGGAGTTGGCGACATCAACATCTTTACAAATTCATCACGCACACGCTCTGCTGAGATGATTGAAATTCGGCCAGACATGTTGCGCATTGCATCGACAACTTCTTCGTCGAGCGTAAAACCTAACTGGCTTGCAAAACGCGCAGCGCGCATCATACGAAGTGGATCATCAGAGAAAGATTGCGTTGCACTTGCCGGTGTTCGCAAAATTCTCTGAGCAAGATCTTCGATGCCATTAAAGGGATCGATGAATTCTGGTGACTCTGTCGTTAGCTCTAGCGCCATCGAGTTCACTGTGAAGTCGCGACGTGATAAATCGCCCTCAATAGAATCACCGTATTCGACATCAGGGTTGCGAGAATCTTCTTCATATTTTTCTGTGCGATATGTCGTTACTTCAACAGTTGTATCGCCGCGCTTACCTGCGATAGTTCCAAATTCAATTCCGGTATCCCAGACATTTTCTGCCCAGATCTTTAAAATCTTCTTCGTCTCGAGTGGATGAGCATCTGTTGTGAAATCGAGGTCGTTTCCAAGTCGGCCCAAGATCGCATCGCGAACCGGACCGCCGACGAGTGCTAAACGAAAGCCCTTCTCTTTAAAGGCGGCTGCGAGTGAGCTGGCCAGAGGCGCCCGCTCGACGAGGGTCGCCAGCGCAAGCTCGCGCCCTAATTTTGTCTTCGCATCACTCACAATAGATAAGGGTAGACGAGTACCCTTGCTCCTATGACCCCGGCACCTAGTGCGGGCAGCGAAGGTATTAAGAAGAAGCGTCGGCGCAAGCGTCCGGCGCATCGCTCCCCACAGAATTCACCTACCCAACCAGGTGGGCAGCAAGTAAAGAAGACCCCCGCAAAGAAATCGCAGGCCACCTATGCAAAGAGGGTTGATGAAGTCAGCGCTGGTGGGTTGGTTATCGATACCACTGGAAAATTAGGCCTTCTTATTGGCCGTCGTGATCAAAAGGATGCGACAGGCAAGAAGATTCTCTGGTCACTTCCTAAGGGACATATTGAAGAGGGTGAGACTCCCGAACAAGCCGCTCTCCGCGAAGTTGCTGAAGAGACAGGTATTCAATCAACAATTGAAAAGTCTCTCGGGATCATCGATTTCTGGTTTATGGCCG
>CALJUA010000133.1 GCA_937975715.1 uncultured Candidatus Planktophila sp.
TAAATTCACGACAGATATACCAACCGCAATTTCTTATTCCTAGTGGATAATAGACACAATCCCATTCTCGATGATGAGATTCAAAGATCTCAAAGTAATAGATCACAACCACACCCAACCAGTTTCATATTTAGGTCTACCGTTTCTAAATACAAAATCATCATGCGCCGCTCGTGCGTACACAGCAATAGACCAACCAATAGAATTGGCCTCATCTCCCAATCGATAAGCAAACCTCTTATAATAAGAGTCATCAATTGCGTTTAACGTGTAGAAGCCTTGTATATAGTAGATCATCGTTTTCTCATGAATGCAATCTGCTTTGCTCTTTGATGGTTCTTCCAGACTTCCCGTTCCCTCTGATGACGGGTACGAATAGCAAGTTCTTTATAATTTGCGTATGTAATCAGGTCTTCTGGTACATAGCCGGTCATCTGTGCCTCAGAATCCACCATTTCTGCGCGTTCTAGACGCTCTAGCGCACGTTTGACCGTCCATCGAGACAGACCCGTAGCCTTCGTGAGAACGTCTCTCTGGTGCCTTCCTAGCGCGATTTGAGCGAAGATCCGACCGGCAGACTTCCCCAAACCCCTTATACCATCTACGAGAACCGCACGAAAGATCCCTTTCGGGGCAATCGGTGCAGCTTTATAGCAGTCCCTTGCATTTAGTCGGGATTCGGCGGCTTGGAAGTCGGAGCGGAGGGATTCGGGAATGGATATGGTCCAGACCTGTGCAGTCTCTCTGGTAGCAAGAGCGGTACGAGTAAGCCACCCCGACTTGATTAATCTATTGTTCGCTTTGATACAAGTAGCCATTGCACACTCCGCTGTAACTTCCTGTTCACGAATGGATAGACCATAAGTAAAAGAGCCCGCTCGAATTGCTGCTTGTAGATGAGCGTTAAGGCAGGAATAGTCACTATTACCTGTCTGTCCCTTCCATGGAATGTCTTGAATGAATCGAGCGATTTTTTGAAGTTGATAACGAACCTCCTGAGCCTGTGGACCACCGGAAAGAGATGCAGGATTCTTCTGAAGAAAATTAAAAGCCTTCTTCATGAAGAAACGTGCATATTGAAACTGTCGATCTGGATTTTTGCGCGATTTTTGAATGTGGGCTGAAATCTTATTTGCTGGATTGCATAGGATCTTAGCACCTTCGTCAATTGAGTAGTTTGCATTGGCAAGTGAGAGTGCAACCTTGGTAATGGCAGCACTGCGATCTGAGCCCGGTGGTGGACCATGCTGAATCAATTCCAGAATGGACTTCTTGATCGGACGTTGTATGAGGTTCGAAGTAAAATCAATCTCATCTAGATTTGGACGAACCCATTTGGAGTTGCACTCCACACGAAGAGTTTCACGAACATCTTCAATTGTATACTTCTCAACAAGAGATACATCGAACCCATTCTTGTGCGGAGCGCAAGTAGGTCGGGTAGTTCGATGATGTCTAAGATCTAATCCTAGACGTTGAACGAGTTGATATGCCTCGTTCTGCAGGTTCGCATCATGGAAGGCAGCAACGAGATGTCGATGACCGGGCCGTCCGGAATTCCACTCGTAGTGCTTTACTTGGTTACGAACAAGAAACTGACGATAGATATCGTATTGTAGAGTTTGTACTGATGTATCAGAATCAATAATAAAAAGATTCCACTTCGGCATTACCATAAAAGATACGCCCGATTGAATTGCTTCATCGAGCGTAGTCTTCTGTCTCGCCACACCTGTAGGTGGCACAATCATCGGTGAAATACTATGATCAGTAAATAGATCTACTAGTTCTTTAGTCATCGTCACCATATTCTAAACTATAATCGTTCTGACATTCCCAATAACAATCTAAACAGCATCTACAATAGTCCATAGTATATGGACACTCACGTAGTGCAGATTTAAATCCTATATAAGTATGATAATATTCTAAATGTTTAGAGTTCTGACACGGATCATTTATTGCTGTCAGAAAATAAAGCATTATAATTCTTTCCACCAGCAGTACGCCATTTAAGCTTACACATCCTGTAACAATTTGCGCAACAATAACATTCTACGTCTTTATAAATACAAGATAAAGGACCCCAACCCCATGTTTCATCTTCAAGATGATGACATGCGTTTAGAATAGTTAAGAAATATAGCATTAGTCGTACATGCTTGCGTCACTTTTATTACGCGCATCAACGCATTGTATATAACAGTCATAACAACAATTGCAATTTAATTTATT
>CALJUA010000134.1 GCA_937975715.1 uncultured Candidatus Planktophila sp.
GAGTGAAGAACACCTTCACAATGTCTGTTGAATTCTATACAGGCGTCAATGAGCGCCTCGCCCTTCCTGTTGTACTCCCACCGGTTCCCAACAAAGTAGATCTCATGGGTCTTAAAGTTCTAGTCGCCGATGATGTTGCAGATACGGGAGCAACGCTAAAGTTAGTCCGCGAATTCTGCGGTGAGTATGTTTCAGAAGTTCGTAGCGCTGTTCTTTACGAGAAGCCCCACACGATCGAAAAGCCCGATTACACCTGGCGCCATACAGATAAGTGGATTGAATTCCCTTGGTCGGTTCTGCCTCCCGTAATGAGAGATTAGTTTCGCGCAACCTTCTCAATTGATCTTGCGGTGGCGCGGGCTAGTTCAAAGTTTGTCTCATCTTTGCCAGAGACAAAGGATGGTTCATACAGCACATGTTGCAGAAATAGTCCGTATGCGATTCTCCAACATTGATCTTTCACCTCTTCCGTTATCCCTCCCCGATCTGGATTAGAGTGGCCCAAAAGAACTTGGTCGAAGTATTGATGCACAACAGTCATGACAGCCAATGAATCGCTCTTGAACTCTTCATCAAATGAATTCTGGGCAACAAAGAGAGTGAAGCCGTTCGCGTGGCGATCAGAGATCTCCATGAGCCCCAAGATAAAGAAGGTCAGATCTTCTACAAGGTTCTCCCCTTTGATGGGCTCTTGAAGAAAGGCAAAAATCTCTTCACCGACTCGCTCTAGGAATCGCTCGTGTATGCGTTTAAGCAATCCCCGCCTGCTTTCAAAACGTGCGTAGAAAGAGCCTGTTGAGGCGGAGGCACCTGCAACAACAGCTTCCACTGTGAGGGCGTCCGGTCCTTTGGTTGCCAATAACTCCTCGGCGACATCGAGCATCCGGTTGGTTGAAGCGATACTTCGCTCCTGTTGAGGCGCTCTCTCCGACATGGTGCCATCTTGCCACCTGTTTGGCTGTACTAATTAGAGGAAATCCTCTATTTTATCCGCCAGAAGGAGGGCTATGAGCAAATATCGCTATCAGTACCACGACGACCCCGTGGTTGAGGTCGCCCCTACCCGCCTTCCAGCAAAAGGAAAGGCGCTGGCGCTGATCGTAATCGCGCTCGTCGCAGCCAAAGGAACCTTCGCCGCCAATATTAATCTCACCTCAGGTGGGCCAGCTGAGTTTGGACAGGGTATCCAGGTTACTGCTGCATGTTCAGGGTCGACGGCGCTGACGATTAAACCAATCGTCGCTTTCGCAAATCAAGCCAATGCTGGCAGTTACCAGCTTACCGGCATAACCGTTTCCAATATTCCGACCTCTTGTTACGGGAATCAATTTCTCTTAAATGTTTATGATTCATCTACTTCTACCTCGCTGCCTCTCTTTAATTCATCCTCGAAAGATGTGGTAATCATCGACGATAACGGAACTTTTTACACGGATGGAAGTTCAGATTTAGGTATTAAGACCAACAGCACCTCATCATTTACAGCAATCTTTAGAACCCCGGTCGCCTCTGCTGCATCAGCATCGAAATTTACGATCCAATCATCACCTAGCTCGGGAACCTACTGGATAACATCAAATCAGGTTCTCTACCTTGATGCGGGAATGTCATCTTCATATTCAGGCAGCGGTAATACATTTACCAACCTTGGAACCCTTGGAAGTTCGAATAATGGAACTATTTCGAATGCTATCTACAACTCCAATGGGTACTTTTCATTCGGGCAGAGCCGCGGTATCTCCTATCCAAGGGCTATCGGCGACGACTTTACCTTGGCAGTGTGGTTCAGAATTAATGCCTGCGGGGTTGGCGCTCCGGGAGGTGGTTCACAGGCATTTGACTCCGGAGATGGTCAACTACTCAGCGGATCATTCGGAGGTGCAGCCAACGATTGGGATATGAGTCTTTACAATTGCTACTTGGGTCTGCAAACAGGCTCCAGTGGGGGCGGTGAAGAAACCACCTGGGCAACATCTGCAGTTACGCCTAATGTTTGGCACTATGCCGTAGCGGCAAGAACGAAAGCTACGGGACGAACTGATCTCTACGTGGATGGAACTCTCGTTGGCACTCGCGTGACATCAGGATTGACCAACAATAAGTCACTCACAGCGCAACCAACACAAGGAATTGGATATGACACCGATTGGGGTAGCTATAACCGATACTTCAATGGCGATATCGCTGTCGTGCAGGAGTACAACTCAATCCTGACACAGAGCCAGATTCAGATTAATTACAACGCTCTCAGGGCTCGCTACGGGAACTAGCATCAACGGTAAGGTGTGATGGTGAGTTACTCATCAGACTTTATCGATGAATTATCACCTGCACTCTACGATTTAGGTGATCCCAAGCGAGCAATCGGTGCGCAGGCGTATATGAAAGATATTGCTCCATTCATTGGAGTCGCTACTCATGAACGTCGAGCGCTAGTGAAGAAGATTGCTAGATCTATGCCAACGCCAACTTCCGAGGATCTTGGTCTCACGGCTCGTAAGTTGTGGAAGCTAAAAAATCGCGAATTTCAATATGCAGCAAATGATCTAATAGGTATCCATTGGAAGATTGCTCACAAGAACTTCCTTCAAGACCACGTCGAGCATCTCATCGTTACAAAGTCTTGGTGGGACACGGTCGATGGTCTCGGTAGCGTTGCAGTATCTCCCCTGACCGATAAATATGGATGTGAGAGACTCATCAAGAGATGGAATAGATCATCAAATATATGGCTTAATCGTGCAGCCATCCAACATCAGCGAGGCAGACGCTTTGAAACAGATGTGAAATTAGTTCTTCAGTATTGCGATGATCACTCGGATTCGAAGGAGTTCTTCATTGTGAAAGCCATCGGTTGGGCGCTGAGGGATATCTGCGCAATCAATCCCAAGGCAGTTCGAGATTTCCTCAAAAATCATCCAGATTTGGGACGAGTTGCAGTACGTGAAGCAGAGCGCGGACTAGGCAGACTTTAACGCCGGCGTATGTGTCCATGACTTGGTCACGAGCTTATGCATCACAGATCCGTTGATGGAAAAGATGGCAGCGAGAATCCACCAACCAGATATCCCCATTCCAATCACTAGTGCGGTAACTAGTGAAGGTCCAAGGGTTCCGCTAAGCCCCCAAGAAAGCCCCCATACACCTTGATATTGCCCTTGATGATCTTCATCTGCAAGACCAAAACCAATTGACCAAGAACCGGCAGAGCCAATGAGTTCGCCAACGATGTGAGAGGCCATGCCGAGAACTAGCAAGGTGCAGGCGATAACCGCACTGACACCATGGGCGTATGCGTATAACAAGCAAGCTAAGGAAATGAAGTACGAAGCTAGCCGGTAGTTCTTGGCACCTCCAAAGAGTGTGGCAGATCCTTTGCTTGCCGCAACTTGCAAAAGCATGACTGCGATTGTGTTCATCATCATGATGACCGATACCCACCAACGGGGAGCATTTGTCTCGCGAACTACCCATAATGGAATTGCAATCGATTGGAGCACAAAGTGCAGGGACATAAAGGCGTTGGAAAGTGTCGCTCCAAGAAAAACTCGGTCCTTCATCGCGGCAAAAGAGAATGGCTCCCCTCTTTCGACGGTGGGGGCAACGAAAGGCAATTTCAAATAGAGGAGCCCAGCCAAGATAAAGGTGAGCGCATCACCCAGCAAGAGCGCCTTGTAAACAGTTAGATCATTGAGTGCAAGACCAACTCCAGCAAAGAGAGTTCCGACTGAGATTCCGAAGTTGGTAACTGCGCGCTGATAGGCACGAAGTTGTACCCGTGACTCCTCCCCAGCAAGCTTGGCGATTGTTGCCATACGAGTCGTTTGGGCAACGACACCAAGCGCTCCCATCACGATGTGAATGAGTAAAAATGGAAGATAGCTATGTACAAATATCAATCCAGACATCACGATGCCTTCAGCGCCAATGGCTATGGCAGCAATATTGCGAGGCCCAAAACGATCTGCAATGTGACCCGCTGGCACGCTTAAGGTCATCGCCAATCCCCCGGCGATTGAGATCGCTAGCGCAACTTGTGCAGGAGAGAGTCCCACAATGGTGGTGAAGTAAATGACGTCGACCGTCATAAAGAGCCCATTGCCGAAGGTATTAATGAATGTGGAGCCAGCAAGGATTCGAAGGTGAGGTTCTTGCGGAATAACTCTCTTGATCAAAGATGGCTTTGGATCAGACACTTTTTGAATTCTTTCTAGAAATGACAGTGAAGAGAATCAAGCTCAACATTCCACTGACTACAGAGGCAAGAATTACTGCAATAACAGCCAAGTCTTGGTCTGCCTTGCTCTTAAAGGCGAGATCTGCAATAAAGATTGCAACAGTGAAACCAATTCCGGCAGCACTTCCAGTAGCTAGCAGCCCCGTCCTACTTGACCCATTTGGGTAATCTCCGATATTTGCTCGCTTCGCGGCAAAAACGGCGATTATGATGCCAAGTGGCTTACCCACAACTAAGCCACAGAAGATTCCCCATGCAATTGGCGAATGTAAAGCTCCAGAAATCGATTCTGATGAAATATGTACTCCGGTATTGGCAAAGGCAAATGTTGGAACGATGATGAAAGTGCTCCAAGGATGTAGCTTCGCTTCGAGCCACTCAATGATAGTCAGAGAGTTTCCTTCTGCATTTACCATTTCTGAGTCCGGCTTTGCGATATTTGGTGTGAGTAGACCCAGGATCACGCCCGAAAGTGTTGGGTGGACTCCACTGCGGTAGAGGAAATACCAGAGTGCTGCACCGAAGAAAATATAGATTGCCCAAGAACGGGCACCTACCCTCTTAATGGCAACTATTATCAATACAACTGCAATAGCTGCAAAGACCCATAGCAGGCCGACCCCAGATGAGTAGATGAAGGCGATTATCAAGATGGCGCCGATGTCATCGATCACGGCGAGACCTAGCAGAAAGGTACGAAGAGATGGCACAACCGAACTTCCGATAATGGCAAGCAGTCCGACGGCAAGTGCTATATCGGTGGCAACTGGAACGCCCCAACCACGAGAATCTGTATCTCCTGCGATTGAGAGGTAGATCGCAGCGGGGAATGCCATACCGCCCAGTGCACCCAACAACGGCATGA
>CALJUA010000135.1 GCA_937975715.1 uncultured Candidatus Planktophila sp.
TGACCGTTGGATCATCGCCGTAGACATCATCGCCAACTTTGGCAGAGGCAATTGCCAAACGCATCCCTTGAGATGGTTGAGTAACTGTGTCAGAACGTAGATCAATTGCCATTGCTTACCTCTACTTCTCGTGGTTTTACAATCGCGAACATTGCAACTAAAACAAGAATGCCGCCTAGTAAAGCCTGAGCTCTAATTGTCTCGCCTCCGAAGAGAACTGCAAAGAGGGCTGCAAAGACAACTTCCATGGTCAGAATTACTGCGACCTTTGTAGAAGAGATATGTGCCTGCGACCAGGTCTGCACCATAAATGCGATAGCGGTACAGAAAATCGCTGTATAAATAACAACTGGCCACCCTGATTTACCTGCTGGAAGTTCGTACCCTTCAGCAAAGGCGAGGGCTCCGGTAAGAATTGCGCATCCGGTGAGCTGCACAACTGTCATTGCATAGCTATCGAGACCGTTGCTCCAATGTCCAAGGGCCACGATATGAGCACCGAATGCAATCGCACTGACTAAAACTAAGAGCTCGCCAGAACCGACCGACCAGCCATGAAGTGAGAGCAAAGCTAAACCGGCAGTTGCTGTGATGACGCAACCCCATGTGTAGAGATCGATTTTCTGGCGCAGCACAATCCAGGCAATCAGGGGAGTAGAGACAACGTATAAGCCTGTAATAAATCCGGTGATTGCCGCACCAGCAATTGCGAGTCCAAGTGTTTGAAAGATATATCCAGTACCAAGGAAGAGCCCTGCCAATAATCCTTTACGGAGAATCTCTGGAGAAATAATCTTAAGAACTGACGGTTTGAGGGCAATCATTGCAACAACAGCAAACGCGAAACGAGTAAAGAGGAAGCTATTGACGTTCTGCTTTGCGATGGGATCCTTCATCACAACAAATGCCATTCCCCAGGAAGCTGAAACGGCAAGTAGTGCCCACGGAGCTAATTTGATTAGTCGATTATGAGCGTGGCTCATCCGCGCAATTTCTTTAGGAGTGCGATTTCCGCACCGTGCTCTGGCTCCATTCCTGGGGTTTCGAGAATGAGAGGAGCATTCACAACTGCTGGATGCTTCAGGAGCTCTTTAAAGGGAGCCTCACCAATAAATCCCTGTCCGATATTTTGGTGGCGATCTTTAAGTGCGCCACAGACATCCATTGAATCGTTTGCGTGAATCAATTGGATTCGCTCAATGCCGGCTACTTCGACCAAGAGATCGAGAGTCTCTTTCATGCCGCCCTTTTTGGCGATGTCATGACCTGCGGCAAAGACGTGACAGGTGTCGAGACAGATGCCGACCTTTGGGTGGTACTCAAGTGCTTTCAAATACTTATCTAAATCTTCAAGTCGCTTGACGAGTGATTGACCTTGGCCAGCTGTTGGTTCGAGCAACAACATAGGTGCATCATCGCTGAGCTTTTCAAGAATTGGCATCATGCCCTTATTGATCTGCTTCCACGCTTGATCGACAAATTCCTCTTTTACTGCAGAACCGGTGTGAACCACAACGCCGAGCGCTCCGATTTCCTGGCCGCGCTTTAAGGAATAGGCGGTAGATGCGAGCGAATTCTTATAGGTATCTTCAGTAGGAGAGCCTAGATTGATAAGAAATGGTGCGTGTACATAGACTTCGAGATCAAGAGCATCTGCCTTCTCGCGAAAGAGCGCATCTGCTTCGTGATTGGTCTCGGGCATCGCCCATCCACGTGGATTAGATGTGAAGACTTGAATTGCCTCAGCCTGTGTTTCTTCGGCATAGGCAATGGATCGTTTAGCCATTCCACCTGATGTAGGTGTGTGGGCTCCGATACGTGGACGTGAATTCTTAGTTGCAGGCACCGGCCTACCCTACTGTGATGGTTACCGTACTGCCACGTTTGACCTTGGTGCCGACCTTTGGAGTGATGTTAGTGACCTTCTTAACGGTCTTCTTGCCAATCTTCTTGACTACAACCTTTAAGCCAAGGTCCTGAAGAGCCCTGACTGCTTTAGCCTCTTCGATGGAGTAGAGATTTGGGATGTAGGCATATTGAGTGCCCTTGGAGATCACAATTGCAACTGCTGCGCCCTTATTAACTGTCCCGCCACCTGCAGGAGTCTGAGCAATTACTTCGCCAGCTAGTTTCGTTTCGCTAAATGCATAAGTAGATGTGACTTTAAAGCCAGCATCGGTTAATTCATTGAGAGCTTGTTCACCGCTCTTGCCGAGATATGAAGTAAGTGCAACTTGTTCGATGCCCTTCGATACCGTCAAGGTCACAGTTGTATCGCGCTTGACCTTCGTTCCGACGACAGGATTTGCTGAGATAACAAAACCTTTTGGAACATTCGAATCGAATACTTCAATATTGGCGGCAACTTTGAGTGGATATTTCTGTAAGGCTGCAAGAGCGGCTTCGGGCGTTAGTCCTTGCACCATTGGAATCACATAACGTTCAGGACCTTTGGAGAGAACAATCTTTACAGTTCCACCCTGATCAATCTTTTCGCCTCCGGCAGGAATCGATTCGATGACATGGTCGACTTCAATATCTTCGCTATAGCGACGTTCAACAACAATCGACGTTAGCCCCAGAGGTGTCAGGGCAGATGAAACCTCAGTAGAGGTTGCCCCTACGGTTGACGGAACAACAACGCGTGAGCCAGGGCCAATTAATACATACCAGCCAGTGATGCCGAGGGCGATAGCCATTGCTGCAGCAATTTTGCGATTGCGGCGAACCCGCTTACTTGCCTTCTTGCGCTTGGCAACTTGCGCTGTAGTTTCACGTTCCAGCG
>CALJUA010000136.1 GCA_937975715.1 uncultured Candidatus Planktophila sp.
GAGAAGCAGATCATGGAATATCTCAACTATGTCGGTGTCGTTGCAGGTAAATCTCCTCTGGCAGGAAATTCAGTCTCAGTCGATCGCAACTTCATCGCCCGGGATATGAAGGTCCTCGCTGATTTCTTGCACTACCGAACAATCGATGTCTCCACGATTAAAGAGTTATCTCGTCGCTGGTATCCAAAGGCTTACTTTGCAGCCCCTGCAAAGACAGGCAATCACCGAGCCCTCGGCGATATTCGGGACTCGATTGATGAATTGAAGTACTACCGCAGCGCTGTTTTCAGCGATAAATCACCATCAAAGAGCCCTGTCCGAAACCGGTTTCTTAATTTCGGGCCTTGGCGGGTAAAGTAGCGCCCTACACAGCACATGGTGGGCGTAGCTCAGCTGGTAGAGCACTCGGTTGTGGTCCGAGATGTCGCGGGTTCGAGCCCCGTCGTTCACCCCAAGTTTTACATGGCACCTCTGCCATAGACCGTAAACGGAAGGATCAAAGATGATCTTCGATGTAGTCGTTGAAATCCCAGCTGGTTCACGTAACAAGTACGAGATCAATCACGAGACTCACGAAGTTCGCCTCGATCGCATGCTCTTTACTGCGACACGTTTTCCGCATGACTACGGCTTTGTAAAGAACACTCTCTCTAACGATGGCGACCCATTGGATGCTCTCGTAATGCTCGATGAGCCAACTTTCCCAGGATGCGTTGTTTCAGCTCGCGCTGTTGCAATGTTGCGCATGACTGATGAAAAGGGTGGCGACGACAAACTTCTCTGTGTTGCAGCTGGCGACATTCGCAAGGCAGCAATCAAGGACATCGGCGATCTTCCTGTTTACGAACTCGATGAAATCAAGCACTTCTTTGAGGTTTACAAGACGCTCGAGCCAGGTAAAGAAGTTATTGGTGGCGACTGGGTCGGTCACGATGCAGCCGAAGCTGAAATCCAAGCTTCCTACGATCGCTATCAGGCAACAAAATAATTAATGTGGCACAAGCTGCCCAGGGCACTTTGCCAAGATAGTTTGCATCGCAACTTTCTCTGCCTTAGTTATCCATATTGAATACTTTGCCTTGACGGCAATCTGTCTTGCTACATAAGCACAGCGATAGCTCTTTAGTGGTGGCAACCATGTTGCAGTATCACCATCGCCCTTTTGTGAATTCAATCGACCTTGAACTGCAAGCAAATTCAAAGGGTCGTTATAGAAAGCAATCTTTGTTGCACTCCCCCATTTGAAAGCGCCTTTCTGCCAGGCATCAGAGACTGCAACCACATGATCTATCTGAACCAAGTTGCTCGTTCCGACGCCACGAAGAAAATCAATTCGTGTTCCTGAATATGGATCAACAAGCACCCCAGAAAGAACAGTGCATTTGTCGCCTGAATATTTATAGGTTATTGATTTCAAATCACGATTGAGGATGTCATTGCGGGTATCGCATCCATTGCCATCAGGATCTGCCCAATCGCCCCACGATGCGCGGTCGTATCCCGTCTTTGGTGCGCGGCCCTTGACCGCTAAAGTCTCAAGTACAACTGAAGCCTTCTGATCCGCAGCAGTTGCAGCTGAAGTTGGCATTGCCATAAAACCAGCAACCAGCACTGCGATGAGGCGCTTCTCCCAAAGTGACATGGCTCAATCATGCCCATATCTACGCAAGGAAAGTGAATTTTTCGCTGTTTTAGATTGGTCAAAGTTCGCTTTGAGAACTGGTAAGGTCTGCTCTGCATTTAAGCGTTCCCGCGCTTAAATGGGTTGTTAGCTCAGTTGGTAGAGCAGGTGACTCTTAATCACCGGGTCGGGGGTTCGAGTCCCTCACAACCCACTT
>CALJUA010000137.1 GCA_937975715.1 uncultured Candidatus Planktophila sp.
ACAGATGAAGATTTGCGATATGAATTAGGTTCAGTGGGTAGAGCGCATGCAGAGAAGTATTTCTCATTAGAGAAATCACTCGCTGACCATTCATCGCTCTATGAATTTTCACAGAATAAATAGGCCATACTTGGGGCATGACAACCTCATTTATTAAGAAATCACTTCTCCTTCTGACTCCCCTCGCACTCATCGCTGGTGTGGCAAATCCTGCATCAGCATCAGCTGCCACATCGACTCGCTACATCACCGTCAGCGCAGAGGGAACCGTCAAGGTTGCACCTGATGCAGTTCGCCTTACAACGACTGTCACAGTTGTATCTCCAACAAATAAAGATGCACTTGCACTCACTTCAACAAATGCAGCTGCTGTGCGCAAGGCGCTCATCGCAGCAGGTATCGCAACAAAAGATATTGCTACACAGAACATCACTGTTTACCCTGAATACAAATACGACGGCAATGGTGGATCAACTCTGACTGGCTACCGTGGTTCACAGGTATTTTCAGTTGTGATCCGCGCAGCAGCTTCTGCTGGCGGTGTTGTTGATGCAGTCGTTGCTGCAGCAGGAGACGCAGTACAAATAAACTCTGTCTCACCATTTATTCTTGATTCAGCAAAGGCTGCAGAATCTGCTCGCGCAGTTGCAGTAAAGAACGCAAAAGCAAAGGCTACTTCTTACGCCAAGTTGCTCGGCGTCAAGCTTGGAAAGGTTAACTACCTCACCGAGAACGGCAGCCCATCAATTTCAGTTCCTGTCTACGCTGCATCAGCAAAGACTGAAGATGCTTCTACTGTTGTAGATCTAGGCCAGCAGGATGTCACCGTCTCTGTCACAGTTCAGTGGGCGTTGTAAGCCATGCAAGAAGGCTCCAAGCGACTTCGCGAAGTTCTCAAGACTCTCGTTGAAGAAGGATCCATTAGCCCAGAGCAATCTGAGCTAGTGGATTCTCGTTTTGGGGCACTTGATGGTTCTGATTCACGCAAGAGCATCTTCGCTGAAATTGCTGCATATCTCGGTGGCGCCTTCATCGTTATCGCAATGATTTTCCTAGCAGCAAAGACCTGGGGAGATGCACCTCGAGCAGTGCGGGTTGGCTCTCTTGGCGCCCTCTCTGTACTTCTCTTTATTACTTCGCACTTCCTTGGCAACGTCAATGCGATGCGACTTCGCCTGACCAGCGTTCTCTCAATGGGCTCTGCAATTGCGGCTACTGGTTCAATCGCATTTGCTGGAGACCGCAACGGTGCACCGTGGGCACCGTTCTTAGCTGGCTGTGTCATCGCAACATATTCATTTATCCGTTATCGCCATGAGATTCTTCAAATCGGTGCATACGGTTACTTATTTCTCACTGGCTTCATGATGCTTGGCGAACTCACGAATATCGAGCCAGAAGATACTTCTGTCTATGCGTTGTATTGGGTAATCCTTGCCAGCATTTGGCTGTACATGGCTTACTTAAAGGTCATCGATCAAACACTTGCATACTTGATTAGCGCGGCAACATTCTTTATTGCTACACAATTCCTCTTTGCAACAGATCATCGCTTGGTTTCTTACAGCGTTGCAATCGTGATTGCACCAATAATGGCCTGGCTCTTTATTCGCGATCGCCGTTGGCCACTTTTGCTAGGCGCTGTTGCAATCACAACATTTACAACTGGCGAATTCGTTGCTGCCACATTGGGTGGTTCGCTCGGAGCGCTGCTGGGCTTGCTCTCAGCTGGAATCGCTCTCATCACCACTTCAATGGTGGCAATTCGCAAAGCCCAGCACTCTTAATCAACGGCCATTTAACCGGTTTGGAGCATGCGCTCTGAACGGGTATTCTTTCCCAGCCTCATACGTCCCCATCGTCTAGGGGCCTAGGACATCGCCCTTTCACGGCGGTAACACGGGTTCGAATCCCGTTGGGGGCACGTAAGGCACTTGTAGTAGCGGCTTTGATTTATCAAGGCCCGGTAGCGCAGTTGGTTAGCGCGCCGCCCTGTCACGGCGGAGGTCGCGGGTTCAAGTCCC
>CALJUA010000138.1 GCA_937975715.1 uncultured Candidatus Planktophila sp.
ATTGCCACCTTTATCTTGTGGGTTCGCGACGATAAGCGCGAGACTGTGCGCATTGATCGCAATGAGGCACGACTTGCTGCAATGGGTGAGCCTGATGAACTCGCGCAATACAACGCATATCTCGATACTCTTAACAAGCGCAATCTCAAGGGAGAGAAACAATGACGCTCAAAGATGTATTTGTACTTCCATCTGAATACAAAGATCTACGTGATTCAGTGCGAGCGTTATCCGAGAAAGAGATCGCACCTTTTGCCCAAGCGGTAGACGAAGATCATCGTTATCCGCAAGAGGCGCATGATGTACTTGTAAAGAATGGACTATTTGCAGCGCATGTTCCTACCGAAAATGGTGGTGATGGTGCGGATGCACTTGCGATGGTAATCATCATTGAAGAAGTAGCTCGGGTATGTGGATCGGCATCATTGATTCCAGCGGTAAACAAATTGGGTTCCTTTCCGCTCATCCTTGGAGGAAGCACAGAACAGAAAAATAAGTGGCTTCCACAGTTAGCAAAAGGAAAAGGATTTTCATATTGCCTCTCTGAATCCGAAGCAGGTTCTGACGCTGCATCACTGAAGACAAAGGCAGAGCGCGTCGGTGATAACTGGGTGATTAAT
Source organism: uncultured Candidatus Planktophila sp. (assembly GCA_937975715.1). Lineage (GTDB taxonomy): Bacteria > Actinomycetota > Actinomycetes > Nanopelagicales > Nanopelagicaceae > Planktophila. The sequence goes on from CALJUA010000138.1 coordinate 621, forward strand.
GGCAGCAAGAAATGGATCTCTAACGCTGGTGAATCAGAGTTCTATACAGTTATTGCGCAGACAGACCCAACTCTTGGTTCCAAGGGCATCACTGCGTTTGTTGTAGAAAAGTCAGATCCAGGAATTTCATTTGGAGCACCTGAGAAGAAGATGGGTTTCCGTGGTTCACCGACGCGTGAGGTCTACTTCGACAATGTCACTATTGGCGATGATCGCCGCATCTCTGAAATCGGTAAGGGCTTTGCACTCGCAATGGATACCTTGGATCACACCCGCATCACTATTGCGGCGCAGGCACTCGGTCTGGCGCAGGGTGCATTCGATGCGGCAAAGAAGTATTCACATGAGCGCAAGCAGTTTGGCAAGGAGATTTTTGATTTCCAAGGCGTTCAATTTATGTTGGCAGATATGGCAATCGCAATTGAATCTGCTCGCCAACTCACTTATGCAGCGGCCGCAAAGTCTGAGCGCAATGATCCTGACCTAAAGTTCTACTCAGCTGCGTGCAAGACTCTTGCAACTGACGTTGCTATGAAAGTTACGACTGATGCCGTACAGGTTCTAGGTGGTTACGGCTACGTTAGTGACTATCCCGTCGAGCGCATGATGCGAGATGCCAAGTTAACTCAGATCTACGAGGGTACTAATCAGATTCAGCGCATCGTTGTTGCGCGCAATCTTCCTTAATTACCAGCTATCCATTGCGATATCCCATGGTTCGCGAGGAAGGTCATGCTCCATACGTTCGTATGAGTAGACAACACCATGCTTATGGGCGCGCAGTAATGGAAGTGCACGGTCGTAATAACCCCCACCTTGTCCTAGGCGATAACCATCAGGATCAATGGCAAGGGCGGGGACTAAAACAACATCAATTGAATCTAGTTTCGTAAAAACTGGGCCGGTGGGTTCTGTGAATTTTCCATTTTCTTGCAAAGTTTCTGCAGTCCCATTCCAATCTACCCATTCAATGTGATTGCTATTGATGCGAGGGAGAATCAGGGTTTTTCCTGAAGCAATAATTGCGCGATTGAGTGCGATAGTGCTTGGCTCTGTACCGTATGAATAATATGAAGCGATGACATGCGCCCGTGAAATCTCTGGAATTTCTAAGAGATGCAACAAGTTGTGTTCTATATAACGTTCTTCGCGTTGTGCGCGCAGGCGACGTCGTAAACTCTCTTTCATTTCTGCGCGACTAGTAACCATGGAAATCCCCTATAAATATGCTCTCAACAAGTAAGGTTACTGTCTATGTCCGATCGTGTGCGCGTTGATGAGGTACTTACCTCACTCTTAAATCTCTGCACCCCGCTCGAACCTTTCGATATGCCACTTCTCGATGCACATGGCGCGACTCTCGCTGAAGATATTTATGCTGGAGAACGTCTTGTCATGAAGGCAGGTAGCCGAATTCGCTCAACGCAGATTGGCCTTGCCGCATCTATCGGCTTGGATCATTTGCCAACTCGACCACACCCACGAGTCGTTGTTATCTCAGCTGGTCCAGATTTAGTGGAACCGGGATTAGATCTAACTGGCGATGAAGAGTACGAAACAAATTCATGGCTTCTCACGACAGCTGTTCGCGAAACAGGCGCTGTCGCATATCGCGTGCACTCTATCCCTGAGAATGAGGATCAGCTCAAGGATGCGATTGAAGATCAATTGGTCCGCGCAGACTTGGTCATCATTAGCGGAGAGCGCCACGATGATTCATTCGATTTGATTACTCGCACTTTGCGCCAGCTCGGAGATATCACTGAGGTTGAAATCGCAATCGATTCCAGCGGCCGTCATAACTTTGGCACCATTGGCCCAGATAAAGTCCCTGTAGTCACACTTCCTGGCGACCCAATCGCCGCTTACATCTCATTCGAACTTCTAGTGCGCCCGATGATTCGCACGATGTTGGGCGCGTCAACAATTCATCGCCCATCTGTAAAGGCACGTTTAGAAAAGGGGCTTTCCTCAACATCTGGAGTGCGCTCATATATTCGAGGCGTTCTCAGCGAAGATGGAAAGTCTGTCACCCCGCTTGGATCACAAGATGAGCAGGCAACTTTGTCTGATGCCAATGCCTTTATCGCTGTTCCAGAAGGTGATGCTGGTGTTGCCGCAGGTGCTGAAGTAACAGTCGTAGTTCTCGAACGCCGCTATATCTAAAGATATGTGGCCGATAACTCTCCACGGTGAGCAGATCGAACTTCGTCCACCAAAGCTCTCAGATAAATCCCAGTGGAATCGGGTGCGCGCTGAAAATAGAGAGTGGCTCGCACCGTGGGAGGCCACACTTCCACAGACTCCCGTTGGCGCTCCTGCAAGCGAATTCCTCACTAAGCGCCCCTCCTTCTTCTCGATGGTCCGGGCCCTCAATCATGAAGCCCGTGCAGGTCGCTCATATTCATTCATGATCTGGCATGAGCGAAACCTCGTTGGCCAGATCACGATGGGCGGAGTTATCTATGGCGCTCTCCGCGGCGCCCACATTGGTTATTGGATTGATAAGAATTATGCGGGCCGCGGATTTACCACCGATGCGGTCAATGCAGTGACCCGCTTTGGCTTCGACGCCCTTGGCCTTCATCGCATTGAAATCAATATCCGCCCCGAAAATGCAGCATCAATCCGGGTAGCTGAAAAAGCTGGCTATACCTTTGAGAGCGACCGGTCGGAATTTCTGCATATCGCAGGGGCTTGGCGGGACCATAGATCATTTGTAAAAGTAAACGATTTGGTGAAATAAACCCCACGCAAATCCCAAGGGTTTTACGCTCGCCCAACTAATCTTGGCTCATCATGGCGTCGGGAATTATCTATCTAGCAATTGTGGGCATGTGGGTTGCCTATTTCTTGCCTCGCTGGATACATAACAAGAATGAATTCTCAGGAAAGCATGTCGAGAGCTACAAGAGCGCGCTCCGTGCAGTCGCCGGAAACACGCCAGGTGCGAAAATCGGAAGTGGTGTTATTTACACCGATGTCGATCGCGTTGCACGAGTTGCACAGCAACTTCTACGTCGCCGCATCATCTTCTCAATCATCTTACTTACTTTTATCTCAACCGTTGTAGGAGTAGCCATGAACACAATCGCAGCGACAGCAATTTTGCTTCCGATTACAGGTTTGATTATCTACATCGCACATGTACGCCGCCAAGCAAACGCTGAGGCAATCCAGCATCGTCGCATGGATCAACTACATCGCCGGACTGAAGGTGTTTCACATACAAACTTGCAAGATGTAATTGCTCCAAAAGTTTCTACAGAACACTGGATTCCATTTGCAGAGCGCGAGCTCACTGGCGTCACAATCTTGCCTAAGGGCACTGCAGCAGCTCGTGCCGTGTGGCAGCCAAACGAAGTGCCACTACCTACCTATGTCACTGCACCAAAGGCGATTCAGCCAAAGCGCGTCATTGATTTGACTGAACCAGGTAAGTGGAGCGATGAGCAAGAGGCGCTCGAGCGTGCAGCACTTGCAGCAGCAGCGCCTTCGCGCGATGAAATCTTTGATCAGCAGTTGGCTGAGGAAGCTGTTGAGCGTCTGCGCATTAACCGCGCCGCAAATCAGTAAAACGATCTTTAAATCCAGCTCTCGAACCACATATGGGCATGCCATGTCTCGTATGGAATTACCTGCCCTAAATAAAGCGGTAAGAAGTAGATGAAGTTAATTGCAATCATAATAAACGCCGTGAGTACTGCAATTTCCGCATAGAGATATGCACGTTCACTCTTGCGACGCTGTGACGTCAGGAAGAGCTTCGCGCAATAGACAAGTGCAAGAATTACAAATGGTTCGAAGACAATCGCATAGAACGAGAAGACTGTGCGCTGTTGAAAGAAGAACCATGGCAGATATCCAGCTGCTAATCCTGCGGTAATTATGGTAACTGCAGGGTCAAAAGATTTATTGATGAGAGAACGAATCCAAAATCCAAGAACTACTGCAACTGCGATTGTTCCTGCCCACCATAGGAATGGTGTACCGAGCGCAAGTACTTCTTGTGAGCAAGAATCCGCTCCACATGACTTTGGTGTTTCATAGAAGAAGCTAGTAGGCCTTCCCATAATCAACCATGACCAAGGATTTGCTTGATATGGATGCTTCTCTACCAACCCCGTATGAAAGTTCAACATCTCTTGGTGATAGAAGAAGAATGAAGAAATCGGGTTTGAAGAATGTGCACGATCCCAACCGCGGTCAGATGCAAACCAACCCCACCACGATGTGATGTAGATGAAAATTGGCAGCAACCCAAATGCACCCATACGTGAGAGCGTTGGACGAATGAGATCGCGACCTGTGTGGTGGTTAAATGCGCGATAGAGGGCGATTACTCCAAATATGAGGATGAAATAGAGAGCGCTCCATTTTGTTGCCAGCGCCAATCCTAGGAAGGCTCCGCTCCACCAATACTTTCGAGAGATAAAGAAGTAGGTCGCAACGAGAATAAAGAATGCGAGAAAGTTATCAAGCAGAGCAGTACGTGAATGAACGAGAGCTAATCCATCTACGGCCATTAAAGCTGCAGCAAGTGCAGTCAGCACTGGTGAGTAAAAGAGTCGATGCGCGATAAGAGCGATAACAAGAATCATTACAGATCCAAGAAGCGCTGTAGTAAAGCGCCATCCCAATGGATTATCGCCAAATACCTTGATTCCCGATGCAATCAACCACTTACCAACAGGTGGATGCACGACAAATTCGGGATCTGCACCAGTGACTTCAACGCCATACTTCAATAAATCACGCGCACCATCGACGTAGTAGACCTCATCAAAAATCATTGTCTTGATCGATGCAAGATTGAAGATACGTAGAAAGAATGAGGCCAACGCAATGAGCACAGGGGCGATAGCAACAATCATGAGTTAAGAATATGCGAAGATACTCATATGGCACTCACCCTCGCAGCGACGCCTCTCGGAAATCCGCTCGATGCGAGCCCGCGACTTAAAGCAGCAATCGAAAACGCTGAAATTATTGCCGCAGAAGATTCACGCCGTTTTCACCGTCTTGCTTCAGATATCCAGGCGACCTTTACAGCAAAGGTACTTTCATTCTTTGAGGGCAATGAGACAGACCGCACGCAAGAGCTCTTGATTGCACTTCGCGAAGGCAAGAACGTTGTTGTTGTTTCCGATGCGGGAATGCCAACAATTAGCGACCCCGGATTTCGATTAATGCGCGATGCGATTGCAGAGAAGCTTGAAGTACACGTCATTCCTGGACCAAGCGCACCGACTATGGCAATCGCTCTCAGCGGTCTTCCAACAGATCGATTTACCTTTGAAGGTTTTGCACCTCGCACATCGGGAGCTCGCATTTCTTTCTACGAGTCTTTACGGTTTGAAGAGCGCACCATGGTGGTCTTTGAGGCACCTCACCGCTTATTGGAATCACTCTCCGATGCAGCATCTATTCTCGGTGGTGACAGATTAGGAGCAATCTGCCGCGAGATGACAAAGACGTATGAAGAGACGATTCGAGGCACTCTCGATCAGCTTGTTACATGGGCGGAGAGCCACGAAGTTCTTGGAGAAATCACTCTCGTCTTTGCAGGCGTTGAGGTGGGCACCGAGGCTGCGACCAATTCCCAGATGGTGGCTCGAGTCCGCGAGTTTGAAGCTGCGGGAATGGATCGCAAAGCAGCGATTGCAACCGTGGCTCAAGAGCTCGATCTACCCAAGAAGCTGGTCTATGCCGCGGTAGTTGAGGATAAGAAGACCAATTAGAATTCGCAGATGAAGTCTTTCTATCTGACGACTCCGATTTACTACGTCAACGATGCTCCACACATTGGCCATGCCTACACAACAGTTGCCGGTGATGTCCTTACTCGTTGGCATCGTCAACGCGGCGAAGCCGTCTGGTTTCTCACCGGAACAGATGAGCACGGCCAGAAAGTCATGCGCACCGCTGAAGCAAATGGCGTAGCGCCACAAGCATGGGCAGATAAGTTGGTGGAAGAGGCGTGGAAGCCAAACTGGCGCGCGCTCAATATCGCAAACGATGATTTCATTCGTACGACTGAAGATCGCCATATGGATCGCGTGCAGAAGTTCCTGACATCGCTCAAAGATAAAGGCTTTATCTATCAGGGTGATTTCGAAGGTCCATATTGCGTAGGCTGCGAAGAATTTAAGTTGCCAGGTGATTTGCTTGAAGGAAATCTCTGTCCGATTCACAGCAAGCCAGTGGAAAATGTTAAAGAGACCAACTGGTTCTTTAAATTATCTGAATTCGCACAACCACTTCTTGATCACTATAAAACGAACCCAGATGCATGCCAGCCTGAATCTGCACGTAATGAAGTCGTAGCTTTTCTTGAAGGCGGCGTTCGCGATCTTTCGATTTCACGTTCGACTTTCGATTGGGGAGTTCCTGTCCCGTGGGATACTGATCAAGTTGTATATGTCTGGTTCGATGCGCTTCTTAACTATGC
>CALJUA010000139.1 GCA_937975715.1 uncultured Candidatus Planktophila sp.
CGTGGCTAGTCAACATGATGATGGGAACAGTGGAAACTTTACGAATCTCGCGGCATACCTCAAAACCATCTGGTTGGCCGATTGAAAGATCAAGAATGATGACGGCAGGTTCTTGCTTACGAAATATATCAAGCGCCTGGATACCGTCGGCGGCCTCGACAACATCAAAACCTTCAGGGGTTAGTGCAGCGCGCACAAAGAAGCGGATATCTTCATTGTCATCAACTACCATGATTTGATCTTTAGCCATTGTCGCCACCACTGATTCTCTCGAGTTCTGCTTTCATCAATGTTAATAATCTCGCCTTATCCGCTGTAAATTCATGGAGAGCCGCCTCTTCACCAAGTGAACGAGAGTAAGAGAGTATTTGAGACCCAATCTCTTCGAAACCATAGAACCCTATGGCTCCGCCGATTTCATGGCATACAGCCTTAATCGTCCCTGGAGTGGATTTTTCAAGTGATGAAATTGCACGTGCCAAAACGCCATTGCGACGCTCCAAAATCATCTTATCTTCATCTGTAAGAAAGAGGGGAATCTCAACGGTAAATGTGGTGCCGATGCCAACTGTGGAGGCAACATGCACGACACCGTTATGGCGGGAGATAACTTGCTGCACAATCGAGAGCCCTAAGCCTGTACCCGGATATTGGCCAGCATCAGCGTTTTTTGCGCGGAAAAAGCGGGTAAATAGGTGGTCGATATCTTCTTGCGGAATGCCAATTCCGTGGTCAGAGACAGTAACGCGAGCGTATTCGCGGCCATTGAGGTCTTTGCTGCGGTCCATATGAATCACAACTGAAGAGTGTGCCGGACTGAACTTAACAGCGTTGCCGAGTAAGTTGATGTAGACCTGGTTGAGCTGACCTGCATCACCTGCAACAAATAGTTCATCTTCCGCGGTGAAGATCACTTTAATGTCAGACTTCTCTGTCGCTGGCTTCATAATGAAGATAGCGTTGTCGATGACTTCATTAAGAGAGACCTTTGCTTCAGATAATTTACCGGCTGCGGCATCAATCTTGCTGAGTGAGAGCATGCTCTCAACTAGGTGTAAGAGAATCTGTGCATTTCGATCTAAGACATCGAGGTACATAGATAGATCGGGTATCGATTCTGCAAGCTTCTCATCTTTAATGACCTCGAGATAACCGATGATTGATGTTAAAGGTGTCCGTAGCTCGTGGTTAACGGTTGAGATAAATGCATTCTTAGCCTGGTTAAGATCTTGAAGTTCGACGACGGTAGATTGAGCGCGTTTGAGTTCTGCAACAGTCTCATCTAAACGCTTCTGCTCAGCATCGAGTGCTATCCGAGCCAATCGGTAATTTTTGAAATTTGTCCGGAAATTGAGGAAGAGAAAGAGTCCGCCCGCAATCAAAAAGATATAGAAGAAGAGCAGATTTAAGCGATTGCGATCTGCTGTGCGTTGTGAAGCGGCAATCATCTCGGCATCAACGGAGCGCTGATAGGAAACGACGAGACGACGCGCCTCTGCAAGAATCTCATCGATAATCGGCGATACAGCCTGGTTATATTTCAGGTGTAGCGATTCAGGCAAAATACCCATAGGAGCGGATGCAATGATTGCATCGGATTGTTTGAGAACCTCCCAATACCTTGCTTGTGCACGGCTACCCATCGAGCGACCGCTGGTATCGATTACCGCAAGGCGCTGCGCCAATATATTGCGAGCAATCTGAACGTTCCGCCGGGCTGTTCCGCCATTGGCCCACTGCGCCAAACGAGTGGCATAGACCAGCGTTTCACGCTGGGTAAAGATGATGGAGGCAGCAGGGGTTTCGACGTTGCTGAGGATCTTCGCCTGCCTCCCGGTGGAGTTTGAGGAGACGATTGAAGAGAAACCAAGCCCCAAGATTGCAAGTAGCGCAATGAATGCTATTGCGTATTGGCTCTTCGTTACTTGAAACTTCGCAATTGCACGAAGTTGCTGATTTGCTCTCTCTGGGGACATGGAATTACTTTGCAGTGATAGAGACTAGTGACCAGTTCCAAGCATCAAGGTTCTTTGCCCAGACGCTCTTATCTGCAAAGACAAGACGAATTGGGC
>CALJUA010000140.1 GCA_937975715.1 uncultured Candidatus Planktophila sp.
GGATGAAGCGCACAGAGGGAATCGGATACCTCGATCTCGCAGGATGTACAACACTTGGCATCACAGGTCCTGTACTTCGCTCAACCGGTCTGCCTTGGGATCTTCGCAAGATGCAGCCTTACTGTGGTTATGAGAATTATGAATTCGATGTCATCACAGCAGATACCTGCGATGTATACGGTCGCTTCTTGATTCGTATGGCAGAACTCGAGCAATCATTGCGCATCATCGAACAAGCAATTGAAAAGCTTGATGCAACTGAGGGTCAGCCAGTCATGGTTGCAGATAAGAAGATTGCATGGCCAGCACAGCTTGCATTAGGTGCAGATGGTCTTGGAAACTCATTGGACCACATCCGCGAAATCATGGGTTCTTCAATGGAATCACTTATTCACCACTTCAAGCTTGTGACAGAAGGTTTCCGCGTTCCTGCAGGTCAGGCATATGTAGCTGTTGAATCACCACGCGGTGAGCTCGCAGCACACATCGTCTCTGACGGTGGAACAAAGCCTTATCGCGTTCACTTCCGTGAACCATCTTTCAACAATCTTCAATCAACATCTGCAATGAGCGAAGGTGGAATGGTTGCCGACATCATCGGTGCTGTTGCATCTATCGATCCTGTTATGGGAGGCGTGGACCGCTAATGACAACTCTTAATTTGGATGTCATGAACTCAATCGTGGCTCGTTACCCACGTAAGCGTTCTGCGATCATGCCGTTGTTGCACTACGTGCAGTCAGTATCTGGCTATGTCACTAACGAAGGCATTGAAACGATCTCATCAGTTCTCGAGATTGAGACTGCTGAAGTTTCTGCTGTTGCAACTTTCTATACACAGTACAAGCGCAAGCCAACGGGTGAATATCACATCGGTGTCTGCACAAATACTTTGTGCGCAATCATGGGTGGGGATCAGATTCTCGAGGCACTCAAAGAACATCTTGGTCTTGAAAATGATGGCGTAACCGATGATGGAAAAGTTTCAATCGAACATATCGAGTGCAACGCAGCCTGTGATTATGCGCCAGTTGTGATGGCTAACTGGGAGTTCTATGACAACCAGACTGTTGAATCAGCGAAGGCACTTGTTGATGGAGCTCGCGCCGGAAATCCCCCAGCACCAACTCGCGGACCTAGCCGCCTTGTGACATTTAAAGAAGCATCTTCAGTTCTTGCAGGTCTCGATGATGGACTTGCAGAAGAAGGTGTTCAAGCAGGTGCACCAACACTTCTTGGTCTCAAGCTCGCAAAGGAAGGCAAGTAATGTCGCTATTAACTCCCGTCCTTTCAGCACATTGGGATGAGAAGGATTCATTCACAATCGATGCATACAAGCGCAACGGTGGATACCAGGCAGCTCAAAAGGCACTTGGTATGGATCCTGATGCACTTATCCAACTTGTAAAAGATTCAGGACTTCGCGGTCGT
>CALJUA010000141.1 GCA_937975715.1 uncultured Candidatus Planktophila sp.
AGCCAGCACTTCTCTTCGGCGGCACAATTCTGGGAGTCTTAATCCAGACCCTCACGGTCGCGATTCTTGTGACATCGCTTCAGAGCGGTAATGACAATTTCGGAATCGTGGATGGTGCTGGTGTTGGCTTTGCAGTCGGCGTGGGTATCGCTGCATTTGCTTCACTTTCACACCGACTCTTCGGTGGCGACAGCCTTAAAGTCTGGGTGATTGAGACAGCAAATGATGCAATCAACCTGACAATTGCGGGCGCAATCATCGCCTACTTCAACTAAGGAAAACTTTATGCTGAACGAGTACGAGCAAGAGGCGAAAGAACGCTGGGGCGACACAGATGCCTACAAACAGTCCACTGCCCGCACTTCGAAATACACAAAGGCTGATTTTGCTGCAGCGAAAGTTGATCAAGAGGCTGCGACAGAGCTATTTGTAACTGCATTCGGTAATAGCTATCCCGTTACATCGCAACAAGCTCAGTCTGCAGTTGTGGCACATCGTGCTGCAATTTCGAAGTGGTTCTACGAGTGCTCAGTTGAAATGCAGAAGAATCTTGCAGTGATGTATATCGAAGATCTTCGATTTAAGGCTTATTACGATGGACGAGTCAGGGGACTGGCGCAATATGTCCACGATGCCATCATGGCTCAATAAGGTTATTCACGAAGACCCGATTATCCGTAAGGTTTCACTTGCTTCTTTGATTGATCGCTTTGGCAATGGCCTTCTCATCTCTGTCTTAGTCATTTACTTCTCATTTACCGTGGGACTCGGCCCTCATAAGACAGCTCTTGCACTAGCTATTGGGGCTGCAGCGGGATTGATTTGCACAATTCCTGCAGGTCACCTAGTCGATAGAGTCGGGCAGCGACCTGTCGTAGTGATTTCAATGATCATAAATGGTCTAGCAATTTTGGCTCTTGCATTCGTTCAAACTTTTCCGATGCTGACCTTATGTTTCGCGATTGATTCGATTGCAAATGTATTCAGTCGAAATTCGCAGCAGACCTTGATTGCACGTGTGGGAGATTCACGTACTAACCCTCGCAATCGCGCCTATACACGTTCAATTAATAACTTAGGAATCGGCTTAGGTAGCCTTGGGGCAGGTATTGCGCTCTCAATTAACTCAGAATTCGGCTACAAAGTTGCAATCGTGCTTGATGCAGTTACCTTTCTTATCGGGGCTTATATTTACACGCGAGTGCCCCACTTTCCGGCAACTCTTCAGGATCGCGAGAAGTTTGATTGGAGCATTTTTAAGGATGGTCGCTACATGGCGGCAACTGCAATGGCAGCAGTAACCAATATCCAATTCGTAGTTCAAAATGTTGGAATTCCTATTTGGATTGTGCGCTACACAGATGCGCCCCGTTGGTGGGTCTCAGCCATGCTTATCTTCAATACTGCAGCGGTTGTTCTCTTTCAAATGCGAGTCAGCAAGCGCACAAAACCTCTCAAAGAATCTGCTAATCAGTACTTCTTTACCGGAGTGCTACTTGCGGGCGCCTGTCTTCTCTATGCTTTCGCTGAAGGGCCTTCAGTGAGATTAGCATCCGTTATCTTCCTCGTCGGAATGGTTCTGCACGTCACAGCAGAATTAATAATCTCCATGATCCATTGGCAGATTTCATTTGATCTAGCTGATGAATCTCGACAAGGCGCTTATTACGGCATCTGGACTTTAGGAAATGGCCTGAGTGAAATCGCCGGTCCAGTCGTAGTTACCTACGCGCTTGTGTCTCTCGGCAAGCCCGGATGGGCGCTTTTAGCTGCAATGTTTATGGCTAATTCACTTCTCTTCCGTTCAATCGTGCTGCGCCCACGAGTACAGAGCTAGCACTCTCCATTTCAGGCAAGTTCACAATCACTTGAGCTTTAGTAGTCGGATTCTTTCTTTCGAAGGTACCCTTAAGAGAGAATTCAAGGGAGTAGAAAATGAAACTTAGTTCAGAACAAGTAGGCGCCAAACTGACCGTTAATCTGGATGATGTGAAGGACAAAGATGCAATCATTGAAACGATTGCTGGCTGTGCGGATGGCAGTTGCGCATGTTCTACCGATGAATATCAGAAGGTAGAGACGATGCAGATTGTCCCTGGGCCAAATTCCATCCAGCTCAATATTGAAGTGAAGCCAGGAGAAGTTATTGATCCCAATTGCATTTCAGAATGCCTGGATCCTGCACTTCAGTAAAATAAGTCGTTAAGAGCTAACGTCTGCAACTTTCTCCCACATTTTTGCCATGATCCACCACTGTCCATCGAGAAATACGATGTTGAGATAGTCCTGCATGACCCCACCAAACATTTCAAGTTGTGGCTTAACCCATGCAAGGGTGGATGAGACTTGATCGAAATCCAGAACCATGTCGCGACGTGCATTCCCGAGTTCAGAAGGGGACTGCCGGTTTGCTACGGCTTCTCGATAAATATCGTAAGGACGAAGGGAGAGCTCGCCAGTTTGCGTTGAGTAGAGGGCGCAATTCTTATGGAAGACCTTGTCGAAAAGTTCCATATTCTGAAAGTGCATTACATCAAAGTAGTCATCCATCAGTTTGATGATTGCTGGGTCTTTGATATCTACCAATGAATAGTCAGCCATAATGATGAGCCTACTGAACGTGGGCTGGATCCATCCAGAAGAGATCCCAGAGATGGCCGTCGAGGTCCTCGAAGCTCCAGCTGTACATGAAACCGATGTCCTCTGGCTCATTAATTTTTCGCGCGCCGGCTGCATGGGCAGTTGAGGCAATGCGTGTGACTTCTTCCTTCGATTCGCATGAGAGCGAGATGATGACCTCAGTAGATTTCCGGTCTGCGATTGGCTTATCGATGAAGCCTTTGAACTTGGCTTCTTCACAGAGCATCACATAGATAGTTGGACTCACGATCATGCACGTGGAATCTTCGGCCGTGAACTGAGCGTTAAAGGTAAAACCTAGTTTGGTAAAGAACTCAACTGAGCGTTGCAGGTTCTGAATCGACATATTAAGAAAGATTGAATTAATCATTCGCTATGCCTTCTTTACGATGCTGGATTTAAGGTTCATTGGGCCGAAGCCATCTACTTTCGCTTCAATATCGTGATCGCCAGGACCATCTACGAGGCGAATGCCGCGCACCTTGGTGCCAACCTTCAAAGTGTTAGAGCTGCCTTTAACTTTCATATCTTTAACGATAGTGACGTCATCGCCATCAGCCAAGATATTTCCTGAGGCATCTTTAATTACTCGAATGGTCTCAACCTCAACATCATTGGGGTTCCACTCGTGTGCACATTCAGGACAAACCAGAAGCTCACCCATCTCATACGAGTATTCCGATTTGCATTCAGGGCATGGAGGAAGTTGATTGCTCATGAAGCAAGTTTAACGGGTTACTTACGGAGTATTTTCTCCATCGAGCGACCCTTAGCTAGTTCATCGACCAATTTGTCTGAAAAACGGATTTTCTTCATCAGCGGATCTTCAATTTCCTGGATTTTCACTCCGCAAATAGTTCCGGTAATGAGGTCTGCATTGTCATGCAACTCTGCCTGTTTGAAGAATTCCCGGAATGAAGTTTTAGATTCCAGGAGCTTTTTTAACTTCTTTGAATCAAAACCCGTGAGCCAATGAATTACTTCTTGAAGCTCCGCTTCAGTTCTACCCTTCTTTACAACTTTGTTGATGTAATGAGGATAGACGTCGGCAACTGTCATTTCGTAAACTTTATGAGTCATTGGTGTCAGCCCTTGAATTTACGAATCTCTTGAGGCCAACCACAGGCAACGGCAATTTTGGAACCCCAGTGCTTGGCCTCTTCATCAGATTCAACTTCAACAATAGTCATTCCGCCAAGGAATTCTCCGCTTGTTGTAATAGGTGCCGTGATATCGCCTGTTTCAACCGCGCCGAAAGCTTCTTCAATCTCTTCAACGAGACCACCAGCGAATACCAATACGCCGGCATCTTTCATCTCTGCAACGACTGCACGTGCGAGAGGACCACGAGTTCCGAACCACTCGGCAGGATGATCTCCGACCCACTGCTGATTAAAGTAAATAATGTATTTCGCCATTCGATAATTGTAATCAAGGAATTCAAATAGTTCGAAAATGAGAAGGACCCCGATTTCTCGAGGCCCTTCTGTGCAAAGTTGAATCTTTCCTTTTGACCATTACCAACAGATCGAATCGAAGCAACTAAGACTGTGGTGGAGGCGACGGGGATTGAACCCGCACCGGTGGTTTGGTAAACAACCAGGCTGCCGATTACAACACGCCCCCAACACGGAGGCGAAGTTACGTAAATTGGAAAGCTCAAAACGAAGATCAAGCTGCTGTTGTGGACAAGCTAGGCATGTGGAAAGCAAAAGGGAGCTGGCGTAATGCCAACTCCCAATTACTACCAAACCACCGTGCTGGAATTATTACATAAAGAATCAACTCTGACTAGAAAGTAAAAGGGAGTCAGCAATTTGCCAACTCCCAATTACTACCAAACCGTTGCAATCAATGCATTTCTTAAAAAAGAAATACTTTAAGTTCATATTTCAAGGGAAACGAGATCGGTGAATCCGTAGAAACTGAATTCGAACTTTTACTAAGTCACCTAGATCGAGATTCAATTGTTCTCTAACCGCCTTCCTTAATGGAAGAAGATACGTGCCATCTTTAGGAATTAACGCGGTATAGAACTCTGTCTCTTTGATTGTTACATCGCTGGGAATTACACCCCAGCCATAGGAAACTTGCCTTGAGATTTCATGAATTAACATCGCTTCTTTTTCTGGAACTTTGGTAAAGAAGAACGGTGCAGGGCCTCTCCAATGAATTACTTCGGATTCAAAGGAAATCTCAAGTAATTGGCCCACTCTTAGAGGTTGCTATCTGCCCAGATACATACAGCGTCGTAATGAAATTTGCCGAGACCTTTTGCAATATCTTCATAGTGATCCCGATATGGGGAAGGAAGGATGTAGCTCATAGCAAGTGACTTGTACGCCTCTTTTGTCGGCTTCCAAAATTGCAAAATAAATTCATAGTGCTGTTTTACCAATGCCTGAACACTTTCATCACTGGCGCTGATTCCTTCCGCCAGCTTCTTCGCAAATTCGTCAGTCAGTGCCCCAAAATCTTCCGTGAACTTTTGAGTCTCTTCTTTGGTGTGCTTGTTCTGATATTGCTCAGAGTGAATGCCAAATCTCATGCACCATTTGTAGCAGAAGAGTCGCCCTATAAGCCACCATCTCAAGCTACTAGTGGAAGCCGGATTGCTAGATCGGACTCAAAGAGGCAAGTGGGCATTTTATTCTTTGACCACAGACGCAAGAAAGCTACTAAAATAGAAAATCTCAATCAACTCATCGTTGAAGTGGTGGGACTACATCACCAGATTCAAAAGTTGTTTGTATGGCAACTTTTGTCGACGTTTTGGGCCACTTGTTCAAATGGATATAAAAGTTCTAATTCCGGACGTGCTCCTAGTGAAGTTCTTCACGTCACACCTGAGAATCCCGTGTGTATTTTCCAAGTATTAGAGACACGCCCGTGATGCCATGGGATTACCTGGTAACTTTGGGACATGTTGAGAACGAGATACGGGGTAGCCAAGTTAGCTAGCGCCCTCGCACTCATCCTCACGGTTTTTTCAGCTGGAATCGTAATCAGCCACCAATGTCACTCTGAGAAAGTGTCCAGCTCTTCCATTATTTCTCATCACGAGCAAGAGGTTAATTCAACAGATTCTCTAGCCAAGACGGGCTCAATAGCAGCGAAAGCTTGTGCCACCTTAATTTTCATCGTCTTGCTGATTGGGCGAAAGTATCTCAGCCAGAAAATTCAGACGTCTAGCACCAAGGTAAGAATTCAACTTCAGCGTGCTCGCCTGGCCCTACCTCGCCCTCCAAATTTCCAGAACTCACTATCTCTCCCTCAGTTAGGCATAATTCGAATCTAATCCTCAACTCGTAGACGAATAAAGAAATTCACCCACGAGTAAAGGATTTTATTAATGTTTAAGAAAGTTATAGCTTCAGTTTTCATTTTCGCCTCAATCACATCTGCACAACCAGCGCTAGCCACTTCGCACGCCAAGACCCTTAGCAACCTGGGTATGGACGAAATAATGTTCGCCCAATCCATGATTCCCCACCATGAACAAGCCCTTCAGTTAGCTCAATTAGCACTAAAGAACAGTACGAATAAAGCAGTTATTGCTCTATCTAAATCAATCATTTCATCACAAGGAAAAGAAATTACCCAGATGAAGTACTGGTTGAAGGCAACTAATTCTCCACTATCGATGGGCCACGATATGGGAATGGCAGGGATGCTTTCTCAGCGCCAAATTACCCAATTAGGAAAACTCAAAGGTCCTAAATTCGACAAGTCATTCTTGCAATCTATGGTTGCTCATCATCAAGGTGCCTTAGAGATGGTGATCTTGCTCAAGAACACCAAGAATGCAGAGGCCAAGAAGTTAGCATCGGATGTCGTGAAGGCTCAGTCAGCCGAGATTTCTTCAATGAAGAAGATGATTTCTAAGCTCGCCTAATGCGGGGTTGAACCCAGATGAAACGCTCAATTCTTTCGACGTTGGCTATTGCCATCTTCCTTAATCCGCTCCAAGCCTCTGCAGCTCCGACGGTTGCGGCTGCTCAAAAAGAGGTAGATAGGTTGAGGACGTTGGCCGCCACAAAGTATGAAGCTGCAAACGAAGCAACCATCAGAATCAAGCAACTAGAGAATCAGACCGCCGCACTGCAACTAGAAGAAGCAAAAGTGAAAAAGAAGCTCAAAGCTTCCAGTGACACTCTTGCAAAGATTGCAATTGCGAATTACAAAGGGACGGGAATGGGTCAGTCTTTCGAATTACTATTCTCTACAGACCCTAAAAAATACCTTTCAGATATCTCCGTCATGGAAATTGTTTCGAGAGGTTACGCTAAGAAATTAGCAGAATATGCAACAACAAAACAGCAAGTTCAAGCATCTCAGCTTGTTGTTTCAGATAAGACCGCTCTTTTGAAAATAGAGAAAGCCAAGTTGAACAATGAAGTTGCCGCAGCTAATGCGGCACTTGCTAAGGCAGAAAAAATACTTAATTCACTCAAAAAGGAAGATAGAGCAAAGCTTGCACTCCAAGAAGCTGCAAGAGAAAACAAAATCCTCAACGACTCAAAGAAATACGCTTCGAAATACACAGGTGATGGATCTCGTGGTTCTATCGCACTTAAGTTTGCCCTTCAACAAATCGGAGATGTCTATGTATGGGCAGCCGCTGGACCTACCCGATGGGACTGTTCAGGATTAACCATGAGGTCTTATCAAGCAGCAGGTGTCTCACTGCCCCACTCTTCACGAATTCAAATAAGTTATGGAAAGTCTGTTCCATTCTCGTCACTGAAGCCCGGGGATTTGCTCTTCTTCGGCAAGCCAATTAGCCACGTATCAATTTATATGGGTGGCGGAAAGATGGTTCAAGCTCCTAGGCCAGGCAAAAAAGTAGAGGTAGTTCCTCTCACAAGAATGTTCGGTGCTAAACCATTCGTCGGAGCTCGCCGCTTATGACTCCAAAGAACATTTTCTCCTCTCTATTGGTAACTGTGCTGTTATTCCAGGCTGCAGTGGTTCCAAATGGAGCATTTGCCAACAAACATAAACCCACGCTTGCGCAGATTGAAGCAGCGAAAAAAGCGGAATTAGAGAAGAAGCGTCTCGCCGATGAAGCACTCAAACGCCTTGCAAAAGCAAAAGGAAATCTTAGGGCACTGACTGCTATCGCAAAGGCTGCCGATTTGAAGTATCAGAAAGCTAAGTTGGATTTAGATATAGCAGTAACGCAAGCCAAGGCGGCACTTGAGTCGTTTCAAGAGGCATCTGCAGCAGTCTCGGCAACACATAAGGAGATTGGGAAACTTGCAGTAAATGCATATGTTTCTGGAGGAGGTCTCAGTGATCTAGAGGCTGTATTGAGCGCTTCTGGGCCGCAGGAAATGATGGACCGACTTTCGACTTTAGAAAACCTTGGTTCAGGAAACAAGACGGCATTAAAGAGATTTAAAGCAGCTGAGGTTGTAGCCCAAAGTGCGAAAGTTAAGGCCGATATTGCCAAAGAGAATCAAAGGATCGTTACCGAAAGAGTTGCAGCTGCGAAAAAAGAGGCAGATGACGCAAAAGCAGAACAGCAGAAGGAAGTAGACAAACTTCAGGCTGTTCAAGATAAGTTGCAAAGAGATTTGGCATCTGCGAAGAAAGTTCGAATCACGCTTGAGCAAAAGCGCCAGCTTGCCATTTTGGAAGAGACTCGCTCCAATGAAGCGAGCAAAGTAAAAAACCAGGCAAAAGTTTGGAAAACTGGTGGCCCTCAAGGGAGAAGCTCGTCCCGAACCACTGAAGCTCAACGTCTGAAAGCAGTCGAATTTGCTAAGCGACAGGTTCTTGCAAAGAAACCTTACATATGGGGAAGCGAGGGACCTAATTCCTTTGATTGCTCAGGACTTGTATATGCAGCTTACAAATATGCAGGCTTAGGTTGGCCGAATTGGGACCGTCTCAACTCAGGGTTGTATTACACATATACAAAACAGATTCCAATATCGGAAATTCAGCCGGGGGACCTGCTCTTCTATTCATATAAAGGAACTATTAGCACTATTCACCACATGAGTATCTACGCAGGCAACGGGATGATGTGGGAAGCACGATCAACTGCGACGGGGTTGAAATATTCGAGCATTTATAGCGTGGACGGCATGATGCCATATGCGGGAAGGGTTTGATACAACTCACATAATTCTTTTTGCTATTAAGAATGGACTCAGAGGAGAGCCGAGTTTCTTCGATTGTAATTAGCCGAATAACACTTACGAAGGGTGAAGAAATGAAAAGAAGAGACTTTATTAAATTAAGCGCAGTAGCTGGTGGAAGCCTGCTCGCTTCAAATTGGCTGCTCGAAAGTGAATTTGCAAATGCTGCAAGTAATGAAATTACATCAAAGAATGGAATTCTGCAATTAACATTGGTCGCAGATGAGAAGCTGATTAAGTATGAAAATACAACCCGTTGGGCCATGACATATAACGGAATTTTCCCCGCTCCTACATTACGAGCAAACCCTGGTGATACGCTAAAAATCACACTAGTTAACAAGCTCAATCAAGCTACCAATTTGCACACACATGGGCTCCATGTCTCTCCAACAAAAAACAGCGATAACCCGCTTGTCATGGTAACTCCAGGAGAGACATTCAATTATGAAATTAAGATTCCGCTCACCCAAAAGAGCGGAACATTTTGGTACCACCCTCATCACCATGAACTATCTGCAGGCCAGGTCGCTTCTGGACTAGCGGGTGTTCTTGTTGTAGAAGACGCTCTGGACCAAAAAGCAATTATTAAGGACTCAACCCAACGTTTAGTTGTGCTTGCTGACCCAAGAATTGGAAAAACTTCAGCTGTGGCTGCCACGTCCACTATGGACCTTATGCATGGTCGCAGTGGACCTAACACTCTAGTAAATGGAGTTTTGGTTCCTTCATTTACTGCGATTGGTTCTACCCCAGAGCGGTGGAGAGTTGTGAATTCCTGTGTTTCCCAGTATCAAACAATTTCAATTCCTGGTGCTGAGATTTTCCAGGTATCAGCAGATAGTTCACGCCTCTCTAAATTAACTAGAACAAATCAGGTAACGCTCACTCCAGGACAGAGAACAGAACTACTTATCACTGCCCCCAAAGCCGGCATCTATAAAGTACAAAACGACCAACAAGAAGTTGCAAGAATTGCATTCAATTCAGCTAGCAGATCAATTACGGCCCAAGAGCTTCTCCCTCTTTCAAAAATAAACAAAATTGATAAGCGGCGCACAATCACCATCGAGGGAAGCGGAATGGGCATGATGGGCGGAATGAAACATGAAGCCGCCTTTACTTTTGACGGAAAGTCATTTGACTCTAAACGAGTAGATCAGAGCGTGAAATTCAATACCACCGAAGAATGGACATTAATAAATCCATCGTCAATGGACCATCCATTTCATCTCCACACCTGGCCATTTCAAGTATCGGATGATGGCTCTGGAAAGTACCTCGATGGCTGGCATGACACCGTCAATCTCCCATCCGGAAAAACTGTAAAGATTCGAATCCCATTTGTAGATGTTTCCGGAACAACGGTTTATCACTGCCACATCTTGGACCACGAAGATGCGGGAATGATGGGCATAATCAAAGTTAGCTAAAGAATAAGAAACGAGCTTGAGATGACAAGTTTAAATTCAACGCAACTTCAGGGCTACACCTGTCCTATGCATCCAGAAATTCAGAGTGAATCACCTGGTCGTTGCCCGTTATGCGGAATGTCCTTAGAACCAGTCGTAAAGACGGAGGGAGAAGATTCTGGCGTAAAGGAATTAAAGGAGATGTCATTCCGATTCTGGGCGTCACTCCCATTGTCTTTGGTGGTGCTCATTTCGACGCAGGTCCACCTTCCAATGTCTTTAGATGCACTGATTAAGTATCTCCAAATGTTCCTTGCGGGAATCGTGGTTTATGCGCTTTCCTTCCCCATTCACCGTTGGGCCTTTGAATCAATTAAGAATAAGTACCTCAATATGTGGACGCTCATTGGAATTGGCGTAAATGCTGCATATCTATTTTCTGCGGTTGCAACTTTGTTTCCATCCACTATCCCGATGGAATTCCTCGATGCTGGCAAAACCCCAAACTACTTTGAGGCAGCGTCAGTCATTTGCACTCTCACGCTTTTGGGTCAGGTCTTTGAGCTCAAGGCACGAGCAAGTAGCGGTGCAAGCATTAAAAGTCTTCTGAAACTCACGAGCGATAATGCGTGGCACATAAATTCCAAGGGCGAAGTAGAGCAGGTTAGTCTCAGTTCGATTCAGATTGGTGACTTATTACGTGTAAAGCCAGGTGAGCAGATTCCAGTAGATGGAGTTGTGACTCATGGATTCACCTCGATTGATGAATCCATGATTTCTGGCGAGCCTATTCCAGTTGAAAAACAAATAAATGACAGAGTCATCGCTGGATCATTGAACACCAACGGCTCAATTGACATACGAGTTGAAGTTTTAGGTTCCGAGACGCTACTTTCTCGAATAATTGAAATAGTTTCAGCAGCTCAGCGAACGAAAGCACCGATGCAGAAGTTGGCCGACAAAATAGCTAACTACTTTGTCTCTGTGGTCATTATTCTTGCAGTGGCAACGTTCATTGGTTGGGGACTTTTGGCTCAAGAAAACTCATGGGGATTTGGGTTTATTAATGCTATTTCTGTTCTCATAATAGCTTGCCCGTGTGCTCTTGGATTGGCAACTCCAATGTAAGTCATGAACGGCACTGAATTAGGGGCGAGAAATGGGGTTATTTTCAAGGATGCATCTGCCATTGAACAGCTATCTAAAGTCGACACAATTGTTATTGATAAAACAGGAACTCTTACGGTCGGCAAACCAGTAGTCACAGATGTTATGACCCTTTCGGAATATGCACCCGAGCTAATCATAGAGTTTGCTGCCTCTGCGAATGGTGCAAGCGAGCACCCATTGGCAAAATCTCTTCATGCTTATTCTATGGAACAGCACATAGAAGTAGTTGGGGTTGAAGGATTTGAAGCCATTCCTGGATATGGCGTTTCGGCCCGCATTAAAGGTGCAGAAATACTTGTTGGAAATAAAGATTTAATGGTTTTAAATAATGTCAAGATCAAAAATGGAATCGCAACTTCAACCTTTGGCAAGACTGAAATGTATGTGGCTTTAGATTATGAAGCGATCGGTATTATTTATTTCGAGGATGCCATCAAGTCCACCACATTAGAGGCTTCTAAGGAACTTCGACAATTGAAAAAGACTTTGGTTATGGCAACTGGAGATTCACAATCCTCGGCCGAGAAAATAGCTTCCTTGGTAGGGATAAAGGAATACCGAGCTGGCATGAAGCCTGCAGCTAAGTATGAGCTCATTCGAGAATTGCAGGGTAAAGGGCGATTTGTTGCAATGGCAGGCGACGGGGTTAATGATGCTCCTGCGCTAGCTCAAGCAAATGTTGGTATAGCAATGGGAACGGGTTCTGACGCAGCAATCGAAGCTGCAGAAGTGACCTTAGTATCTGGAGACTTAAGAGCCCTGGCTTCAGCAATTAAAACTTCTTCTGCGACTGTCAGAAATATGAAGCAAAACCTCTGGTTTGCATTTGGTTACAACGGACTCAGCATCCCTATCGCCGCTGGTCTGCTCTATCCAGCATTCGGTTTGCTGCTCTCACCAACAATAGCCTCTGCAGCTATGAGTCTTTCTAGCGTGTCAGTGATTTTGAATGCAATCAAATTAAGAAATGTCAGAAGTTGAAACTAGGTAAATTTCCAAGAAAAGAGATAAGAATGAAAATTAAAACTTTACTAACTGCGTTAATCTTTACATTCGGCTTAGTCCAAGTCCCTGCTCATGGTGCCTCGTTTGACTCGGTGTCACACATCCACAATATTAAAGTTGACGGATCTCGGATTCTCTTGGGAACTCATGAGGGACTTTACTTATATGAAGGTCCAAACAAAATGAGAAAGCTCGGCACTGAAAATTTTGATGTTATGGGTCTAGCGGTATCGAGTGGCGAAATTTATGCCAGTGGCCATCCAAACACGGGCTCAAAATTGCCGGCACCTGTCGGCTTGATTTCTTCTATAGACAATGGCAAGACGTGGAATCAGATTTCCTTGCAGGGAAAAGTGGATTTCCATATGTTGGAAGTGTCAGGTAAAGAAATATATGGGGCAGACTCACAAAGCGGCAACCTTATGTACTCATCAGACGGTGGAAAGAAGTGGGTAATTCTTGGTGCAGCGAAATATCAAGATATAGCAATATCTTCTACCAAGAATGCTTTTGCAGTTCTCGGTAAGAAAATCGTAATGACCAAGAACACCTTTAAGTCGACGTCTGAAATTAACTCAGATTTCGATGCCCAGACATTAGAGACGGTTGGTTCAGGGCTTTATGCCTCATCTGGAAAAACTCTCTACCTCACTTCTGACTTAGGTAAGAAATGGGTTGCTGTTTCAACATTTAAGGACCAAATATCAGTTGTAACAGCTTCCAACAGCTCGATCGTTGTTGTTGCTGGTTCTTCAATTCTGGTTTCAAAAGATAAGGGAAAGACGTTTAAATAAGCCGACTTTATCAAGCAGGATAAATCCAGTACGGTTAAAGTCGTCGGAGTGCATCCCATGCAGGATTCTTTTGAGAAGTCGCAGGTCGGACACTTAATTCTTGCCAGATTATCCATTTCAGAAGCATAGAGAAAACTCTCGAAGTACGTGGAGCACTTCATCTCTAAGGCAATATTTTGCCCGCAAAGTTGCCCGCTTGCCCGCAATTTTGCCCTTAAATAAATCCAAATTCACTTTAACTACGGTAAAGACTTCGACAAGAAAGTTACGCATAAAGGAGCTGGCCCCGCACATTTCTATGCGAGGCCAGCATGTTGTAAAGAAGAGTCGCCCTATAAGCCGGAATTTTCCTGCACGATTTTTGGTGGACATTTTGAATCTGAAAACGAG
>CALJUA010000142.1 GCA_937975715.1 uncultured Candidatus Planktophila sp.
CCAAAGGCGAATAGATAAAGAATTCCGTAGCAATACGGATGCTTCACAAGAAGAGAGGTCTCGCGAGTTTCTCTTGTGTGAAGTGCAGTAAGTCGAAACGCAACGGCGTTTTGATTCATCTCTACAAGGAGGACTAATGTCACGTTTGACATCACGTCGTCTTGTTGCAACAGCTACAGCTGCACTTCTTGCAGTTGGAACAGTTGCTACAGGCGCGACTGCAAACGCAGCGACAAAGCCAGTAACAGGCGGAACGCTGTACTTCATTACACACGCTGAGCAGTTCGATCACATCGATCCAGCTCGTGTTTACACAGGTCGCGATATCGCGTTCCTTAACTCATACCTCTACCGCAACTTGGTTTCATACAAGCCAGTTCCAGGTTCAGCAGGTTCATCACTCGTTGCAGACCTTGCAACAAACACAGGCGTTCCATCAAACGCTGCAAAGACATGGAAGTTCACACTTCGTTCAGGCATCACATGGGAAGATGGCTCAGCTATCACATGTAAGGATGTTGCTTACGGAGTTTCACGTCCATTCGCAGCTGATGTAATCACAGACGGTCCTCAGTACCTCGTACAGGCACTTGATATTCCACTCGATAAGGATGGAACATCTGCTTACAAGGGTCCATACAAGAAGACAGGACAGGCACTCTTCGATAAGGCAGTTTCTTGCTCAGGTAACACAATTACCTTCAAGCTCAACCGCTCATTCGCTGACTTCAACTACGCACTTACATACCCTGCAGGTGCACCAGTGAAGGCATCAAAGGACACAGGCGACAAGTACGACCTTCGTCCATTCGCATCTGGCCCATACAAGATCGCTTCATACAAGATCGGTGATCAGCTAGAGCTCGTACGTAACGCAGCTTGGAAGAAGTCTTCTGACTCAGTTCGTACACCATACCCAGACAACATTGTTGTTCGCTTCGGTCTTGCAGAAGATGTTCGCGATGCGATCATGCTCGAAGATCAGATTCCAAACACAGCATCACTCGATGCACTTCAGCCAGCAAACACACGCGCATTCTTCGCAGATGCAACAAAGAAGAACCAGCGCTTCAACGTGTATGACCCATACGTTCGCTATGCAGCAATGAACGTTTCAAAGGGCCACATGGATTGCTTGGATGTCCGTAAGGCTGTCTTCTTTGCAATCAACACACAGGCACTTATCGACCTTTCAGGTGGATCAGTCTTCTACGGCGACCCAGGCGATAGCCCTGTAAAGCCAGTTCTTGGTCTTGACTACAAGAAGACAACAGGAAACATCCACGATCCAAACTGGAAGATCACCGGAAACGCTGATTACGCAAAGTCATTCCTTGAGAAGGCAAAGACATCTTGCCCAGATGCATACGCTCGTGCAACAGCAGCTGACAAGGGAATCATCTGGGACATCGCACAATCTGCGACAAACCAGAAGGCTTCAGTCTTAATCCAGGATGCAACAAAGGCAGCTGGAATCAACTTGAAGTTCAACTTCATTCCATCAGGTCAGTACTACTCAACAGTTCAGAACCCTTCAAAGCAGAATGACATTTCAACTGCTGGTTGGGGTGCAGACTGGGCTAACGCTTCAACAGTTATCCCTGAGCTCTTCACAAAGGAAGGTGGATTTAACCTTTCACAGAACTGGAACGATGCTGCTTACCCAGCATTTAAGAAGAAGTCTGATGCTGCAAAGGTAGAGACAAACCGCGCAAAGCAGGCTAAGGGATGGCAGGAACTATCACAGTACGTGATGGACCAGTACTGGATCATCCGCCCTGTCTTCTCAAAGACCCAGGAAGTTTGGGGTTCTAAGGTTGGCGGCGTTTACTACTGGGAGCCACAGGGTAACTTCGGCTTCGGTCAGATGTACGTAAAGAACTAAGTTCTTTATAACCCATCACAGTAAGTAGAGAACCTGGGCGGTCAGCAATGGCCGCCCAGGATTTCTCAAGTTTGGGCAGTGCAACGTTTTACTAATGAAGGAGATTAAAAAGAGTGTTGAAATATTTAGCTCGACGATTGAGCGCGACCGTTGTGGTCCTGACTCTCGTCAGCATGTCAGTCTTTGGAATCTTCGCAGTTTTGCCAATGGATCCGGCAGCTCTTACCTGCGGTAAGGCGTGCTATCCAGCAGTCATCGAAGCTAACCGTCACCGTCTCGGACTCGATGTCCCAGTACACGTGCAGTACGGTCGCTTTGTTAAAGGTTTAGTAGTCGGCCGTGAATTCGGCGAAGGTGCAGCAACAATCAAATGTCCAGCACCAGCATTTGGATATTCATTTAACCGCCACGAGTGCGTCACAACGCTTATCTCAGAGGCGTTTCCAGTCACATTCTCATTGGCAATCGGTGCCTTTATCCTCTGGATTTCAGTCGGCGTAGGCCTCGGAATCGTTGCCGCCCGACGAAAGAATCAATGGCCCGACCGCGCTGCAACAGCGTTCGTATTGGTGGGCACATCACTGCCCTCATTTATCTCAGGAATCTTGATTCTTCTCTTTGTTGGTTTGAAATTTAATCTGATTGATCCGCTCAGTATGGGTCGCTGGGTTCCGCCTCTAGAAGACCCAGTTGCGTGGTTTAGAACATTTATCTTCCCTTGGATTGTGCTCGCACTTCTTTACGCTGCGACCTATACACGTTTTACTCGCTCCAATGTGATTGAAACTTCTTCAGAAGATTACATTCGTACAGCTCGCGCAAAGGGTCTGAGCGAAAAGATTATCTTGCAAAAGCACACACTTCGTGCGGCTCTTGCTCCTATCGTGACCATGGCTGGTTTGGATTTTGCTGGACTCCTTGGTGGCGCAATCATCACTGAGCAGATCTTCAACCTTCCAGGTCTGGGTCGGCTTTCAATCCGCGCAGTGCTTCAGGATTACGACTTGCCAACTATCTTGGCAACAACAATCTTGGCTGCAACATTCGTTGTAGTCGCAAACCTTCTGGTGGACATTGCATATGCCTACCTTGATCCACGAGTGCGAGTTGCATAATGACAAATAAGCCATTCCTTGAGGTCAAAAACCTCAACGTCGCATTTCCTACCGAAGATGGACTCGTAAAAGCATCGAGTGATATCTCATTCTCTGTTGCACGTGGCGAGACTCTCGCTGTCGTAGGCGAATCAGGTTCAGGTAAGTCAGTGACTTCCCTTGCTGTGATGGGTCTACACAATCGCAAGTCTGCGCAGATCTCTGGCCAGGCATTCCTCAACCTTGAATCAGGGCCTGTGGATGTCATCTCAGCTGAGGACGAGGTAGTTCGCAAACTTCGTGGCAAGGCGATGTCGATGATCTTCCAAGATCCAATGTCAGCGCTTCATCCTTACTATTCAATTGGAAACCAGCTCATCGAAGCGTGGTCTCTCTACAACGAGGGCAGCAAGGAAGATGGCCGCAAGCGCGCTATCGAGATGCTCGACCTCGTAGGAATTCCTGCAGCAGATAAGCGCGTGGATGAGTACCCTCACCAGTTTTCAGGTGGAATGCGCCAGCGCGTGATGATTGCGATGGCTTTGATTAACAACCCATCACTTCTTATCGCTGACGAACCAACTACAGCTCTCGATGTGACAGTTCAATCACAGATTCTGCAGTTGATTCGCGATATGCAGAAAGAATTCAACATGGCGTTGATTTTGATCACTCACGACCTCGGTGTCGTTGCAGAGGTCGCAGATCGTGTCAATGTTATGTATGCAGGAAAGATTGTCGAAAGCGGAACAGCTGACGATATTTACTATCGACCAGATCATCCTTACGCAATCGGTCTCCTCAACTCGATTCCACGTGTGGATCAGCTCGAAGATAAGCGTCTCGTTGCAATTCCAGGACAGCCACCTTCATTGATCCACTTGCCACAGGGATGTTCATTCCGTGCTCGCTGCGAATTTGCAGATCGAGTTCCAGGAAATCTCTGTGCAACAACAACACCAACTTTGGATCAAAAGGGCGACGGTCACTTCTCTCGTTGTCACTTGCCTGAATCAGAACTTATTAAAGCTCGCGTAGAAATCGGTGGCCGCAAATGACTCAACCGCTATTAAAGCTTGAAGGCCTTAAGAAGCACTTCCCAACTACAACTGGTGGCGCATTCTCTAAGACCAAGGGAACCGTTAAGGCTGTCGACGGAATCGATCTTGAGATTCATGCCGGTCAGACAATCGGTCTTGTGGGCGAATCAGGGTGCGGAAAGACAACAGCTGGCCGCACAATCTTGAAGTTGTACGAACCAACAGAGGGCAAGATCATCTTTGAAGGTGAAGATCTCGCACCGCTGTCGCCTAAGAAGATGAAGCCTTACCGCTCACAGATGCAGATGATTTTCCAAGATCCATTCGCATCGTTGAACCCACGCCAGACAGTGGGATCGTTGATTTCGGCTCCTTTCCAGATTCAAGGAATTACTCCTGAAGGCGGAATTATCGAAGAAGTGCAGCGTTTGATGAAGCGCGTAGGTCTCAATCCTGAGCACATCAACCGCTACCCACACGAATTCTCTGGCGGACAGCGCCAGCGCATCGGTGTTGCACGCGCTATTGCTCTTAAGCCAAAGCTCATTGTCGCTGACGAGCCAGTATCAGCTCTCGATGTATCAATCCAGGCGCAGGTTGTTAACCTCCTTGAAGATCTACAAGATGAATTCAATATGGCCTACATCTTTGTAGCTCACGACCTCTCAGTCGTCCAGCACATCTCAGATCGCGTCATCGTGATGTATCTCGGAAAGGTGATGGAGGAAGCAGATAAGCACGACCTCTTCAGCCATCCACGTCATCCTTATACAAAGGCACTCTTGTCAGCTGTGCCAGTTCCAGATCCAAAGATTGGTCGCGCACGCGAACGCATCATCTTGCAGGGCGATCTTCCAAGTCCAGTAAACCCACCAGCAGGTTGTGTATTTAATACACGTTGCTGGAAGGCTCAGGATCGCTGCCGTACTGAGGTTCCTCAGTTGATGCAGATCGGCGTAAACCACAGAATCGCCTGCCATTTCCCAGAGGCGTAATCCTTCAGAATTACATACACCCTATGTAATAGAAAAAACCCCGGACCAAAAGGTCCGGGGTTTTTTATTGACTGTTAGAACTAATTAGGCGATTTTGCCTTCTACAGCAACTTTGGACTCACCGATCTGAACTGTGAGGCTCAAAGGTTCGCCTGCTACTGCCTGGCAACCAACGCCGTAGGCATATGTTGTAGTTGCACCAGCTGCAAGAGCTTCTGTTGGAGCGCCATTGATATCGAGATCGCCGAGAACGTCGAAGCAGACATTCTCACCAGATGCTGCAATCAATGAAACCGTTGTGAAATCAAGGGGAGTCTTGCCACCGTTTTTGATTGTCACGTTGAACTGGTTTGCAGACTTTGGCTTCTGATCAACGTTTGTCATAAATGTTGTAGGTGTAAAGCGAGTAGGAGATGAGACGGTTACGAAGACTCCGCCACCAAGGTCGAGAGGTGTATCGAATGCGATAGTCGCGACTGGCGCAGCCTCTTCAACGAGAGTGGTCTTATCAGCAGGAAGGTCGCTACCACCGTTGGTGACTGAGCGAAGGATTGATAGGCCAACGACGGCGACAACGGCGACGAGGATCCACTGCTTACGAGTGAGCTTCTTCATTAGTACTCCTTATGGTCTCTTCTCAAAGGTCTCTAATCTCTGAGTTAACAATGGCCAAATCTTAGCCGTAGTAGGTAGAAAGGGCGGTTACCAGATACGCACTCGCTCTGAGGGATCGAGCCACATTGCATCGTCTGGGGTGACATCAAATGCTTGGTAGAAGCTGCTGAGATTGCGGACAATCTGATTGCATCGGAATTCATCAGGGCTATGGGGATCTGTTGCAATGCGGCGACGTACTTCCTCGGGGCGGTTCTTTCCGCGCCATGCCTGGGCATATGACAAGAAGAAGCGTTGATCGCCGGTCCAACCATCGATGACAGGAGCTTCTGCGCCATTGAGGGCCAATTTATAGGCCTTGTAAGCGATTTCAAGGCCTGAGAGGTCTCCGATGTTCTCTCCAACGGTAAATGCACCATTGACGTGAATGTCGGGCGTAGCAGCCGGAGAGAGCGCATCATATTGAGCAATCAATTGGGATGTAAGTTTTTCAAATGCTTCCCGGTCACTATCGACCCACCAATCGACCATATTTCCATCACCGTCGTACTTAGATCCCTGGTCATCAAAGCCATGACCAATCTCGTGACCAATGACAGAGCCGATGCCGCCGTAATTGGCAGCGATATCGACAGTCATGTCGAAGAACGGAGGCTGCAAGATTGCAGCTGGGAAGACAATCTCATTCATCATCGGGTTGTAGTAAGCGTTGACCGTCTGAGGAGTCATATGCCATTCATCGCGATCGACGGGCTTTCCGATTTTGTCGACTGCCTCTTTATGACCGAAGGCAGCAATACGTTGGAGATTGCCAATCAAATCATCGGCTTTGATCTCAAGAGTTGAGTAATCGCGCCACTTATCTGGGTAGCCAATCTTGGGCGTGAACTTGGCGAGCTTCTCTAGCGCCTTTGCCTTAGTGGCCTCTGACATCCATGGAAGATCTTTGATGCTGAGCTCATAAGCTTTTGTCAGATAGTCAACGAGTTCAAGCATCGCCTTCTTTGCTTCCTCGGGGAAGTAGAGACCTACATAGACTTTTCCAATTGCCTCGCCCAGTGAACCTTGAACAAGTGAGACTCCGCGCTTCCAGCGCTCGCGAATCTGCGGAGTGCCCGAAAGGGTTGTGCCATAGAAGGCAAAGTTCTGCTGGACGATATCGTCAGTTAAATACGCTGCATTGCTGGTGATCAGTTGCCACTTCAACCATGAAACCCAAACATCGCGACGGGCATCAAAGTCAGAGAGCATCCCGGAGATTCCAGAGAAGAATGATGGTTCGTGGATATTGAGGTCATCGAATGCAATCGACGGAATTCCGGCGCTCGCCGCCCATAAATCCCAATCAAAATTAGGGGCAAGGGCGGCAAGTTCGGCGCGGCTGGTCTTGTTATACGTCAGCGTTGCATCGCGGTCTTTGACTTGATCCCAGTGGTGAGATGCAATTTCTGTTTCAAGAGCAAGAATCTCTGCCGCCATCAGTGGCACATTTGCGAGTTCACCCATCTTTGTCAGATGATCGACAAAGGCCTCTCGGATTGGCGCAAATTGTTCTTCGCGATAGTAGGACTCATCAGGAAGGGAGATTCCTCCTTGGCCCATATGAAAGATATTGGTATCTGATTTCATGGGATCTGCGTAGACCGCAGCTCCGAATATTCCGCCGATGCCACCCAGTTCTAAACGACCCATGGTCGAGATGAAAGATGAAAGGTCGGTAATCGCATCGATTTCTGCAAGCTCTGATGACAGGGGAGAAAGGCCACGGCTTTTAATGCCGTCGGTATCCATAAAAGATTTGAAGAGATCGCTAATTTTCTGCGCCTCATCAGAGCCGCTCGCACTCTCAATGATTTGGCGGACTTGAACTTCGGCGATGTCATAGAGCTCGCGAGATACACCATCGCTTGCGCGGTCTGCAGGGATTTCATAGGTATCGAGCCAGGTACCCGAAAAGTGTCGGAAGAGGTCATCTTGGGGGCGGATAGATGGATCCATAAAGGATGTATTAATGCCTGACTTCACTTGAGCTCGCTTTCATTTCACTGGAGGGCACAACTCTATCGAGATAGTTGAAAGTTTAACTATTGTCGTATCATTGCCGTATGGCCGAGAAAAACGCTACCGCACCTAAGTGGCTCAACCCTGTCGAGATGAAGGCCTGGCGCCAATACATTATTGCTAGCCGCCGATTGCTCGATGCCCTCGATGAGGACCTTGCCGCCCATGATCTCTCGATGGCAGATTATGAAGTGCTCGCCCAGTTAAGCGATGCCCCGGACCGCACCATGCGCATGTCAGAGCTCGCCGATGTGGCGATGATTTCGCGCTCGCGCCTATCTCACCGGATTAAGGTGATGGAGAAGGAAGGCTGGGTTCGTCGCGAGGCCTGCCCCGACGATAAGCGAGGTTCCTTCGCCATTATGACCCCCAAGGGTTGGAAGGCAATTGTCGCTGCAGCACCTGACCATGTAGCTAGTGTGCGAAACCGTTTTCTCGATGTATTAGACAAGAACGATCAGAAGGTGCTCGCTGATATCTTTGATCGCGTTGCATCTCGCATTAAAGATATTGATAAAGATCAAAACTAATTAAATTGTGTTGTGCAAATAAAAAACCCCGCCACATACAGTGGCGGGGTTTTTTATAAGTAATAAATTACTTCTTCTTAGCAGCCTTCTTGCGCTTTGGAGCAGCCTTCTTAGCAGCTGTCTTCTTCGCTGCTGGCTTGCGCTTAGCAACCTTCTTAGCAGCTGGCTTTGCAGCAGCCTTCTTGCGGCGCTTTGGAGCAGCCTTCTTAGCAGCTGGCTTTGCAGCAGC
>CALJUA010000143.1 GCA_937975715.1 uncultured Candidatus Planktophila sp.
GGAAATTACGTCAAGGGCCTCAATATCGCCTACGAGAAATTCGATGCTACCCAGATTCAAAAGGATATTGAAGGCTTCATCATTGGCGAGAAGCTCCCCCGCAGCTCCAAGGTTCTCTTTGCCAAGATAGTTGGGGGCTATAACCCTTCTGTTGAAGGAGAGAATGAAGCAAAGTTTCGCGCCCTGATTTTCAGTGCCGAGATTCAGAAAGCTGAAATTGCATATTTCCAGAATGCCAAGATTGATTTAGGTGCGAGTAAATTGTTAAAGCCAAATCAGATTGTGCTGCGACTTACCCTTTCACCGCAGTAATAAATAATGCTTAAAGACCAACGATTCCGAAGAGAGTTCCGAAGAAGGGAATCACAACCACAAGCTTGCCTAGAACATCTTCTTGCTTGACGCGAACGAAAGCAACGCGAGTATCAACATCAACTGTTTCACCTGTTGCAGACTTTACGATTCCGGTTTGCTTTCCTTGACCAGCAACCTCAACAACAACTTTATGTCCTACTGCATAATTGCTGGAGTGCTTGTAGACGACCACACTTGATTTTGCAGATCCCATGGCGCTTGAAAGCCCATTTTCAGGATGGATGACGCGGAATCCAAGAGCAAAAAGGACGACTGCAATTGCTGCAAGGGCAATGAGCTTCGTCTTCATAACTGAAGTCTAACCTACCCTTAGCGCTTCTTAGCAGACTTCGGAGCAGCCTTTTTTGTAACGGCTGACTTCTTAGCTGGAGATTTCTTCACAGCAGGCTTGGCTGTCTTGCTCGTTGTGCGCGCTGCCTTCTCGGTGATCTTATTGAGCCACGCCTCGATATCGGCATCGTCTGAAACCGGCGAAACAGAAATGGCTGGCGCAACTGTTGGCTCGATGCTTTGTGCAGGAGCTCCACCTTGAGCTGCTTGCTTCTTCGGCTTCTTTGAACCCATTGATGAAACTAAAGCTTTAAATGTCGCAGGCCAATTGATTTGATTGAAATTCTTAATGATGTCTTTAGCTGTAAAGATAAATCCTGCGAACCCTTGTGGCTTTCGTGAAACTGGCGGACGTGCAGGGCCAGGCTGTTGTGAAGATTCAGCATCAGTGTCTTCATTAACGTTTCCGTTACCCATGCCAAGCATCAAACGACTTGTACGGCTGTCGGGACGCCCTACACCGCGCCATGTAGCTACTTCAATAACGCTTCCCTGAGTCATCTTTCCGACGACGATCTTTTGGCCGTCTGGAAGATCGATAACAAGCGGAGAATCAGAGATTGGGAGCGGGAGCTTTGAGACCTTCGGTGCGCTCTTCTCGCCCTCTTGGTTAGCCAATTGAGAAACCAATCTTATTTGTGTAATCGTCAGTATTCACATCAGCAAGAGCAATCGCGCCCGTGCTTGATGTGCAAGCAAAATCATCTGAAGCCGCATTGCCGCCAGTGCCACCACTGACAGTGATTGTGCCATTGCCATCTATTGGGTAGGAGTTAAGGGCTCCATTTGAAACACAGACGATGTGATCGTTTGCTGAGTACTTGGCTGTGTTGTACGACTTATTTGTAAAGAATTCGAAAGTTACATTCTGGGTCAAACAAGCTGAAGCGACTCCGCCGTTTGAAGTAGCTCCCGTGATTGCAGGCTTGGTTGCGTCACCAATTTTAAATCCAGCAAAGATAAATCCGTTTTGAGTAAATTGGCGGACAGGTTTGATGAAAATGTAATCATCGCAAGTTCCTGAAAGTTCACCTTGGGCGTAGGTGAATCCGCCACCGCCACCGCCGCCACCTGTACCAGCAGGACCGGTTGCACCTGTTGCGCCTGTGGCACCTGTTGCACCATCGACACCATTGCGACCGTTACATGCATAAGTAATGGTTCCGTCAGCGGCTGTGAACTTCACTCCGCCTGCAAGACATGTTCCCTGTGCGCCAGTAAATGCTGCGGCCAGAACAGAAACTCCGTCTTTTCCATCTATTCCGGCAACGCCAGGTGCTCCATTGAGACCATCCTTACCGTCGATGCCATCCTTACCGTCCATACCGATAAGGCCATCCTTGCCTGCAACACCTGCAGGTCCCGGATCTCCCTTCGGTCCGACGAGAAGAGCAAGGACCTGATTGAGGTTTGCTGCAGCTGACTTGGTCCCGAAGAAGTAATTCTGTGAAGTGGAAGAGTTGGTTGAATCCGCATATGCCACACCGACGCGAGTCAGTGAGAGCACAAGGAGAACTACGGCGAACTTCTTCATGGCTTCATTATCTCCGGATTCTCGTCAAAAGAAAACTTATCCTCGTTAGATGAGTAAATCGCGCTATAAATCGAGTGCAGAACCGGTGCGACGCCCGTCAAGAGCAGCAAGAGGTCTGCTCGTTGGTCAAGTAAGAGTGGCTTCAGTGAAATCTGGCGGAAGACCACAAATGCAATCGCCGCTATGAGGGCGGATTCAAGCAAAATATTGCGAGGGATGCGCGATGTCTTCAAGAAGGAAATCTTGTTGAAACGGATGAAGATCAAGAAATATGGCAGCGCAAAGAGCAAGGCGACGAATATTGCTCGACTTGCTGATTCTGTCCAGATATAAATAAATGCAAAATTCATCGCGAGAACTGCGAACGCTGTAATTGGTGAGCTGACTCGAGAGATCACAAAAGATTCATCTCGTGAATCTGTGATGGTACTTCTTTCTAGTACCACTCCATCTGCAAAGCCACGTACAAGAAGCATTACTGCAATAATCAAAAGGTGACTCCAGGTAATTGAGCGGATTGCGTGATCTGTGTAGATGACACTGTTCACAAGTGCGTGGCCAAAGTAGAAAACTGCAGCACCAATGAGGCTCGAGCCAATAACGCCAAGGAATTTGATTGGATCTGCTCCACGAATAGATGGCGACTCGAAGTCGCGGTTAATCGTCTCGCGAAGTAGCGCTGCGAATAGAGATGGCCCGATCCATGCGATGCCAACAGCAAGAGCAATCAGCACATCGCGGAAGCTTGTGATATTTCCAGAGAAGAGCTGAATTGCCCAGAATCCAAGGGTTGCGGCTACTCCTGCAAATGCATCAAAGATTGCAATTGCAGCAACAATGATGAAGATGGTCATTGGTGTTGAAGCGAGGCCATCATTACGGCCGACTTCAATACCAGCTATAGCTCCAGCAATGAGACCGACTAGTGGAGATAGCCCATAAAGATTCTTTGAAAGTCGATGAGCTACTTCGCCTTCACGGATAAGCAAGAAACGCACTAGCGATGGGCGAAGTGAAATCAAAGATTGAACGCGTAGGCGATATGGGGCCGCGTCAAGACGATCCCAGAAGTTCTGCTCGCCATCAAAGATCGGATCTGTGATGCGAGGCAAAACCTGTGCGCTTCTATATGGAATAAAGGTGTATTTGCGCGCTCGAATTGTCGAAACGATTCCAGTCAAGAATACAAAGATTGCAATGATCAAGGTGAGGTCAAATAGATTTGTTGCTGCCGTATGAGTTTGAGCCTCTATGAGGTTAACACCAGCTACAACTGTGCGGGGCGAACCTTTTCCGTTTGTGACAATCGAGTACGCACCTGTCGCAAAATCAGCTGGAATGTAGAGCGAGTAGACAACGTACCCTGCATCGTTCTTATCACTGGCTTTAAATGTCTGCGTTGGTTGACCATTTCCCTCTAAAGTCACAATCCATTTCTGTGTATAGGCTCCCCCGCCGAGCACGACCTGTTGTTCACGCCCGCGCTCCCAGGTAAGTAATGGGATATCAAAGGCTTGTGCAGCAACTGGCGCAAAGATCAGTGCAATCACAGCAAGTGCAATCACCTTAAGGCGCTTCATCACGAATCACCTTTCAGGGTATCGATAATCAACCAGATGCCAACGCCAATCGGAATCAAAATCATTAACATCTTCGGAGCCATCAACTTGCCAATCCAAGGAATCACAAAGAAGACAATGCCGCTAATGTCTTCGTTCTTTGGCTTCTGCACATCGGGCGATGGGTTGTTATCTCCCTTCATGATCCAGCCATCAACAGGGTTTCCACCTATGATGCGGTGGGTAAAGACTCCAACTGATTCTCCGCTAAATCTCCGTGCTGTGTAGGCGGCGATATCTCCAAGCTTTGGTTGTGTGCGAGGTGTTGGTGCAAGTAGAACAATGTCACCTGGCTTAATAGTTGGCTCCATTGAACCTGTAAGGACGATACGTGCCTTCATAAATCCTGATGCAGAAAGAACTGAGAATGAGATCAGGATTCCGCTGAGTGCGTAACCTATAAATTTAATGATGTTGCTTATTTTGTTGTTGCGAGCCTGTGCGGGAGTTGCAATGCGCTCTGGTGGAGCTTGGACAAAGAGCTTTGATTTAGTGGGAGTTACTTCTGTGGGAGTAATCAGCACGGTCTTCTCGCCATGTGCATTTGAAACTGTTACCAAAACTTTTGAATCAGCATATTGTGATTGACCTTCTACCCACATCTCTTCTGTGGAGGTAGCTTCAAAGAGAGGGCGTCGTGTTGCCTCTAGGGTCATGATCCGTGCTTGACGGTCTGGACTGTTATCTTGCGGATAGCTGTGGAATCCGCGAATGAGAGGGTGCGGTCCGGGTCAAATGTGATTTGAACGGAGTTGAGACCATTTGTATATTCATTTGAATCGGATACATCTGTAAGCACATCGAAATCGATATAGGAATTATCGATGTTCAGCACTGTTGCTGAGTCTTTGTACCAGAAGCGAGCCACATCGAATTGCTGATATGAGCCACCATTTGCAGATGTCGCAGATTCAGAGGTCGTAAGCGCAGTGCCGGAATCTGCCCAGACTTGAATAATGAAATCTACGCCGACACAGCTGCTGTGAATTTTCTCCAAAATTATTGAATCGAGTGAAAACTTACCTGTTCCGGTGTCGTTGATATAGCCGGAGTATGGAAATACATCAATTCCTGGATTTGCACCTGGAACGGCAGAGTCGCAAGCTGCATACGCTTGAAAGCCCTGACCGAATTCGACCTTAGAGCCATTGGATGTAAGTGCAATATTCGCACCATATGCGATACCTGTAACTGCAAGGATCATCGCGATTGCCTTCACGAGGAAGGGCTTTGAACTACCTGTTGATTCTTCGTAATCCCCATATTCAGCGTCGTCAAAAGCGTATGACTCATCGAAGTCATCACTTTCGTAACGCTTTAATATGTTCATTTACTGCTTTCTCTTACTTTTACTTCAAGGAACTGCGGGTAAAACTGGAATTAAACCTTCGTTTTAACTTTTCCCTTTATACGGCGATAGAAGCGCACCTCGCGGTGGCCTCTATCGCCGTACTAGAGAATCGTTAAATGGGTTGGATTAATTCCTTACTTGCTCTGAAGTGTGAGCTTTGCAACTGCACCGTTTGTTGCTGATGGGGTTGTGAAGCCCAGATCAAAACGGAGGTTTGATGAATTACCACCAGCAAAGTTCGCCGCGACAGTACCTGCAGTTGTAGTAACTGAGTTTCCATCTGAAGCGATACCGATAGTTGCTTCTGTGATTTGAGCGTTTGAAACACCTGTAGCCATCTGAACCGGAGTTGCAGATACTTCACCGTATGCGCTCAAAGTAAGAGTCTTGCCCTGACACTTATTTGCCTGAGCATCAATACCTGAGAATGAAACTGTTGAGAGCATGAATACTGGTGATGCACCATTCTTGAATGTCACCTGTGGTGACAATGTGATGTCTGAGTCACAAGCAGCTGTTGTCTGAACACCCTGACCGAATTCAAGAGTTCCTGAACCAAGTGTGATGTTAGCTGCCATTGTTGAACCAAGTACTGCGACCGCTGCAACTGTTGCAAGGCCAGCAAGTGACTTGAGGTTGCTCTTCTTAGGAGCTGCTTTGCGAGGCGCCGGAGCGTTCTCGAACTTTAGGATTTCCATTCCTATATTCCCCATTCTAATTAACGATTCCACCTCTTGGTATTACACCTTCACTTCGCAAGTGGTACGAAGTTTGGGTATGCCCGCTAGTTGCCTAGCAGGAATTCTTTATGGCGTCGCTGTTGGTGATGGCGTTGCCGTTGCGGTTGGCGCAGGTTGTGCGGCCTGTGCCGATGGATTGTCGATTGTTTCGACGGTTGTGCGGTGAACGCTCTGACCGTCAATGTTGACAGTGGTCTTTGCTGGATCGATAAAGAAGGTGACATCTGCATTGTTTGCAGAGAGAACGCTTCCATCGTAGATAGATGTACCGCTGACAGATACTGCAGCACTCGCAAGAAGTGTTCCAGAAATTGTGTTACCTGTACCTGTTAAGTAAGTGAGAAGAAGTGCTGTCGAATCACTGATGTTGCTCACTGGAGCAACAGTTGGAAGTGAAACTTGCAGAACCTTTGCCTCAGGAATTGGGCCAATGCCAATTTCTTGCGAAGTACCATCGATCAGACGTATGCGAAGCTTCTTTCCTGCACAATTTTGCAAATCAAGATTTGAGACTGTGACCGCACGGACGCGGAAGAATCCTGCTGATGGATCGTTCTGAACTGGCGCTGCGTGCCACTCTTCACCCATCGCAATGTAAATCTTGCTGTCACATGCAATCGCTTGCTGTGATCCTTGACCAAATTCGAGTGCGCCATTTCCAACGGTTACAGATGCAGCAAAGGTAGACATGACGAATGGAATAAATCCCATAACCGCTACACCGAAGACAATCTTTGATTTGTACTTCTTGCCGCCGCCGCCAAAGCCAGAGTTAACAGGACCGCTCAGCGGTGAATGCAATGTCATGCGAGCGCCCCCTTCATCTATAAATGACCCGTCTGACCACGCCTGGAGGCGAACCCCAGGGTGAGATTTCGGGCAATCCTAGACTGAAGGTTTGAGCGAAGTAAAGTTAAGGAGAGGGTTTCGTGAGCCGGAATTGATGATTTAGGGAGGCCCCTACTTCAGTTTCCCGCCGCCCTTGACGGTCGATTGATCAAGGCCCAACGCTCTCATCGTGGTAACTGCTCCCGAGCGAGCTGCCCCGCAGAACTCTGGATTTGCCACAGGCTTTGTGACCGCTACAAAACGGAAGGTGAGTGAGCGACCGGCAATTCCTCCCCCGGTAGAGCTGATAAAGAGCCCCTGGTAGGAGTTAACCAACTCAATAGCGCGGGCGGTCTCAGCCGAGACTATGACGAGACCAGAGAGGTCGCCATAGATGAGCTCTGACCCATCCGTCTGGTTATTAGCCACATTCTTCTGCTTTACGTCGAAGCGAAGGGCTGATCCATTGATGCAGACCATCGTGTACTGGACCTGGCGATCTGGGGTGGCCGCGTAGATATGTGGCATAAACCGGTTGAGCGCTCGTGGGTCTACCGCGATCGAGGATGGGGCTTTAACAAGATAGGCAGTTTGAGTCTCCAAAGGAACGCCTGGAAGCTCAGCGGTAGAGGACTCGGTGCTCTCAACGAAAGGGCTCTCGGACGATTGAGCCACAGGTGGGCGAGAGACAACGGCTTCTGGCGAGAACGTTGCTGCAGGTGAAGGCGAAGCCGTTGGTGTCTCAGGCAGGATAGTGACCGTTGAAGACTCTTGAGTTTGAATAACTGGTTCGAGCATGGCTGAATCCGATGAGAGCTCATCCGCCAGGGTTGGAGCGATGGTCGAAATCAATGCGGCAAAGAGGGAGAAGGCGAGAGCTCGAGCGATTAACTTTACGGAACGCTTCTCTGAATGCCAGTAGTCATTAAAGCGGTATCGCAACCGATCAATGAGCTCATCCATGGACATATTCAAAATATACCTTCCCGTAAGGCTTACGGTCTAACCTTTACGTGTAATCAACCTAATTTGCCCGGGATATATACCAGGCCAAGCGCCTTCATCTCTCGCTCAACAGCCTTGCGCAGTACGAGATCACCCGAGCGGTTGGCGTAATACATCGCCAGGCTAAGAGTCTGATTTCGAGCTGGAGCAATTTCAAAGAGGCGATATACAAGTGGGCCAAGGGTGGCAACTTCACCTGCATCAACAGCTTTCTGCGTCAAGAAAGTTTGAGCAGCAACACATCGTGGATTACTCGCCAACTTTTCATTCGCTAAAGCTGTAGCACGTTCTACTCCGGAGTTCTTGGCCATTAGAAGTTCAGCGTCGAAGAACATGGAACATGGCAATAACGGCGATGACTTATAGTCAAGAACTACAGAGTTATCTTGAGCGTACTTTTCAATATGAGAGAGATAGTTGATGTGTCCCTGCGCAAAGATAACTGCAACAAAGACAAGGATCGCTGAGGCGCTTATTGCAGAGGCTGCAATAGAAAAGTTTCGCCTGCCTTCTTGAGACGGCAGGCGATAGACCTGACCCACAATGAATCCGCATATCGCCCAGAACAAGTACTTGTGCGTCAAAGTTATTGGGCTGATAAAAGAATTAGTGAGATAGATAAAAATGTAAAGCGAGATAATAAAAGTCGCCCGACGATCGATTGCTCGCGATTCCCAGAGAATCAATACTGATCGAATGACTAATGCGATAAGAAATAGAAATGCAAGAGTGCCAAAAATTCCTACTGTGGCAAGTGTCTGAACTGAAGCCGAGTGCGCATCATTACTGAGGATATTGGTGTACTTGACGATATCTTCGAGGGTTCTATATTGATCGTAGTTATTTCCATATTGATCGGGGCCAACACCCAGTAACGGGTGTGAGAAAAATTGGCGCGTACCCGCAAGCCAGAAATTAGAACGAATCTTAACTTGGACATCATTGCCTAGAACTGGAATGAAGTCTCCAAGGAATGGCATTAAGAAAATAAATTCTGCCCAAATTACAACTGCAAAAGTCCCCAGATAAGTACGTGCATTGAGTGACCAGCCTCGACGAGGGATGAACTTTCTTAAGAAGAAGATGGAAAGACCTACAACAGCAAATGCAACATCAAGATACCCTTGAAGTGGCCCCGCGAGCCTGAGCGCAAGTAAATTAACTAAGGCGACAACTCCTAAGGCTATGCGCCCTCTTCGAGTGGAATACATACCCAGAAGAAAAAGTAATGGAAATGCAGTGCCTACAAAGGCTGCAAAGAAGTCGATATTGCCAAGCGTTCCAGTCATTCCATGATCGCCAGGTAATTCCAGAAGATCAAAATGCTGAGCAAGGGCGACGAGAACCACTAACTCAAGTGCAACGACGTAGTACCGCAACAATGTAATGAATGCTTCGAATCTAAATTGGGTGTGAAAGAGAGCCACTACGAGAAGTGCTACCACGCTAATTGTTCCGACATAGCGCCCAGTGTCACCAATTAATGAGCTGATGAGACTTCCACTCATGAGCAGTGACGCTAATTGGGTCAGCAGAAGACTTAGCGCCCCATATTTAACTAGAGGTGCAAAATTGAACCGCTCGCGCTTCAGGGCAACAAATAAGGCATATCCACCAGCAACAATTAATAAGGCAAAGAGCTGCGCAGGTGCATTCTTATC
>CALJUA010000144.1 GCA_937975715.1 uncultured Candidatus Planktophila sp.
CGCTTACTTGCCTTCTTGCGCTTGGCAACTTGCGCTGTAGTTTCACGTTCCAGCGCAACCTCTGATTTCTCTTCTTTACGAGGAACCAGTGCCAACGAGAGGTTTCTGGTGCGTTCGGACATTTTAAACGATTTCTGCTTCTTAGCAGGGCGCATGGGTTGGATTGGAATATCAAG
Organism: uncultured Candidatus Planktophila sp.; assembly: GCA_937975715.1. GTDB lineage: Bacteria > Actinomycetota > Actinomycetes > Nanopelagicales > Nanopelagicaceae > Planktophila. The sequence goes on from CALJUA010000144.1 coordinate 177, forward strand.
CTCCAGGCTAAGTTGATTCTCTTTTGGATTGAGGCGCACATTGACCGCCGTCAGAAGGGCATGAAATTCAGATGCATCGCGTGGACGTTCATCAGGATCTGCAGCCGTTGCTTTATAAATTAAATCATCAAGGTCTGCTGGAAAATCCGAAATAAGTGAACTCACACGGGGGACGCGTTCATTGACATGCATATACGCGATTTGAATGGGTTCTGCACCGTCGAATGGCTTACGCCCGGTAAAGATTTCAAATGCTGTAATACCGACTGCGTACACATCAGAACGAGAATCTGCAACGCCACGCTGAACTTGCTCGGGGGAGAGGTATGAGACGCTTCCGAGAATGACACTGGATTCAGCTGTCATTGTGGTTCCAAGCAGTGGACCTTTTGCAAGACCAAAGTCGGCAATCTTGATGCGACCTTCCTTTGAGACCAAGATATTTTCTGGCTTGATATCGCGGTGCACAATGCCTTGCTTATGAGCCGCAGAGAGTGCACTTAAAACAGGTAATAAGAAACGGATGCCGTCGCGATAAGAGAGACGTCCTTGTTCATGAAGATATTCACGCAAGGTGTGGCCTTCGACCATCTCCATCACGATAAAGACTGCTGGAGTTCCGCTCTGGTTCCACCCCTGATCTTGTACGGCAACAATGTTGGGATGGGAGAGAGCAGCTGCCGCTTTTGCCTCGCGAATAAAGCGTTCAACAAATTGTTCATCTTGCGCCAAGTGTGGATGCATAATCTTGACTGCAACTTTACGATCCAGGCGAGTATCAAAACCTTCATAGATGCTCGCCATGCCACCGGTGGCTACTTGGCGAAGGAGCTGATATCGCCCATCAATGAGTTCGCCGGTGAGATCAGACACGAGGGGATTCTAGTTAGAGAGGACGAAATCAGCTGCGTTCTGTGAGTCGTTGTCGCGAAAATGTTCTGCCTGCTTAGTCAACCAGCCCTGCATCTGTTGAGAGATTGAATCACCATCACGACGAAGTACTCTCTCTAATCCAGCACCTGGTTCGATATCAATCCAAATCGATGCAGTCAGAAACGGACGAACTGATATCTGCGAAGAGCCTACTCCTTCAAGTATGAGCAAATCAGATTTCGGAACCTCGGTGGCGGGACCATATTGACCGGTCGACCAATTGAAGCGAGAGAGCGAGAGAGTCTGCGAATTCTGATGCGCACGCGAAGCTCCGACTAGCGCATCAGAGAGATGGTGATCAAATGGAGTTTCCCAACCGTTGTAGAGGTCGTCCATATGCAGAGTTGCGCACTTGTATTTGAGAGATAGCGCAGCACTTAAATGCTCGGCGAGAGTTGTTTTGCCAGCACCCGCCGGACCATCAATAGCGATGATCGGACGCGCAATTGGCTTACAGAGATCGAATAGCGCGGCGGTGAGTTCCATACCAAGAGCTCCATCCCATCGCGGCCATAACTGTAAAAGCGATATAGAGAACTGTAGTGAAGAGAAGCCCTTGCGAAAGGTAGAGCGCTGTATATCCGGCATCGACTACAAGCCACAAAGGCCAGCTGTCGTACTTCTCGTAGACCATCAGAATCTGAGCGGCGAGGCTTCCAAAGAGGAGAAGAGAATCTGGAAGTGCTGCAGCAGCGCCGATATTCTTTAGAATTGGGGCTAGAGCAAGTGTCGCAATCACAATTGCGATAAGAGTCATCAAACGATATTTATTCTTAAACGGGCCTGGCTTAGCTCCAGTAGGTTCCCAACCAAACCAACCCATGACAGCTGCTGCGATAAAGACGAGTTGCAGCAGTGCGCTTGCAAGGAGATCCCACTGCAAGAAGAGAACGAGATAGAGAGCACTGCTGATGCCCCACCATGGCCAGGTGATGCGCTTTCCGGTGATGCCAAGTCCCACACCAATAAATGATGCAATGGATGCAATAAATTCTAGATAAGAGACTTCATAGCCCCACGCTGTAAAGAAAATTGAAGACACAATAAACCTCAAACATTCTCAATTCGCATTACCGAACTGGTCAAACGGTCGAACTCATTGTTGAGTTCCTCTCAGCCACCGTGGCTCCCGTGGTCAAAACTTTAGCGCATACGTGCGAATAATGTCTGGATGAAAGCTATTCCTGCTACACGCAATCTGCGCCAGGTTGAAGTAGTCGCACGCTTACCGAATACGTCATATCCGTTTTTTTCAACTTCATCAACTATTCCGCAATAAAGCTCGCTTGCTGCTCGGATACAAGGCTGGGAGATTGGATCGAGGTAATGAATTCCTGCCTCAGCGATAGCCTGCAAATCTCGAACTCGAGTAATTTGAAATTTAATAGCTTCAACGATTTCTGGCGTCATCTGGCGCTTGAGAAGCATCTCTTCAGATACGTCAAAGCGGGCCAACTCATCGAGAGGCATGTAGATGCGACCGCGATCAATATCTTCACCGATATCTCGAATAAAGTTTGCTAGTTGAAACGCTGTACCAAGCGCTGTGGCAGCTTCAATGGCTCGAGGATCGCTATAGCCAAGGATAGGAAGCATCTCAAGGCCAATTACTACCGCAGAGCCGTAGACGTATGTCATTAGATCTTCGTAGTTTGCATATCGAGTGACAGTTAAATCCATCTCCATCGACTTCATAAATGCATCAAAGTAATTGAGCGGAATTGAATACTTGTGGACCGTATCTACGAGCGCTCTGCCAATTAAATCTTCGCTTGAGCCCTTTCTCAGATCTGCGAGAACCGAGTCACCCCATGTGCGCAGCGCATCAGCTTTCTCTTGTGGAGAGAGCGTGGAAGCCAAGTCATCAACAATTTCATCGGCATACCGTGCAAAACCGTAGAGAGCATGAACGGGAGGGCGCTTAGAAGCAGGCAGCAAGAGTGTTGCTAAGTAATACGTCTTTCCATGTAAAGCGTTGAGACGCTTGCATTCATCGTATGACTTTTGGAGAAGATCTGACATTTACTTAATAGGTCCCACAATGCGCTCTGCTGCAAGACGTCCGGAGATCAACACCATTGGAACACCGACTCCTGGCTGAGTTCCGCTACCTGCGAAGACAACGTTATCGAAACCAGCTGCAATATTTCGTGGACGGAATGGACCAGTTTGGAAGAAGGTGTGTGCGCTAGCAAATGGGGCCCCGCGCTCCATACCCTGTGCCTGCCAATCAAGAGGGGTCGTCATATGCTCAACTTCAATAGCATCGCCGAATCCGTCATAACCTCGAGCTTCTAGAACGCGGATCATCTCATCGCGATAGCGAGACTTTTCCTTGGTCCAATCGATATTTGCATCGAGGTTCGGTGTTGGGAAGAGAACGTAATATGACTCTTTCCCTGCAGGTGCAAGAGATTTGTCATCGTGTGAAGGAACTGTAACTAAGACAGAAGGATCGGTCATGAGAACCTTCTGATTAATAAGTTCATCAAATACGCCATCCCACGATTCACCGAAGTGAATATTGTGGTGAGCGATGTGGTCATAGTGCTTTGAAGAACCCACAAGAAGAGTTACACATGATGGTGAATACTTAAGGCGCTTAATTGAGAGCGGCTCCTTACCGAGCAAGTCCTTCCAGACAACTGGAAGATCTGGGTTCATCACGATTGCATCGCACTCGAAGCGTTCACCTCTATCTGTAATTGCTGCAGTAACTCGAGAACCGCTCTTCTCAAGTGAGGTTACAGATGAGTTGTAGACAAACTTAACGCCATGCTTCTCTGCCGCCGCTGCAAGTGCGCGAGGAACGGCATGCATTCCACCTTTAGGAAAGAAGACTCCGTTTACTGAATCCATATAAGCGATGACTGCGTAAATTGCGAGGGCCTGCTGAGGACTTACACCTGCATACATAGCTTGGAATGAGTAGACCTTTTGAAGACGCGGATCTTTAAGAAACTGATTTACCTTTGGCTGAAGGTGTCTAAATCCACCGAGTGCAATCAAGCGAGCCAAGTTTGGCGTCAAAAGGTTGAGCGGCGAATCGATATTGCGATCGATAAAGTCATTCATCTCATACTTATAAAGCTTGGTGACAAAGTCGACGTAATCACGATAGCCAGCTGCTTCAGTTGCAGAGACTTTCTCGCGGATCTCTTGCTCCATTGCAGCCGTATCTGCATGTACATCAATCTGTGAGCCATCTGCATAGAAGGCGCGGTAGAGAGGTGAGACCGGCATAAGTTCAAGCCAATCCTTCATATCTTCACCCACTGCAGAGAAAGCATCTTGAATCAGAGAGGGCATTGTGAGGACTGTCGGTCCGGTATCGAATGCATACCCATCTTTATTGAGCAGACCATTGCGACCACCAGGAACTGATTCGCGTTCGATGACAGTGACATCGCGTCCAGCACCTGCAAGGCGAAGGGCTGCGCTTAATCCGGCAAGGCCGGCTCCGACAACAACAACTTTCTGGGTGGGTCCTTTGATGCGAGCGGCCACTAGGAGTTCCTCTTTACTGCGCTGAGCGCGATATAGGTCAGAAATTCACGAGCAGAAGGGTCAATTGAAGAATCCTCAATCGCTGCCAGAGATTCATTGGTGAGCTTTTCAATAAGGTTTTCAACCTTCTCTACAGCTCCTGATTGAATAATGATCGAACGTAGCTCTTCAATTTTCTCTATTGAAATATCAGTACGCCCCAAGTGAGAGAGAAGTTCAGTCTTCTCGGTTTCGCCCAGCGCTTCTAGAGTCATAGCAATCAGAACTGTGCGCTTTCCTTCACGAAGATCGTCGCCAGCTGGCTTGCCGGTGATTGAAGGATCTCCAAAAATGCCCAGCATGTCATCGCGAAGCTGGAATGCTTCGCCTAATGGAAGTCCGTATCGCGATAGCGCATCGAGGAGTGGTGCATGAGAGGTTGGATTTCCAATCACTGCACCGATGTGCAAGGGGCGCTCGATTGTGTACTTTCCAGATTTATAGCGAGCAATGCGAAGTGAGCGTTGTGCACTGTAGGTCTTTTCTCCAGCTTCCCGGACATCAAGATATTGACCAGCCATCAATTCAACCCGCATCTCATCATGAATCGCGTGTGCTGCAAGAAGAGATTCTGTTGAAATACCAGACGTATTGAGCATCTGATCAGACCACACGAGTGCAAGATCTCCGAGAAGAACAGCAGCAGATTCACCGAATTGAGTTGCAAGTCCATTCATTGCACTGGACTGATGGAGATTTTCAAAGTGGCGATGAATTGCAGGCTTTCCGCGACGAGTATCTGAACGATCCATCAGATCGTCATGAATCAAGGCACAGGCTTGGAGAAGTTCAAGGCTAGAGATTGCTCTGATTATTTGGCGAGTAGGTGAAGCGCCAGATGCAAGAAGGCCGGCATAAGCAAAGAGGGGGCGAAGCCGCTTGCCACCATCGAGGAGAAATTCATCAAGGGCATCGCAGACTGGCACTAGCTCTGAAGCGATTGAAGTGAGATAGCTACGTTGGCCGGCGAGAAAATCAGTGAGTTCGCTGCGAATATCTGCGCGGACTTGTTCGATAGTTGCCTTGACCTCGGTTGCCACGCGGCAACGGTACCCTGACACAGTGGAGATGCGCATAACGAACCCGTGGGCTAGCGGTAAGCCAACCTTCTCCTTTGAATTCTTTCCCCCTAAGGGTGCCGAGGGCGAAACTCGACTCTGGTCGGCTATAGAAAGTCTCGAATCCATCGCACCTGATTTCATCTCGGTGACGTATGGCGCTGGCGGGTCGACGAGAGATCGCACAATCCGCATTACATCTGAAATTTCAGAGCACACCAAGATTCCAACAGTTGCTCACCTCACCTGCGTCGGCTCAACTCGCGATGAGTTGATTGAGATTTTAGGAAAGTATCGCGACGCGGGAATCCATAATATTTTGGCCCTCCGCGGAGATCCTGTCGGTGGTCCACGAGCGCCATGGGAGACAACTCCAGGCGGCTTCGACCATGCAGATCAACTCGTTTCACTTGCGGCAGAGATCGGTGGTTTTACTATCGGAGTTGCTGCATTTCCAGATGGTCACCCAGCTTCATCAGGCGACTTTGCGAAAGATATTGAAGTCCTCTTAGAGAAAGAGAAGCGTGGTGCAACATTTGCCACAACACAGTTCTTCTTTGATGCTCAAAAGTGGAGCGCACTTGTTGACGCCCTTGCAGCCCGAGGTTCATCGCTACCGATTATTCCTGGCGTTCTTCCAGTAACTAATGTCAAGCAACTCAATCGCATGTCAGAACTCAGCGGAGTTCCAATTCCATCCGAAATTGCTGAAGCATTCGAAATGGTTGCAGATAACCCAGAGGATGTCAGAAAGCTCGGCGTGGATATTGCTACAGATCTCTCCAGCAAGCTTCTCGATGCGGGTGCACCAGGTATTCACTTCTACACAATGAATACCTCCACTGCGACTCGTGAAATCTTTGAACGTATCAAGGGATCTCGATTGTGAATCGCCTCGAATTCAATCGTGCCTGGAGCGATCTCCATGGTGGAGTTGAAGTCCAGGGAGCAGTCTCGCTCTGGCTACGCATTTCCTTCGTGATTGCTCGAGTACTTTCTTTCTTGCGTATTACTCCAAATGTTGTTACGACGCTTGGTCTTCTTTCAGCAATCGCGATTTACTTCACCTCTTATACAAGCCAACTTTTATTTCTCGTTATTTTCTCTCTCATCTGTGATGGTGTAGATGGGTCGCTCGCAATCTATCGCAATCGCGCAAGCCGCGGCGGAGAGCTTTACGACTCTCTTGCAGACCGAGTCTCTGAGGCTTTCTGGTTGATGGGTGCGACATTTGTAGGAGTGCCTGTTCGATGGGCAATCGCAATCTGGATACTTGCTTCAACTCAAGAATATGCCCGCGCACGACTTGCTTCACTGGGATACACGGAGATTGGGGTAGTAACACCAGCTGAGCGCCCTGTCCGCGCTATTTTCGTGGTGCTAGTGACTCTTGCATATTGGCTCGGCTACGACTTTGCTGCACAACTCGCAATCGCATTCACCGTTATGCAGGCAATTAGTGTGTTGATTGTGATGCGGATGGCAAGTTCAATATTGCGTTAGCAACTATCTCTGCACTCAAGCCAACCAATGGCAACCCACCACCTGGATGCGCAGAACCTCCTACCAAATAGAGATTCTTGATGGGGGAGCGGTTCTTAGCTCGCAAGAATGCAGCACGAGGCCCATTACTTGATGTTCCATAGATCGAACCACCTGGGGCATTCACTGAGTTTTGTAGATCCAAAGGTGTGCGAATTTCTAAGAGATCAAGACGATCTCGAATCGCAATTCCTTGAGATTCAATCTGATCAATAATGCTATTTGCATATTTTTGAGCAAAATTACGATCGCTCCAATCAAAGCCCTCTGAAGCATCGAGGCTGTGGCGAGGTGCATTAACTAAAACAAAGAGCGATTCATGGCCCTCGCTCTTCACCATAGTTGCATCATCAGGTGTGCAGATATAAATCGTTGGTTTTTCTACAGGTTTCTTCTGAGTAAAGATGGCATCAAACTCAGCATCATAATCTTCAGGAAAGAGGATCGTGTGATGAGAAAGTTTCTCGCCACTTCCTGGGCGTAGCCCAATAAGAAGTGAGAAACCTGCGAGCGACGGTTCTAGCCGTGAAAGCTGTTTGCGCACCTTCTTCACCTTGTGTGTCTTTGATGAAATCAATGTGTTGTATGTAAATCCTGCATCAGCATTTGAAATCACGATGTCAGCTGAAATTTTTTCACCGGTCACCAGGGTGATTCCTGTCGCCTTATTGCCGCGCATATTGATTGACTGCACAGGTGCGCCGTAGTGCATTTCTACGCCGACTTTCTCGCAACGATTGGCGATGTGTTGTGAAAGTGTTCCGATTCCACCCTTAATGTGCCAGGCGCCGAATGACTCTTCAATAAAAGCGATTGTGGAGAGAACTGCAGGTGCTTTGCGTGGATCTGAACCACTATAGGTTGCGTAACGATCCATAATTTTGGCGAGGTAGGGATTACTCAAACCGAAATCTCTCAGTGTTGCACGGGGAGCAATGATGCGAAGATCGCGGAAGATATGTCGACGCTTGAGCAGGGACAGCGGGGAACGGAGCTCTGATTCCACAAAGGGTTCTCGCGATACATCCCACATTCGCTCTGCACGTTGAAGAGTTGAATCCCACTGGGTAGCAGCTTCAGCGTCGAAAGATTCGGTGATTGCCGCCAAAGTCTTTTTGCGAGAGAGATTGGAGAATTGAACGCCTTTACCGTCGTGAAAGCGGTAGTCAAAGGATGGGTCGACTGGAAGTAATTCCATCTCAAAGCCCATCTGCTTGCCGGTGCGCTGAAAGAAGTCGCGATACACAGCTGGAATCGTTAAGAGTGAAGGTCCAGTATCGAAGGCATAGCGCCCGATCCATTCAGTGCGGCACTTACCACCCGGAAGATTTGAAGCTTCATAGAGCGAAACATGATGGCCAGCTCGCGCTAATCGCGCTGCCGCACACATTCCGCCGATTCCAGCACCGATAACAACAATGTTCTTGGGCTCTTTCACTTTGCCGACGTGGCCGGTCATAGAGTTCGCCCTTTCCATTGAGTCTTACCGCGATTACGCCATGAGAAGTAAAGCAGATAAATAAAAAGCACAGAAGAAAGCGGATGGAGAATTGAGTCACGCAAACGAGTAGATGATGCAGCAGCGCTAATAAATCTCGTTCCAATAATCGCAAGCAGCGCTGCAATCGCAAGGAGATTGCCGTCGAAGCTATAAAGGAGAGGCAGAATTCCCGTGGCGGCGATGAAGATAGCAGCAAAGACTGAGCCGGCGATTGATCCGAATGCAGTATGAAGTGATTTGCCGTAGCCGCTCTTAATTTCCGAAAACGACGAATACATTCGTGTAGAAGAGATTTCTGAACCATCAATGACTGAACCGCGGAAGCCAGCTGCAACAAATGAACGTCCGAGTTCAATATCGTCGAGAACTTTGTGGGCAACTGATTCAAATCCGCCGATTGCTTTTAACGAAGAGCCCTTTATGACTAAAAATTGTCCGTTGCAGATAACGGTAGATTGCATCGGAAACTTCTCTGCTCCACGAAGTAAAACGGTGCTCATCCATGACCATTGTAATAAAGGTTGAATCAAACGCTCTGCCCATGTATTTGCCAATTGCCTTGGGTATGGCGAAATGAAGTCCAGTCCAGAGAAATTTAATGTAGAGACTGCGCGAGCTATCGCATCAGGTTCAAAGTGGACATCGGCATCGATGGAGATAACTACATCTGCAAGTTCAGAAGCGAGATAACCTGCTTGGAGGGCACTTACCTTCCCAAGCCAACCTTCTGCAGGAACTGGAGCGTTTATGACTGAAATGCGTTGCGAAGAGAGTGATGAGGCGATCTCATAGGTTCGATCTTCAGAGTTGTCATTAATTACCACAACTTTAAGATGCGGTGCATTTACTTGAGCTTCAAGTTCGCCGAGAATACGAGAGATATTCGCCTCTTCATTGCGGACAGGTAGCAATACGAGAATAGAAGAGTCGACTCTTGATGAAGCGAGAGGTTTTCTCATGGTCGCAAAGTTGATAAGGGCGAGAAAGAGAAGAAGCGAGTTAAGAAGAAATATCGCGACGATCATTAGATTTAAGCTTCGCCAAGCCAATTCTTAAAGATAAACGGTGTTGCGAATGCACCGAATATAAAGGCGCCTAGAAATGCCAAACCAGGTCTGTCGAAGAAGAAGAGATTGCCCACAAAACCAGAGAAGAGAACCCACGTCAGCAGAATTGTTACAGCTCGCAGGCTAGCGCTCTCTTTTCGCCGCTCAAAGGGTAAAACTAAATTCAAGAACGAGACGATTGCACATCCTGCAAGCAACCACCCGAAGAAGTTTGAAAGTGGAACATCCGGCACAAAAGGAATATGCGCACCAGTGACCTCCCATGTCCAACGACCTGCGGCAACCATTTGAGGATCCAGGAATAAATCCCATCCAGCTAAAAGTGCGCCTCCGTACAGGAAGGTCCACTTCGAGGTAACTCTGCGAGCTGCAACAAGTGCGGGATGCACCATCATTACCCAAGCAAATGGAACAACAAGCGGAACGCCTGCAATCGCAAATCCAAGTGAGTCGTCATAGCTGTAGATTCCAAATGGCCACCCGCTATGTACTCCAAGGAGTTCAATGAAGTATCCAAAGAGTGCGACTATTAAAAGGTAGCGAGATGCGTATTTAATTCCATACGATAGATAGGCATGCAGCACCATCGAAATTGCACCAACGTAGACAGTAGCAATTGTGATGTATTGCAATACAGAGCCGCTTGTAAGGGGATAGGCAATCTGCAGGAGAATAGTCAGCGCAAGTGCTGCACCTAATGTGAGGCGTGCGCGGTGCGAGATTCCGTGTCGCCGTCTGCGCGGCGTGTAGTGCCTAATGGACATGGTCGAAGTCTGTCGCATTCACTAGATCAAAGCGAGCGAATAGCTCTTCGCTATACCAATTGAATTTCTCTGTATTTTCAATCGCTACGCGGTGCGGGGCATTCTTGTAGGCAAAATCACGGAGAGCGGCTTCTGATTCCCAGAGCGAGAAGGTGCCTTGTAATCCAAGAGGAGCCTCACCAATTCCAATAGAAAATCGCAACCCTGGAGCTCTGAGAAGATCTTCTACAACAGGTGGAATCGATCTCCAGAATCGAAGAGATTGACTCCACTTCAGGCGTGCACGAGTGATCGCTACTACCGGACCACCGGTGCGCGCATCCTTTGAAATTTCGAAAGGTTCTTTCTTTGACCATTGGCCATGTGATGAGACCGGATTGAGGTCGTACCGATCAACTTTTTGAGAGCGCTTCTTCCATTGGGTTATTAATAAAGAATTTTCAATTGCGTCGATATTGCTACCTACGAAGAGAATTGCCCACTGAGCTAAATCGGCATCACTGGGAGTGAATGTTTTTCCTGTACCTGTACCCATCAATTTTGCGAAGGTAACACCTGGAATCCTGCGAGCAGTCCGACGACCAATAGCCATTTGCAGAAATGCAAAAGGAATAGAGCTCTTCTTAATTGTAAATATGTAGAAGATTGTTTTATTCATGAGAAACGATCGATGGTGAGGCGCCTGTTACTTTTTGCAATTCGGCAAAAGAGGTTGGAAAGACTCCATGAGGGTGGCCAGCCGCAGCCCACACCACTTCATATTGATTAAGTGCCTCATCAATCAAAGTGATATCTGGCTTATTGGTCCATCCAATGGGACTTACGCCACCGATGGAAAATCCCGAGAACGCCTTCACAAAAGCGGCATCGACGCGACCTAATTCGCTGTATCCAAGATTCTTCGCCACGAGATCTGTATCCACGCGGTGGCGTCCGCTTGTGATGATGAGCAAAACTTCTTCCTCGGGCGTTTGAAAGATGAGAGATGAAGCAATTTGACCTACCTCAATTCCCAAGGCAGATGCTGCATCTTGCGCGGTTCGAGCTGTTTCGCCAAGAACGGTGATGGGTCCAGCGATAGAGAGTTCTTGCATTGCTGCGGCGACTCTCTTTACCGCCGACTTCTCAAGGATATGCTCCATAAGAGAGAAGGTTAGAGGATAGGTTTCTCTCGTGACCACTGACCTACAGCGCGGCTTGCGTGCGAGAAAAGCCTTATGGGCATCCTTCTTTTTGATGGGCGTGGTCAATATGGCATGGGTGCCACGTATTCCAGAGATCAAAGAGATTCTTGGAATCAACAACGGTCAATTTGGTTTTATCTTTCTTGGTTCTACATTCGGATCACTTCTCGCAGGACAGATTGGTGGACGACTGATCCATAGAGTGGGAACAAAGATCATTCTCACCTTCTCGTCCTTAGTATTCCCAGTTGGCTTGATGGTGATGGGAATCGCAACTACTCCTTGGGTGTTGCTTATAGGACTCATCCTTATGGGATTTGGAGTCGTTGTTACTGATATCTGTGACAACGCTCAAGCTGTCGAGGTAGAGAAAATCATCAATAAGAAGTGCATGACTTCTTTCCATGGCGCATGGAGCCTCGGATCATTTCTCACAACAATCTTCGGCGGAGTCATGGCTTCGCACATTTCACCTCGCGGCAACTTCATTGCTATTGGGGTATTCGCTCTTCTCTTCTTTATTCCTACCAACTTAGCCATGCTGCCAAAGACGCTCGATGGACATCGTGGCGATGGAAGCGTGGAGACAAAGGGAACAATTCCTTGGTTCGGTAAAGATGTTGCAATCTTGTGGGCTCTTGCAGGAGGACTTCTCTTCAGCATGATCGCAGAGATGTCAGCGAGCGACTGGTCTGCAATTCTTCTCCATGAAAACATGGGAATCGGTCCTGGACTCTATGCAAGTGGCTTTGCATCCTTTGCTCTTGCAATGATTACCGTTCGATTCTTGGGCGATCGCATTATTGAAAAGTATGGTGCACGTCGAACAGTGCGCATTGGTGGCTACTACGGTGCAACTGCCTGGCTTATCTGTTTAGCAATCGCGATTCCACTTTCTTCACATGCAAAGATTCCAGCGCTGATCATCATGAATCTTGGATTTATCTGCGCCGGACTTGCGATTGGTCCGATGTACCCATCATTTATTTTGGCTGCTTCCCGCCTTCCGAACTTTGCAGCGCCAGTGGCTATTGCCCGTGTAGGTTTGATTGGAATCGCCGGAATCTTTATCGGTCCAACTCTTACCGGATTAATCGCACAAGCAACATCATTGTCATGGGCGATGCTCTACCCAATCGGAGCGCTCTTCGTTGCAGGCTTCCTCTCACGAGCGATTAAGACTGAAGCAGCACCTGTAACAAAGTAAACCCTGCAATAACAAAGAGCAGCAGTGCGAATGCTTTCCTCAGTTTTTCAGGTGAAGAAACGCCACCGCGATGTGAAGCGATACTTGCGATTATTACAGCACTCAACGCCATCACGGCAGGGATCTTCCAGTCGACCTCATTCCACACCTTATGGTGGCCCAGAAAAGCTGTGATGGAGTTGAGGGAGATTATTAAGAGTGATGTTCCGGCAGCAATATTCTGAGGCGTGCCAAAGAAGAGAACCAATACTGGAATAGCCAAGAATCCTCCACCAATGCCGAAAATTCCGGTCATAGATCCGATCACGAGTGAAATCAGAATTAATTGAGAGATTGGCATTCGCGAATGAGTATCTGTAAAGGGGGAGCGCAACATTGAAGCTCCAGCGAAGAGAAGCACAACTGCAAAACCGCTCTTGATAAAAGTATCTGAGAAAGAGTCAGAGATGGAAGAAAAGCCTAAGTTGGTGGTTAATCCGATTCCCCAAATCACAAAGGCATCGCGATAGAGGGTCTCTTTGCTGCGCATTTTAGGAATGGCGCCAGAGAGAGCAGCAAAGAAGACAACTGCAAGTGCAGCTGTTGTTGCGTGATGTGGAGTGAAGTCAAAGAGATACATCAAGATTGGTACGGATAGCATTGCTCCGCCTGCACCCACGAAACCTAAAACTGCGCCGATAAACCCACCTGCAAGCAAGGCGCCGAAGATTTCCATATCGCAATAGTGTCAGAGAAATAAGAAAGCCCCCTGATTTCTCAGGAGGCTTTCTTGTAAAGAGTAGAAATTAGCCAAAGAGTGCGAGCGTTCCAACGCTTGGACCGAAGTCTGTTACGAGGCCACCTGCAACGAGAGCAAAGAGAATTAGAGCTGCGCCACCGAGTGCGAGGTCCTTATTGAATGCCATTGTCTCCTGCATCTTTGCATTTGCATCTGTCTCTTTCCAGTACTGGTGGAAGATAAGTGCAGCAAGGATCACTGTGATTGCGATCAAGAGAGCACCGAGGTCAACCCATGTTCCAAGAACAACGAGGATGCCACCGATAAGGAATGTAAGGCCAGAACCGATAACTCCGAGCTTTGCAGCAGGAAGCTTCTTGTACTTTGCATAGCCTGTCATTGCTTCGAGGTTCTTAAAGTGTGCAAAGCCAGCGCCGATCCATAGTGCGCCAAAGAAGATACGGCCGATAATAAGTAGTGCGTTCAATTCATTCTCCTAGTGTGTTTGCCCAGCATTATCTGCTGAGTACGGATTAATGGTACGTGCCTTAGTTGAAATTTCAACTATATTCCAAAAACGACACGCCATCTATGCATAAGAAAAGGGCCGCACCGTAACAGTGCGACCCTTTTCCTTTAACTCAAGCAGGCGATTAGCCGACCTTTGTTGTACGTCCATCAGCTACTGGAACTGTGATTGTCTTTGCTGCCTTAACAGCTTCGATGAAGACATCGACCAAGAGATCACGAACCTTTGCTGTCGCAGGCGAGAAGACGCCGACATAGCCATCTCCGCCTTGAACCACATAATCCAAAGTTGCAACTGTGTAGACAGTTGAATCCTTTGCAATTGCCTTTCCGTCAAGAGTAGTTACTGACACGACGCGTGAGCCCAGTGGCTTGCTGCTATCGAATGAGAACTTGAATCCTGAGATTTGTGGGAAGCGACCATCTGCAGGGTATGCACCACCGACGCCATTTTCAAGCGCCTTCCAGAGCAATGTACCTGTGATTGTTGTTGTTGAGACAGAGTTACCGAATGGGAAGACTGTCATTGCATCGCCGACTGTTACATCGTATGGACCAGCTGCTGAAGTTGCTGGGCGAACAAGCGTCTTATCCAATGGTGTGTATGTCTTAGCAGGGAATGTATCGCGGATACCTCCACCGTTAAGGAATACAAAGTCAGTCTTGTACTTCGCGCGGATCGCATCAGCTGTGAAGTTTCCAAGTGGTGTTTCACCTGAACGCTCGACTGCTGGTGATCCTCCACGTGGGAATACTGCAGAGACTGTACCGATCTTGACATCAAGCTTTGGTGCCAACTGATCCTTGTACTTCTTTACAAGGGCAGCTGCTGTTGCATCTGGTGTGAACTTTGCAGCATCAGCCTTTGAGATGTACTCAACTGCCGATCCCTTAACACGCCCTGTCTTTGTATTGAGGCAGAGTGTTGTACGTGTGTACTCAACGCCCGCGTTACGAACTTCAGCAACCAAAGTTGCAGATGCACGAAGTGATGCAGCTGGAAGAGCTGTTGAGTAAACAAGGTGGCTGTGACCACCGAAGATTACGTTTGCGCCCTTGATTTGTGATGCGAGATCTGGAAGGCGGCCTTGAGCAACGCCATCAAGGTTCTCTGTCCATCCCTGGTGAACAAGCGCGATAACAACCTGTGCGCCTGCTGCACGTGCATCAGCAATCGCCTTGTTGATACCTGTAACACCTGGATCGATTGCGATTGTTCCGGAAGCGCCCTTGAGGTTGCCTGGGAATACCTGCTCGACTGTTGACTCTGTATTTGAGCCTACGATGCCGATCTTGACTCCGCCACGTGTGACGATTGTGTATGGCTTTACTGCCTTAGATCCTGAAACAAGATCCTTGAGTGAGCTGTAGTTTGAAACCACCCACTGGAAATCAGATGCGCCGATAACTTTCTGAACATGTGCAATATCGCGATCGTGCTCGTGGTTACCAAATGTTGATGCATCAACCTTCATGAGGTTGAGCGCTTCGATTGTTGGAAGCTCTTCGAATGCAGAAGAGATCTGTGGAGCAGCACCGATGTTGTCACCTGAAGTAACCGCAACTGTGTTTGGGTTAAGAAGGCGATCGTTGTTCCATGCCGCAACAAGTCCTGCTGCACCAATGCTTGTTGACGATACGTCAATTGCACCGTGGAAGTCAGATAGCTGCAAGAACTGAAGAGACTTGTAATCAGCGTTTACTGTCGCAAGAGTTAACTTTGTTGCATCGAAGCTCTTGTTGGCCTTTGCAGCTGCAGAGATTCCGTATGCATTGACAGCCTGAACAACTGGCGTAAATGTCTTCTGTCCTTCAAGAACAGGAATTGTCACAACTGACTTTGAAGTTGCAGGAACGATTACCGGACATGATCCAGGTCCGGCAGAGACGATGTAGGAAGTGATCTCTGGAGTTGTTGCAGCAGATGGTGTCCAGCTGACAGTGATTCCATTTGTTCCTTCATTTGCTACGACCTTTGTCGGAGCAGATGGGGCTGAATAGGTAACAGCCTATGCGATTGGAGTAATGACTGTTACAGCAAGGGCTGCAACAGCAGATGCGGCAACAAGTGCGCGCTTGAGGGTGTAAGTGGTTTTCACGGAGCGAAATCTAGGGGGAGGCTATAGCTGAGCTAGGCGCCACGCCTTGTCACGCTCAACTCGGGGCGGGCAAAGCGGACAACTCTCAAGGGAGGCTCCAGCGTTGCCCTTGTCGGTGGGGTGGGCTATTTTTCGAACATCTGTTCGAATATCCAAGCTAGAGCAAAGGAGCCTCACGTGGCGAGCGAAGTCATCCCCGCAGGAGAAGTCCTTATCGATGGACCTACTACTCCTATCGAATTCACATTCCGCGGAAAGCGTTTCCGCATCCATGCAGTCCTCTCGCGATGGTGCGAGAGCGGTGGATGGTGGAACCGCGTCAGTGATGGAAAGTATCGCCCCGATGATCAAGCACGCGCTCTCTGGCGAGTAGAGGCTGCACCTATCGGTGCGCTCACAACATTCCAACTCGAACGCGATGAGACAACAGGACAGTGGATCGTCACAACGATTTAACTCGTTAACTTCTTATGAGCTTTATTCACCTACGCACAACAAGTGCTTACTCCTTTAAGTATGGCACCACCATGCCGCACGACTTAGTCGAACGCGCCGCCGAATTTGAGATGCCCGCTCTCGCACTGACCGATCGTGATTCTTTTGCAGGCACAATTCGTTTTGCAAAGAGCGCACTCCAATACGGAATCGCACCCATCATCGGTATTAATCTTCAGATTGATCTCGTTAATTCAGAGTCCATGGGTATCGCATCAGATAGAAAGAATTTTCCTCGCGTCACCATTCTTGCTGGCAGCGATGGGGGATACCGCAACCTGATGCACCTCTATCGTGGGATTACATTTCACTCACCCGATCGCATCCCTGTCATCACGATGGATATTCTTGAAAAATTCTCACAGCACAGCAGCGCTCTCTACTTATTGCATGGCCCTGAATCCCCGGTATCGCAGGCGATTGGTCTTCATCGCTTTGATATCGCGATGGATATTTTTAATAAGACGCGACCATTCTTTGCCGACCAAGCAATCGAATGTGTATCGCATCTCGTTGCTGGCAGCGGTCCGCGCTCTACTGCACATGCTGCTAGATCACTGGTCTTCGCTCGCGAACACGATATCGATGCAGTCATCACCAATGCAGTGCGGATGCGCGATCGCAGCGATGGACCGGTGGCAGATATTCTCGATTGCGCCCGCCAATTAGTGCCGCTCGATCGTCGCCACCTCGAACGTCGTAATGCGGAAGGCTTCCTGAAAGGCTCCGATGAGATGCACCGTCTTGCTGCAGAGATTGCACAAGCTGCAGGTGAAGGTTCGCCACGTTTATTGCTCAAAACAACGCGCGAATGGGCCGAGCGCTCACTGCTATCACCGCAGCGCGATATTGGCTTAGGCGATGTGCATCTTCCTGAAGCAGATGTTGTTGGCGCCACCAGCGCTGCTGATATGCGACGGGTCTTACGCGATCGCAGTGAAGCCGGGCTGCATTGGCGTTATACAGATTCAGAAGATATCCGTGCAGCCCGTGCACGCCTTGATGATGAACTCGCAACGGTAGCAACCCTTGGTTTTGAGTCTTACTTTCTTACAGTTGCCGATATCGTCGACATTGCGCGCGAAAAAGGAATTCGTGTTGCAGCCCGTGGTTCTGGCGCCGGTTCATTGATCTGTCATCTTCTCGGAATCTCTGGCGTCGATCCGATTGCGCATGGCCTTTTAATGGAGCGTTTCTGTTCACCGCTTCGTCGTGCGCTGCCTGATATCGATATCGATGTTGAATCCGCACGCCGCCTTGAAATTTATGATGCCACCTTTGCTCGCTACGGTGCAGCTGATTTCGCGGCGCCGGCTGCAATCTCACGATGTGCCACCGTTGCTATGGTCGAGACATACCGTGCTCGCCATGCGATTCGCGATGCAGGCGCAGCGCTGGGATTGCCTGCCGCCGAGATCGACCTCTTAGCAAAATCAATGCCACATGTGCGTGCTGCAAATATCGAGGCAGCGCTTGCATCGTTACCCGAACTCAAATCTCTCAATACCAATACGCCGTTGATGGCGATGACGATTGCAATGGCATCGCGTCTTGATGGTTTGCCGCGCCACCTTGCGATGCACCCCTGTGCAATTGCTTTATCGGATGCGACTTTGCTCGATCGCACACCGTTGCAAATCAACGCAGGTGGGTATCCGATGCTCGAATTCGATAAAGATGATGTTGAAGATATTGGTCTACTCAAACTCGATGTTCTGGGTGTGCGAATGCAATCTGCCATTGCGCATGCCGTTGAAGAGATTAGACGTACCGCAGATCCTGACTTTGATATCGATGCAGTGCCGCTCGATGATCCCGATACATATAAGTTGATTCAATCGACACAGACACTGGGCCTCTTTCAAATCGAGAGCCCAGGCCAGCGCGAACTCGTCGGCAAGCTACAGCCGCGTACCTTTAGCGATTTGATTATCGATATCTCGCTCTTTCGCCCAGGGCCAGTCAAAAGCGACATGATTCGCCCCTTCTTAGAGGCTCGTGGTGGATTTACTGCACCGCAATTAATTCATCCCACACTTGCTCCGATCTTGGCGCAGACCGAAGGTGTTGTTGTCTTTCACGAACAAGTGATTTCGATTATCTCTGTCATGACAGGTATCTCACTTGCCGCAGCCGATGAAAAACGTCGCGCACTCGGCAGTAAAGAAGGCCAACAGAAAGTCTGTGATTGGTTCTTTCCTGCTGCGACCGAGAACGGTTACGAACTCACAACGATTACAACAATCTGGGATGTTCTGCGCGCCTTCGCCTCTTTCGGTTTCTGCAAAGCACATGCTGCAGCCTTCGCTCTGCCGACATATCAATCGGCATGGCTGAAAACTCATTACCCTGCTGCATTTATCTCAGGCGTTCTGACACATGATCCCGGCATGTATCCCAAACGTCTAATGATTGATGAAGCGCGTCAGATGGGTGTGCCACTTGCGCCCCTTGATATCAATTATTCGCGCAGTGATTATCGTGTTGAAGATGCGGGGGATAAGGCTGCAATTCGTATTGCACTCAGTGCAGTCAGCGGCGCTAGCGAGAAAGAGATTGCCACTATTGAGGCAGGTCAGCCATATATCGACCTTGCAGATTTCTATCGCAGGTCAGGTGCATCGGCTCCGACAATTGAAACGCTGATTCTTACCGGCGCCTTCGATACAGTGCATATCAACGACAGCGATGAGATCACTCATCGAGATTTACTCTTGCATCTTGCCGACTTGCAGAAAACATCAGCACCATCGCTCTCTAGCGCGCAGATGTCTTTAGGGCTTGCACCTCCACTTCTTGAGGCGAGCGGGCTACCTGCAATGACTACAGATGAGAAGATGCATAACGAGCTATCGCGGTTAGGTATGGATCTCAGCGAACACATCCTCTCTCCTTATACGCAATTTCTTAATGCCATCGGAGCAACGCGCTCCTGTGATTTACTGGGCTTGCGCAGCAATAGCGAAGTCCTTGTTGCAGGAGTAAAGGTCGCGCTGCAATCACCACCGGTACGTTCAGGTAAGCGCGTCCTCT
This sequence comes from uncultured Candidatus Planktophila sp., assembly GCA_937975715.1. Classification (GTDB taxonomy): domain Bacteria; phylum Actinomycetota; class Actinomycetes; order Nanopelagicales; family Nanopelagicaceae; genus Planktophila. Next base: position 19,852 of record CALJUA010000144.1, read on the forward strand.
TCCTCTCACTCGATGATGGCTACGGATGCAGCGATGCCACCTTCTTTCCCGATGTTCTGCAATCGCGCTCGGGGCAGTATGCGCAGACTCTCTATGCCACATCGCTCTTCTTAGTACGTGGCATTACTCGTCGCACCGGCGAACGCGGAATCTCATTACGCGCAACAGGTGTCTGGGATCTACGTAGCGCCTATCAAGAATGGAATCTCAAGAAAGGTAGTGTGGCGATATGAGCACGATTCTGCATGTCGATATGGATGCCTTCTATGCATCTGTTGCAGAGCTCGACCATCCCGAACTCAAAGGTAAAGCGGTCGTTGTCGGTGCAGGCGCTCGAGGGGTAGTGCTCTCTGCAAATTACGAGGCACGTAAATTTGGAATCCGGGCAGCGATGCCGGTCGGTCGCGCACAACGTATGGCGCCACATGCAATCTTTATAGCACCCGAGCACCATCGCTACGCAGAGATATCAGATCGCGTGATGAAGATTTTCTCTACCTATACACCGAAGGTCGAACCCATCTCATTAGATGAAGCATTTCTCGATGTCACAGGTGCGCTCAAATTACTCGGCACAGGTCGCGAGATCGCACAGAAGATTCGTGAAGAAGTTCAAAGGCAAGAAGGCATCTCATGTTCTGTTGGAATCGCATCGAATAAGTTCATCGCCAAACTTGCATCGCAACACTGCAAACCCAACGGGATGCTTGAAATTCTCGATGAACGACTTCTCGAATTCCTTCATCCACTTCCAGTCGGTGCGATGTGGGGAGTCGGACCAAAGACTGGTGAAGCACTGGATCGATTAGGGCTCCACACCATTGGAGATATCGCCAATACCCCGCGATCGACTTTGATTCGCGCACTCGGTGATGCAACAGGTGCCTCGCTATACGAACTTGCATGGGGGCGCGATATGCGCGATGTCAGTGATGACGAACCCGATAAGAGCATCAGTAATGCCGAAACATTTGCCTACGACCTCGATAACCCGGAAGAAATCTTGCGCGAATTTCTACGAATGACAGAGAAGGCCGCTGCCAGACTTCGCGATAAAGAGCTCTTCGCCAAGACCATCGGCATCAAGGTGCGATTCTCTGATTTCACCACTATCTCTCGTAGTAAGACCTTGCCACTGCCTATCGATAGCACCCAAGAAATCTATGAAGTCGTTCGTACCTTATATAAGGCGCTCAAGATCAACGGGGCTCGCCTGCGATTGGTCGCTGTCTCTCTGGAGAACCTCCATGAGGGCGCCCACGAACAGATGCTCCTTGGCTCACGCGAGAAAGGATGGCGAGAGGCTGATACCGCTATCGATAAAGCCCGTGCCCGCTTCGGAAATTCAAGCGTGCGCCCAGGCCGGTTGATACGACCATCGAAGGAGAGCCCAGAAGGTGACGGATAGTCACAACTGTTCTATTGTTGAGGCTATGGCACTATCTGATCGTGAACGCCGCTTACTAGCGGAGATGGAGGCTGCGCTCGCCTCTGATGATCCACGCCTTCAATCCACACTCGCTGGCGGAGATACTCAGACATTGATCGCCAAGACGCCAGGCTCGGCACTTGCTGGAATTGCCCTTATCCTCGCTGGAATTGCAATCCTCTTTACCGGGCTCATTGCTCAATTAATCCCGGTCGGAGTAGCTGGTTTCGTTGTCGCACTCGCTGGGCTCTTGATGGCCCTGCGCTCACTCAGTGGAAAGGCTCCTCGGGTGTCGAAACCTTCGCGCTCGCTCGGTGACCGACTCCAAGATCGTTGGGATCGTCGCTCCTTCGAGTAGAAAATAACCTCTCTACCAACCCGCCTCTCGACCACGAGGGCGGGTTTTTTGCTGCCCAGATGATGTGGGGAGAGGTGGGGGAGGAAGGGAAAAAATTGGAGAATAGTGGTGTAAAAAGGGGGAAAGTGGTGTAAAGTGGGGAATTAAGCGTGGAATTCACGCTCATACCTTGGGGAAGGTGGTGAAAATCAATGTTCTTGGGCACCCATGAACCGCGTCTCGATGAGAAGGGACGCTTGATCCTTCCCGCCAAATTCCGGGAAGAGCTTTCGCCAGGCCTTGTGATTACAAAGGGTCAAGAGCGCTGCCTCTATGTCTTCCCCGCTACTGAATTTGCCCACATCACCGAAACCCTCCGTCAGGCACCTGTCACTGCGAAGGCGGCCCGCGACTACCAGCGCGTGATGTTTGCCGGCGCGCACGATGAAATTCCTGATCGCCAAGGGCGCGTCACGATTCCACAGGGCTTGCGTACCTATGCCGGTCTTGAGAAAGAGTGCGTCGTCATTGGCGCAAATACCCGCGTTGAAATTTGGGATAGCGCTGCATGGGCTGAATACCTCGCCGATCGCGAATCAAGTTTTGCTGATGTATCTGAAGAAGTTTTTCCGGGACTTTTCTAGAGCATCAGCAAAAAATTTTTCAACAACTTAATAAAAACTGAATAGCGATCACTCATCTGTGGCCACCGCCGACCTCATAGGTCGGCAGCGACGTCCCTTCCCCGGCGTCGCTATCGAAACGACAAATCCGTCGGCCGGCGGTGACCAGAGATGAGTGGGCGTGTAATTGAATTCAAAAATATTGGAACTACTGGGAATGGGGGAGAAGATGCAACACATATCTGTAATGCGCGATCGCTGCGTTGACTTACTTGCTCCCTCCATTGAATCGTCTTCAAATCCAGTTGTTGTCGATGCAACTCTCGGCCTTGGCGGACATAGCGAAGCGCTTCTACAAAAATTTCCACATCTGACAGTTATCGGAATCGATCGCGATACTCAAGCGCTATCTGCTGCGCGAACACGCCTTGCTCCTTTTGGAGATCGTTTTAAGTCAGCACATTCGGTCTTTGATCACTTTACAGATGTGATTGAAAGCTTTGGTTTTTCTCAGGTTAACGGCGCACTTTTTGATTTAGGTGTTTCATCCATGCAGCTCGATGAAGGTTCTCGTGGTTTCTCATATTCCCATGATGCGCCTCTGGATATGCGCATGGATCAAAGTCGCGGAATCACGGCGGCAGAGATTCTCAATACCTATCAGCCAGGTGAACTTGTGCGCATTCTGCGTGTATATGGCGAAGAGAAGTTCGCAACGCGTATTGTTGAAAATATTGTTAAAGCACGTGCAGTTGCGCCGTTGAACTCGACCACCGCTCTTGCAACTCTTGTAAAGAACAGCATCCCTGCGGCAACACGTCGCACAGGTGGAAACCCTGCGAAGCGCACTTTCCAAGCACTGCGCATTGCCGTCAACGACGAACTCGGCGCAATCGAACGCGCAATTCCACAGGCACTCGATGCCATTGTCATCGGCGGACGAGTTGTTGTGATGTCTTTTCAATCACTTGAAGATCGCATCATTAAGGAAGAGTTTGCAGAAGCATCGACTTCAATGAGTCCACGTGAACTTCCCATCGAACTTCCTGAATATGCAGCAAAGTTCAAACTTGTATTTAACTCAAGTGAAAAGCCGAGCGATGAAGAGATTGCCGAGAATTCTCGAGCAGCTTCAACGCGCCTTCGAGCAATCGAAAGGGTGGCTGCATAATGGCATCAGCGGTTGCACGTAAAGCAATTTCAACAACATTGACATCAGGATTGAAACGTCAAGTTGTTGAAACTACTGCAAAAGTTATCCACGCAACTTTTCCTCAAGTATCTGTAGCGCAGCAAGCTAGCCGTCGATATTTCGCGATTTTTGTAACATCAGTCAGCGTTGCAGGTTTTATGGCTCTTCTAGGAATTAATACGCTGCTTGCACAAGATGCTTTCACGCTCTCTAATCTCAAGATTGAAGCGAAGATGGTTGCCGATCAGCGCGACGCTGTTAATCGCAAGATTGACGCGCACTCTGCTCCAGAGGCTCTTGCAAAGTCCGCGGCAGCCCTTGGAATGAAGCCTTCAGAGACACCAATCTTCCTTAACTTAACTTCAAATCCGGAGGTAACCCGTGGGTGATCTCCTCCTTGCGAAGTCACGTATTCGCATTCTCGCTCTGGTCTTCACTATTGCATTAGCTCTTCTCAGCCTTCAACTCTTTAGAGTGCAGATTATCGAAGCTGCCAATTACAAGTTGCGTGCTGTAGATGAGATGGAGACGACTCGCACTGTGCAGGCGCCACGTGGAGAAATCACAGATGTCAACGGCGTTGCATTTGCGCGAAGTGTCTCTGCAATCAGCATCGTGGTCGATCAAACCCAGATAAATAATCCTGCAAAGACGGCAGCATTTGTTGCTCCAATATTGGGGCTATCAGTTGCAGAGGTTCAATCGAGCATCACCGGCACTCGTAAATATTCAATGGTCTTAAAGAATGGTCGCCCAGCGTTATGGTCAAAGCTCAGCTCTGCGATGGAGGAGTACAACTCAGCCCTCTCTAGTCGCGATCTCGGTGAGCGCATTATTGGTTTCTTCCCTGAGCGTTCTTATATTCGTGAATATCCATCAGGTTCACTGATTTCATCCTTGGTTGGTTTTGTTCGCGCAGATGGCGTTGGTGCAACCGGTCTGGAATCAAGCATGAACTCAGTTATTTCAGGGACTGCAGGTCGTTACTCCTACGCACGTGCTAACGGTGCTGAAATTCCTGGATCTCAAAACGAAATTATTGCGCCAAAGGCAGGAACGTCAGTTCGCCTCACAATTGATCGTGATGTGCAGTGGATTGCAGCAAAAGCAATTGCAGAGGCAGTTAAGAGCAGCGGTGCGGCAAATGGAACAGTGATTGTGATGGATCCACGTACTGGAGCAATCATCGCCCATGCAACCGCACCAACATTTGACCCTAACAATACAAAGGGCGTTACGCTCGATTTGATGCGCAATCCATCAGTGCAAGATGTTTACGAGCCAGGATCGACTGGAAAAGTAATGACAATGGCTGCGGCGCTCGAAGAGAAGACCGTTACGCCAACCACGGTATTTTCCGTTCCTTATGGACTTCATCGTGCCGGTAAAATTTTCCACGATCATGAGAAGCATGCAACTCAACATCTGACAACTACAGGAATTCTTGCAGTCTCATCTAATACTGGTTCTATCAAAGTCGGCGAGACTCTTGGAAGTCAGCGACTCTATGACTACCTCACAAAGTTTGGAATTGGAACAAAGACAGGTTCGGGGCTACCAGGTGAATCAGCTGGAATTCTTCGTCCAGTCAAAACTTGGTCTGGCACAACTGCTCCAACAGTTGCATTCGGTCAGGGTTATTCATTGACAGCAATGCAGGCTACGAGCGTCTTTGCGACAATCGCTAATGGTGGAGTACGTGTTTCTCCCACAGTAATTGCTGGAACGAGAGATGACTCAGGCCACTTCACACCTGCAGGCAATCGCGAGTCAGTGCGTGTTATCAGTGAAGAGACTGCAGCGAAATTGCGCATCATGATGGAGAGCGTTGTCTCTGCAAATGGAACTGCACCAAGTGCTGCGATTCCTGGATATCGCGTTGCTGGTAAAACAGGTACTGCACAGCGCGTTGATCCGATCACAGGTAAGTACAGCGGTTACACCGCATCGTTTATCGGTTTTGCGCCTGCGGATAGTCCTCGCTACGTCATTAACGTCACTCTTCAGCGCCCTCGCAACGGTCACTTCGGTGGTGCGCTCTGTGGTCCTGTATTTAAAAAAGTAATGACTTTTGTTCTGCAATCAGAGCATGTTGCTCCAACCGGAACAACGGTAAAGCCAGTAGCTCTTACACAAGCTCAGCTAAAAACTTTCAAAGCAACACAAGTGAGTGCGAAGAACTAATGTCACGCCCATTTAATGAGTTCTCATATTCGCTATCCCAAGCGGCAGAGCTCTTGAATGCAGAGGTAATCAATGCCCAAGATATTTCATTCACTGGTCTTACCCATGTGGATTCAGAGGTGCAGGTGGGAGATATCTTCTTGGCATTCCCTGGAGCCAAGGTGCATGGAGCTCAATTTATTGATTCGGCGATCGCGCGTGGCGCGGTGGCAGTTCTCACTGATCAAGCAGGTGCACATCAATCGTCTGGCCTTCCAACACTCATCGTAAAGGATGTACGTGAAGCAGGCGCGGTACTTGCATCCTCCTTCTATCGCTCACCCATTAGAGATATGCAGAGCATTGGAATAACTGGGACCAATGGCAAGACAACAATCACAACCTTGTTGTATCAACTCTTGAGCGCTGTAGGGCGAGAGACAGGTCTCATCGGAACTGTTGAGACTCGTATTGGTTCTGAATCCATTAAGAGCACTCGAACAACTCCTGAGGCAGCAGATTTACAAGCCCTTGCAGCAACAATGCGAGAGCGCCATATGCGCCATCTCGTGATGGAGGTTTCTAGCCACTCGCTCGACCTCAAGCGCATGGTTGGCTCTCATTTTTCAATGGTCGGTTTTACTAACCTGACACAAGATCATCTCGATTATCACAAAGATATGCAGAGCTACTTTGCAGCTAAATCAAAATTGTTCTCCCATGAGTATGCAGACCTTGGATTCGTAAATATCGACGACAAATATGGCGAAAAGCTCTTTGCAAGCAACTCAATTCCCATGATTTCTCTCTCTCGCAGTGATTCCAAAGCAACATGGCATTACACCTCGATCACTACAACTCATTCAGGCGCTGAATTCACCATGAGGGGCAAAGATGGAATCTTGATTGAATCTCGAACACCAATGCACGGCGGATTCAATCTCGACAACCTCTTGATGGCAGTTGCAATTGCCTATGAGTGCGGAATTGATCCTTTAGAGATGGCGACTCTCATCCCAACTCTGACCGGTGCGCCAGGTCGTCTAGAAGCCGTTTCACTCGGTCAAGATTTCACTGCTCTTGTCGACTACGCACATTCCCCTGATGCGGTCATCAATGTTCTGAGTGCAGTTCGAGAATTTACCTCCGGAAAGGTAATTGCTGTTCTGGGTTGTGGCGGCGATCGCGATGCATCAAAGCGTCCATTAATGGGATCAGCTCTCGCCCAAGGGAGTGACATAGCGATTTTTACAAGCGATAACCCGCGAAGCGAGAAGCCAGAATCAATTTTGGGCGAGATGGTAGGGGCAATGTCTGTTGACGCACCGTCATCGGTCATCCCAGATCGTGCAGCGGCAATCGCTTACGCGGTATCACTCGCTCAGACTGGAGACACAGTGGTCGTCTTAGGTAAGGGACATGAAAGCGGTCAGGAAGTACAAGGAACCATCACACCTTTTGATGATCGACTTCAATTAGCTCACGCGATTGAGTCCAAAAGATGATTCCACTTCACGCTAGCGAAATTGCACGCATCGTTGGAGGATCACTCCACGGAACAGAATGTGAAGTAACTGCACCTGCTTATCTCTCTTCCTCACAATGCACTCCCGGCTCTATCTTCCTTGCCATAAAAGGCGAGAGAGCAGATGGACATGATTTTGCTCCCGATGCCTTCACTCATGGTGCGGTTTTAGTTCTCGCTTCTCGAGCTATTGAGCAGCGCTGCATCGTTGTTGATGATGTGACAACTGCAGTGGGAAAGCTTGCAGCACACGTGCGATCAAAGCACTCTGAAATGGTCGTTGTGGGAATTACCGGCTCACAAGGCAAGACGACAACAAAAGAGCTTCTCTCGGCGATTCTCTCGGCACACGGTTCTACAGTCTCTCCAAAGGGAAATAACAATAATGAACTTGGCGTTCCCATCACGCTTTTACAGTGCACAGCGGAGACTCGCTACTGCATTGTTGAAATGGGAGCTCGACATCGTGGCGATATCGCGACACTGGCTGCGATAGCTCGGCCTCAGGTTGGCGTAGTTTTGAAAGTTGCCGCCGCACACATTGGCGAGTTTGGTTCGATAGAAACTATCGCTGAAACAAAATCTGAAATGATTTCTTCTCTCGACGAATCAGGCATTGCAATTCTCGGTGAATACGACGCCTTCACTCCCGCTATGGCGTCACTTCATAAGGGAAGAGTGATTCACTTTGGCGAAAGTTCCACAGCGCAGGTACGGGCTACTGATATCGAATTGCGTGAAGGTCGTCCACATTTCGATCTTGTTACCCCAGAAGGTCGCACAACTGTGGCGCTTCGCCAGTACGGACTTCATCAAATTTCCAATGCACTTGCAGCAGCCGCTGTCGCTCATGCACTTGGAATCAGTACCGACCACATAGCCGCATCACTTTCTACAGCTGAGGTGCATGCGCGTTGGCGAATGGAAGTGCGCGAACTCGATGATTTGGTAATTATTAATGATGCCTACAACGCAAGCCCGGACTCAATGGCTGCAGCTCTTCGCACCCTTGCTCATCTCACACAAGAGCGTGGGGGAGAGTCTTGGGCATTTCTAGGAAATATGCGCGAGCTCGGCGAGTCTTCTGACCGTGCACATGCCGATATCGCGACCCTAGCCGCAGACTTAGGGATAGATCATCTCGTAACAGTGGGGGCAGATTCATATCTTTTAGGCGTCACCAAGGATTCGCATCTTTCACTCCATCCATGTGAATCAAAAGCCGAGGCTCTTGAAGTTGCGAGAAACATCAACCGAGGTGATGTGGTTCTCTGTAAGGCCTCACGATCGGATGCACTAGAAGAGTTAGCTGAAAGCATTGAAAAGAAGTGGCAAGAGAAGTTAGATAAGGAAGAAGGAGAAAGTTCATGAGAGAGATTCTGATTGCTGGAGGCCTCGCTCTCTTCTTCTCGCTCTTTGGAACACCTCTTCTGATTAAAGCTCTTGCTCGTCGCGGTTATGGACAGTTCATTCGCGATGATGGCCCAACAACGCACCACACCAAGCGTGGAACCCCCACAATGGGCGGAATCATCATCATCTTCTCTGTCATCGCTTCTTATCTCATCGCTCACCTCATCTCTGGTAACACCCTCAGCGTCTCCGCTCTCCTGGTCATCGGATTGGTTATTGCTATCGGACTCGTCGGTTTGATTGATGACTACATGAAGATTTCACGACAGAACTCAGGTGGCATCAGCGGTAAGCAGAAGATTGCGGGTCAAGTACTCGCTGCCTCAGTTTTTGGATATCTTGGATTGCAATTTGCAGATAAAGATGGATACACGCCTGTCAGTCTTCAACTCTCAACAGTGCGAGATACATCAATCACTCTCGGAGTAATCGCAGTTGTTATTTGGGTTGCATTTATGGTGACCGCTACAAGTAATGGCGTCAATCTCACAGATGGACTCGATGGCCTGGCTACGGGTGCGGCAGTGATGTCATTTATCGCTTTCGTACTTATCGGAGTTTGGGAGTTCGGACAGAGCTGCGCTGTGGTAACTACAGCTAATTGCTATCAGGTGCGAGATCCGCTTGATCTGGCTGTCCTCTCTGCCGCATTTGCCGGATCCTGTACCGGATTTCTCTGGTGGAATGCTTCACCGGCAAAGATCTTTATGGGAGACACGGGATCTCTTGCACTTGGGGCAGCGCTAGCAGGAATTGCAACGTCGCTTCGTATTCAGCTTCTGTTGATTCCACTCGGCGGACTCTTTGTCATCATCACAATGTCCGTTGCGCTTCAGGTGCTCTACTTCAAAATTACAGGTGGAAAGCGCCTCTTTAAGATGGCGCCACTGCACCATCACTTTGAACTCATGGGTTGGGGACAAGTCACGGTGGTGCTTCGATTCTGGATTATCGCTGGACTGTGCGTGGCGATGGGTCTCGGACTTTTCTATGCAGATTGGGTTGTTGGTTAAATCCAACTCTTGCTATGACTACTGCTAATCCTTATAGCTCTCTGAGCGAGAAGCGCATTCTCGTTGCAGGGGCAGGTGTCACAGGAATAGCGACTGCAAAAGTTCTTGCTGATCGCGGCGCAGCCGTGACTTTTGTAGATGAGAAAATCGAATCCGTTGAAGGATTTGAAGTACTCACCCCCGATGCAGTTGTCGCCACCAATTTTGATGCGCTCATGATTTCTCCCGGATGGAGAGAGGATCATCCCGTAGTTGTTGCAGCTCGTGATGCCTCACTCGATATTCTCAATGAAATCGATTTTGCATGGTCTGTAAAGAGTGAAAAAGTTCCAGGACAGAAGTGGCTTGCTCTCACTGGCACTAATGGAAAGACCACAACTGTCGAAATGGTTGCCCACATACTGAATGCCGCAGGAATGAAGGTGCGGGCATGTGGCAATGTTGGAACTACAGTCATTGAGTCTGTAAATTCCCCGGAAAAGTTTGATTACTTAATTCTCGAACTTTCTTCATTTCAACTGCATTGGCTCCAAGACGCCCAATTCATATCATCTGCAATTCTCAATATCGCAGATGACCATGTTGATTGGCATGGCTCCTTCGATGCTTATGCACACGACAAAATTTCAATTCTCGATAAGTCAACGACTGCAATCCTCAACGGCGATGATGGAGAAGTTGTGGGTCGTACCTCCCATTGGTTGGGCCGCAAGATTTTCTACTCACTTGATACTCCAGGTCCTGGCGAGCTTGGAGTAGTGGAAGAGCTGCTGGTAGATCGGGCATTCGTTGCCGATCCCAATGAAGCAGCCCTCATTGCAGAGCTCACAGAGATTATTCCCACTGTGCCACACCATGTTTCAAACTCGCTTGCTGCTGCAGCGCTTGCTTCGACAGTGGGCGTGTCTCGTGAAGTAATTCGTGAAGCGCTCAAGAGTTTTAAGCCGGGAAAGCACCGCATCGAGGAAGTCGCATCACATCATGGAATCACCTGGATCGATGATTCAAAAGCTACCAACCCTCATGCGGCAGGTGCATCAATTCTCTCCAACTTCTCAGTTGTCTGGATTGCTGGAGGACTGGCAAAAGGCGCACAGATGCAGCCTCTGATTGATCGCACATGGAGTCGCCTGAAAGCTGTCATTTTGATTGGCCAAGATCGAGAACTTATTGCAGAGGCGATGCGTGCTAGCGCACCAGATGTGCCACTTCATTATGTCGATGCGCCGGCTGGCTATTCCAAGTTCTCGGAGAGCAATGAATTTATGGAGAGCGTCGTTCGTACGGCCTCTGAGATTGCAGAAGAGGGAGATGTTGTCCTTCTTGCACCAGCGTGTGCATCGATGGATCAATTCTTGTCATATGGCGATCGCGGCGATCGCTTTGCTCGAGCAGTGAAGGATGTAGTGACCGATGCCAACTAAAGCTACCCAGCGAACAAGGTTTCTCAATAATCCCGTCAATCATTTCTACATGATGATTATCAGCACTTCAATTCTGGTTGTCCTAGGACTCATTATGGTCTTCTCGGCATCGTCAATTCATGCGATTGATACCAAGGGATATGCATTTGCCGTTGCGCTTCGCCAATTTATCTTTCTTGCAGCAGGTATTCCGCTTGCAGCATTTCTCGCTGGTCGTCCTATCGAATTTTGGGGCAAGTTCGCCCGCCTCGGTCTCTTTGCATCTATCACCCTCGTGGTAATTGTGATGATTCCAGGTATTGGTAAAGAGGTAAATGGAAACCGAAATTGGATTGATTTAAAAATCGTTGATATCCAACCTGGCGAGTTCACCAAATTTCTTTTGATTCTCTGGGCCTCATATCTTCTTGCAAAGAAGGAGACGGCAGATCGAATGCAGTTCAATGCAATCGCACTTCTGACTCCAGGCTTTGCTATTGTAATTCTCGGAATTCTCCGTGGTCGCGACCTCGGTACAGCCGCTGTTGTCGCAGCAATCTTCTCTGGTCTTCTCTTTGTCTCAGGCGTAGATCTGCGCAAGATGGGAACAGTTGCGGCAGTCATCTTCGCCGGATTAGCTATTGGAATCGTTACCTCAGATTATCGTCGTGCACGCTTCCTCGTCTTCCTCAATCCGTTTGACCCAAATGATTACAAGAACATTGGTTGGCAGCCAGCTCACAGTCTCTTAGGTCTTGCTACTGGTGGAGTCTTCGGCGTTGGACTCGGCGGTAGTCGCCAAAAGTGGGGCAATCTTCCTGAGGCGCATACAGATTTTATTTACTCAGTAATCGGCGAAGAGTTGGGCTTAGTAGGAACTCTCGGAGTCCTGATTCTGCTTGGCACGCTGGTGTATTCGGTATTCAGAATCGCACTGCGTGCAAGAGATCCTTTCTCTCGTTATGTTTGTGCAGGTGTGGGATGTTGGATTGGAATTCAATCTATTCTCAATATCGGTACGGCAATCAGCGTTCTTCCCGTTGTAGGTGTGACGCTTCCACTCGTTTCATATGGCGGTTCTGCGCTGCTGACCACAATCTGCGCTCTAGGCTTTGTTGCTGGTGTTGCACTCAGAGATAAAGAAGTATCTCGAGAGCTCATTCGACGTTTTGCAAAGAAATAAAGAGGAGTCAGAACTACCAATGAAGATTCTCTTTGCAGGCGGAGGTACAGCCGGGCATGTTGAGCCTGCTCTAGCTGTGGCTCGTGCTTGGCGCGAGAAATATCCGCACGATGAGATCCTCTTTATTGGCACAGAGTCTGGTCTTGAAAATACTCTCGTTCCCGCTGCTGGTTTTAGCCTCCACCATATTCCGAAAGTTTCTATCGCTCGCACTCTTTCTCCATCACTGTTAAAGGTTCCAATACAGTTATTACGCTCCATCAATTCGACGCGCAAGCTTCTTGCAGGCGTTGAATGTGCAATCGGTTTTGGCGGGTATGTCTCTGGTCCTCTCTACTTTGCAGCGCTCTTGAAGCGAACACCATTTGTCATTCACGAACAGAACGCACGTGCAGGTTGGGCTAATCGAGTCGGAGCACATTGGACGCGTTTCTGCGCGCTGAGCTACCCGGTCTCAAATCGGGTCTTTAAGAAGGCAGAATTGACAGGACTTCCTCTTCGCGCCGATGTACTTACCGCATTGGAATCTGCGTCAAGAGATTGGCAGAGTGCGCGGGATGCAGCCAAGAGATCGATCACACAGAAGTACGACCTTAATCCCAATCAACCGCTTCTCTTTATTTTCGGTGGATCACAAGGTTCGCAGGCAATCAATAAAGTTGTTGATGAAGCCCGCAGCGATCTCACCGAGGTATCGATTATTCATGGCGTTGGAAAGCACAATCCGGTTCCGTCATCGAGCGGCTCTTATGTTGCGCTTCCATATATTGATGAGATGGCTCAGTGCTATCTGGCAGCAGATGTATTGATTGCCCGAAGCGGTGCTGTTACATGTGCAGAGGCTGCGGCCCTTGCTCGCTATAGCCTCTTTATTCCTTTGCCAGTAGGAAATGGCGAACAAGCCCTCAATGCTGCATCACTCGTGGATGCCGGCAGAGCGCAAATCCTGCAGCAGAACCAATTCACCGCGGAGTGGCTTCAGGAAAATATCACCTCACTTGTAGAAGAAAGTGCGAAGCGTCCGGCGAGCGGTGATGCTAGTGGAGCCTTCGCAGTCGATAAGATTGTAAAAATGATGGAGAGAGCAGCAGGGATTGCATGAGTATTCCTAGTACGACAACCTTTGCAGGGGAGTCTTTCTTGGGTAAGCGCATCCATTTCATCGGAATCGGCGGTTCCGGCATGAGCGGCCTCGCGCGCATCGCCCTTGCAGATGGAATCACAGTCTCAGGCTCTGATGCGAAAGACTCATCCGTGTTGACCGCTCTCGGTGCCCTCGGTGCCACTGTCTACTCGCGCCATGAAGCCTCACATGTGGATGGCGCAGATGTTGTTATCTACTCAACGGCAATCTCTCCAACTAATCCTGAGATTGCAAGAGCCCTTGAGCGTTCTACTCCCATCATGACGCGTGCAAGCGCACTGGCTTTGTTGATGCACGGATTTACCAGCATCGCCGTTGCAGGTACCCATGGAAAGACCACAACATCTTCGATGGCTACAGTTGCGTTCCAAGCCTGCGGTGTCGATCCTTCCTTTGCAATTGGCGGAACTCTTACAGCGTCAGGTTCTAACGCCCATCGCGGTTCTGGAGAATATTTCATTGCAGAAGCCGATGAATCAGATGGTTCATTTATCGCTTACCACCCGCATGCTGCAATCGTGACCAATGTTGAACACGACCATGTTGACTTCTTTAAAACTGCCGATGAAGTGACAACTGTTTTCAAGAATTTTGCTTTAACTATTCCTGCCGATGGTTTCTTGATTTATTGCAAAGATGATGCAGGCTCTCGCTCTCTCGGTGAAAACGTCAACCACTGCACTACCTACTCGTACGGAACCGACCCAACATCTGACCTCAAAATTGATCAGATCGAACTCACCGCAGCAGGATCTCGAGGACGTGCCGTGTGGAAGGGCACTGTCGTAGGGCATATTGAGCTCCAGGTGCCTGGCAAACATAACCTTCTCAATGCAGCGGGAACCCTTGCCTTAGCTATGGCGCTCGAGCTCAACCCTGCAGCATTCTTAAGTGGTCTTCACTCTTTTAGAGGAGCGGGTCGTCGCTTTGAACTCAAAGCAACGGTTAATGGAATCAGAGTGATTGATGATTACGGTCATCACCCAACTGAAATAGCAGTCACACTTGAAGCTGCGCGCCGATATGCAGATACCGGACGAGTGCTTGTAATTTTCCAACCGCATCGTTATTCGCGCACCCAAGCATTCCTGGCACAATTTGCTGAGTCGTTGGATGTTGCAGATGATGTCACTCTGCTGGAGATTTATGCAGCAAGTGAGAAACCAATTCTTGGAGTCAGCTCAGAGCTCATTGCAGAGAAGATGCAGCACGGAATTTATCTCCCTAATTTCATTGAGGCTGCCGAACGTATCGTTGAAATCGCCAAGCCGGGCGATGTAATCCTGACCCTTGGGGCAGGAGATGTGAACTCACTGGCGCCCATCATTGCCGATGGTCTCGCTAAGCGCTTCGGTTGATTCCTGATGAACACTCGTGCGCGTGCGATAGCTATCTCAGTAATTCTCTTCTCGCTTTTGACCTATCTCTTTGCATGGTCTCCAATCTTTGAAGTGCGTTCTATTGCTACCGAAGGACTTCCTCAAGAAGTATCGGCCTCATCGATAGTTGCTAAATCTAAAATTGAAATCGGTCAGAAGCTTTCACGCATCGAGCCACGTTCAGTTGAAAGAACCTTAGGAGAGCTCTCGTGGGTGAAGAGCGTCTCCGTGAACCGCCAATGGTGGAGCGGCAAAGTAATCGTGAAAGTGACTCCACGCATTGCAGTCGGTATTTATAAGAATCAAGCAATCGATAGTTCAGGAGCTCTCTTCGCTCTTCCTGGAAAGACACCTCCAGGATTGCCGGTAGTCAGCGCCTCCACACCAGAGCTAGGCCTTGAAGCGATCGCCCTCTTCACAGACCTTCCATTGGAACTTCGAGATAACGTCATCTCTATCAGCGCCGCTAGCGAGAACTCCATCTCGTCATGGCAGCAATGGGGAAGCCAGAAACTCAAAGTTACATGGGGAACTTCTCGAGAGATTGATCTTAAAGTCACTGTATTGCAAGCACTTTTACAACTACCGGAAAATAAAGCAATTAAGAGAGTCGATCTTTCGGCACCTCATGCACCAATCGTGAAGTAATTTTCATCGATAAAACTCTCTACAGTAGGTAGAGGTATTTCTTCGTGTTGGTTTTTGATTCACCCCTCACAAAGACATACCTTGCCACCATCAAAGTGAATAGAAATGTAACTCTCAAGAGAGGGTTTACAGTTCTTAAGGAGGCACAGGGTGGCTGCACCACAGAATTATCTCGCCGTAATTAAGGTCGTCGGTATCGGCGGTGGCGGAGTTAACGCGATCAATCGCATGATTGAAGTTGGACTCAAAGGTGTTGAGTTCATTGCAATCAATACAGATGCACAACATCTCTTGATGAGTGATGCAGATGTAAAGCTTGATATCGGTCGCGCATCAACAAAGGGTCTCGGTGCAGGTGCGGCACCTGAAAAGGGTCGACAGGCAGCAATCGATCACACAGAAGAGATTGAAGAAATTCTTCGCGGCGCAGATATGGTTTTTGTAACTGCAGGTGAAGGTGGCGGAACCGGAACAGGTGGAGCTCCTATTGTTGCAAAGATTGCACGCGATCTCGGCGCACTCACAATTGGTGTTGTCACTCGTCCGTTCTCTTTCGAAGGAAAGATTCGTACACGTCAAGCTGAAGAAGGAATCGATGCTCTCCGTGAGCATGTAGATACATTGATCGTTATTCCAAACGATCGCCTTCTTGCAATCTCTGATCGCAACATCACAGCGATGGATGCATTCAAGAGCGCGGATCAAGTTCTTCTCTCAGGTGTTCAGGGAATCACAGAAATCATCACACAGCCAGGTCTCATCAACCTCGACTTCGCTGATGTAAAGACAGTGATGACCGATGCTGGTTCTGCACTGATGGGAATCGGTTCTGCTCGTGGCGATAACCGTGCAGCACGTGCTGCTGAGCTTGCGATTTCAAGTCCACTTCTTGAAGCATCAATTGATGGTGCAATGGGAGTCCTTCTCTCCGTTGCAGGCGGCTCAGACCTCGGTCTCTTCGAAATTAATGAGGCATGTGAGCTCGTACAAGCTGCGGCTCATCCTGATGCGCGCATTATCTTCGGTACAACAATCGATGACGCTCTTGGTGATGAAGTCCGTATCACGGTGATTGCAGCAGGTTTTGCTGGGGGAGAGCCAAAGAAGGTGGAGATGCCTTCTATCAATGCAGCAACCCTTTCAGGCGTTGCAGATCCCATCCCATCGAACGACCCACTCTCAGTGGCGCTCGATCTTGAAACTTCTGCTCCACGCAAGCGCATCACATTTGAAGAGCTCGTCTCTGAAGATGAAATCGATGTTCCAGACTTCATGAAGTAATCCATGACTTCTCGCTTTACCAAACGCACCGGAGGCGTAAGCCACGGTGCGTTTGCATCTCTCAACCTTGGCAACCATGTGGGCGATGAACTTGAGGATGTTCTCGCTAATCGAGAAATTCTCTCTGGCAAATTCGGGCCAATTCAATATATGAATCAAGTCCATGGAGATCGCATCGCGTTGATTGAAGAAGTCACCGATGACGCTCCGACAGCAGATGCGCTCGTAACGGGCATTCCTGGGATTTCACTTGCGGTCATGGTCGCCGATTGCATTCCGCTTCTCCTGAAGTCGAAAGAGGCGGTCGCAGCCGTACATGTTGGCCGTCGCGGTCTAGTGAATGACATTACTCGTAAAACTCTTGAGCTCATGCGTGAGATGGGGGCATCGCAGATAACTGCGATTATGGGCCCTGCAATTTGCGGTCAATGTTATGAGGTATCAGAAGATGTCTACAACGAAGTAATTGCCATTCATCCTTTTGCTCAATCAAAGACAATTCAAGGCACCTTTGCTTTGGATTTACCAGCAGCACTTCGTTCTGTATTGAGCGACGAAGGAATTCCCATTCTCAACAAATTTGAATGCACCGTAGAAAATGATGAATTGTTCTCCTATCGTCGTGACGGAGTTACAGGTCGTCAGGCGGGGATTATCTCTTTATGAGCAATCGTCACGATGAAATTGAAGCAAATCTGCGCGGTGTCCAAAGTGAGATTGCGCCTTTTTCTCCAACGCTGATTGTCGTTACTAAGACATATCCACTCTCCGATGTTCAGATTCTGCGCGAACTTGGAGTTGAAAACTTTGGAGAAAATCGCAGCAGCGAAGGTCTAGAAAAGTCTGCTCTTGTAGATGGCCGATGGCACTATCAAGGGCAGGTGCAAAGCAAGAAGATTCGAGAGATTTCAGGATGGGCTGATTGCATTCATTCGCTCGATAATCTCGGGCACGCCGAAAAGTTTTCGAGAACCCTCCATGAAATGGGAGAGAGCCGTGAATTCTTTCTCCAACTTTCACTCGATGGAGATCCCGATCGGGGAGGGTTGGTAGAAGCAGAGCTCTTCACCACTGCGACTGCCATTCAAGGACTCCCTGGTATCTCTCTTTTGGGAGTGATGTGTGTTCCACCGGTAGATATGCCAGTAGATCTAGCTTTTTCAAAGATTGCGCAAATCCACCAAAAATTCAGAGGCGAATTCCCGGACTCGCCATCGCTCTCGGCAGGAATGAGTGGGGACTATCTGATTGCACTTAACCATGGCGCGACACATGTGCGGGTGGGTAGCAAAATCCTCGGGCAACGCCAGTACCACTAGTAACCTTTCACCCATGTCAGCACTTAATAAGATGATGGGCTTCCTTGGTCTCGTCGATACAGAAGATGATCTTGAAGTTCCAGCGGCTCCTGTTAAAAAGGTCGAGCCTCGTCCAATCACAGCTCGTCGCGCAGAGCCAACAGGTGTCACTGTGGTTCGCACACATCATGAAGTAGTTGAAGAGCCATTTATTGAAGAGAGCGCCTCATACAACATTGTCACTCTTCAGCCACGTTCTTACTCCGAGGCTCGCAAAGTCGGCGAGTATTACCGTGAAGGTAACCCAGTCATCATCAATCTCGACGACATGGAAGAGTCAGAGCGCAAGCGCCTCGTTGACTTTGCATCGGGCCTAGTCTTCGGACTTCACGGCCGCATCGAACGTATTAGCTTGAAGGTATTCCTTCTCTCGCCTGCCAACGTCAATGTCAGCAATGAAGATCGCACAGCTGCTCAAGCTGCTTTCTACAACCAGAGCTGATTCACCTGATGTTTTTACAGAACGTTCTGCTACAGCTTCTCTCGCTCTTTAAAATTGCCCTCTTCTTGCGCATCATTATTGATTACGTCCGCATGTTTGCGCGCTCATGGCGCCCCAACACAATCTTGCTTGGGCTCTTTGAAATCATCTACACAATCACTGAGAAGCCAATGGCATTTGTACGACGATTTATTCCACCACTTCGCCTTGGCGGCGTAGCGTTGGATCTCTCCTTCATCGTCCTCTTGATCGCAATCAACTTATTGCAATCAATTGTGGTTGCAGTTCTTTAAGCTTTACTTAACTTAAAGACAAGTCCAAGCTCGAGATCGCTTACCGGCATCGATGTATCGCGCTGCATTGATGTAGCTAATACTTCCTCGCTGATATGTGAAATTCCACTTTCAATAGTCGCAACGCTCTCTGCATCGCTATTCCAAATGACGGTAATGCGATCTGAGATATCAAATCCATCGCTCTTGCGTCGCTCTTGAATAGCGCGGATGACTTCACGGATATTTCCAGCTGCGATCAGGGCCGGTGTCAGCTCGAGGTCGAGAGCGACGCTCTCTCCATCATGGCTTGCCACCATCCAGCCGCTCTTAGGAACCTCAGTGACCACAAGGTCATCAAGGGCAATCTCATAATCCCCAAGAATCGTCGTGGCATTTGCTCGCAAAGTCTTAACGAGGGAAACTGCATCAGCTGCAGCAATGAGCTTGGCGACATCCTGAACGGACTTTCCATACTTTGCGCCGAGTGATTTGAAGTTTGCCTTGATAGAGACATCGACTAAGTCGCCATCTGCATCGGCAATATCTGCAAGGTCAATGACATTGAGCTCATCAGAGATCTGCTCTTTCATCTCAGATGGAAGAGTCGACCAACCCGCAGCAGAGATAAGTGCACGCTGAAGTGGTTGACGTATCTTGACTCCGGATTCAGCACGCGCAGAGCGTCCAAGTTCTACAACTCGACGAGTCATTGCAACCTGCTTGTTGAGCGCTGGATTAGTCAACGCTGCATCAGCAACAGGGAAGTCGGTGAGATGTACAGAAATCGGTGCATCTGGATTTGCTACACGGATCAGCTCTTGCCATGTCTGCTCTGCGATAAATGGAACCATCGGCGCAAGGAGTTGGGTCAGCTTCTCGAGGCATTCATGCAAAGTTGCTAGTGCTGCTACATCGCCATCCCAGAAACGTCGACGTGAACGTCGCACATACCAGTTAGAGAGGTCGTCGATGAAAGTTGCAAGAACCTTTCCAGCGCTCTGTGAATCAAATGCGCTGTAGGCCTTATCTACTTCTGCAATAACAGTATTGAGTTCGCTGAGAATCCACTTATCCATTGTTGAACGTGATTCAACTGCAGGGCTTTGTGCAATCGTGAAGTCGGATGCCTTTGCATACAAAGCGTGGAAAGAGATGGTATTCCAGTAAGTAAGCAGGGTCTTACGGATAACGTCAGAGATTGCCTCGTGTCCCACACGACGTGATGCCCATGGTGATCCAGCTGCGAGCATGTACCAACGCACAGCATCTGCACCATGTTGATCCATCAAAGCCATTGGCTCGAGGACATTTCCGAGATGCTTACTCATCTTGCGACCATCTTTATCCAAGATATGTCCGAGGCAGAGTACGTTCTCATAAGAGCTCTGATCGAAGACCAAAGTTCCGATAGTCATCAAGGTATAGAACCATCCACGTGTCTGGTCAATTGCCTCGCAGATAAAGTCTGCAGGGTAAGCAGCCCTAAACTTCTCGACCGAACCTTCCTTGTGCGGATATCCCCACTGAGCAAATGGCATCGAACCTGAGTCGTACCAGCAGTCAATAACTTCTGGAACGCGGGTCATTGTGAGTGCGCACTCTGCACAAGCAAAGGTAATGTCATCAACAAATGGACGGTGTGGGTCAAGGTTTGATAACTCTTGACCAGCAAGTGCGCCGAGTTCCTTCAGTGATGAGATACAGATTTCATGCTTGTTCTCGCAACGCCAAATCGGTAGGGGAGTTCCCCAATAACGATTGCGTGAAAGCGCCCAGTCGATGTTGTTGGTCAGCCAATCTCCATAGCGACCGGTCTTAATTGTCTCTGGGAACCAGTTTGTCTTTTCGTTCTCGCGCAAAAGTGCATCCTTGATTGATGTTGTGCGGATATACCAAGAAGGTTGCGCGTAATAGATCAGCGCAGTGTGGCAGCGCCAGCAGTGAGGATATGAGTGCTCATATGGCTGATTTTTGTAGAGCGCACCATTGGCCTTGAGCTCCTTTACCAAAGGCTTATCTGCATCTTTAAAGAAGAGCCCGCCGACAACAGGGACATCTCCTAAGAAGTGGCCATCTGCTGCAACTGGATTTACAACTGGAAGTCCGTATGAACGGCACACTTGCAAGTCATCTGCACCGAAGGCAGGAGCCTGATGCACAAGTCCTGAACCATCTTCAGTGGTGACGTATGTTGCAAGAACCACAAAGTGGGAATCAGGGATTTCAATGAAATCAAAGGGACGCTTGTACGTAACGCGCTCGAGCTCGCTACCCTTAAAGCGCTTCAGAATTTCATGCTCACCTGCAACTGCAGTCAGAAGTGCCTCTGCAACGACAAGAACTTCTGATGCTTCATCAACAGTTGCCCGCACTGCGACATAATCAACATCAGGGTGTGCGGCAACCGCAGTATTAGAGACGAGAGTCCAAGGGGTAGTCGTCCACACCAATAGAGAAGCATTGAGTTCTGCAAGATCGCCGCTGGTAATGGGGAAGCGAACATAGACAGATGGATCTACAACAGTTTCGTAACCCTGTGCAAGTTCGTGATCTGAAAGTCCGGTACCGCAACGAGGGCAGTACGGTGCAACTCGATGATCTTGAACGAGCAGGCCCTTCTTCCAAATCTCTGAAAGTGACCACCAGACTGATTCAACATATTCAGGTGCCATCGTCCAGTAAGCCTGATCGAAATCAACCCAGAAGCCCATGCGCTCTGTCATTTTGGTAAATGCATCAACGTGACGAGTCACAGATGTTTTGCACTTGTCGTTAAATTCTGCGATTCCGAATTTTTCGATATCGCCCTTACCTGAGAAGCCAAGCTCTTTCTCTACAGCAATCTCGACCGGAAGTCCGTGGCAATCCCAGCCAGCTTTTCGCGTGACGTACTTGCCCTTCATTGTTTGATATCGAGGGAAGACATCTTTAAATACGCGAGCTTCAATGTGGTGCGTACCTGGCATTCCATTTGCAGTAGGTGGGCCTTCATAAAAAGTCCATGGCTCACCTTGGGAACGAGCATCGAGGCTCTTCTCGAAAATCTTTTCCTTCTGCCAAAAATCGAGAATGGAGTGTTCCATCGCAGGCAGGTCAATCTGCGGTGCGATTGCATTGAACTTAGGTGCTTCGGTCATGTCCATCTCCATCTCATCGGTATGAAATGGAGGGACGAGCTCTATGAGCTCGCGGTACCACCCGCCTTGCAACACCAAGAGGTGTCGCCACTTTTTAACTTCACACGGTTGGCTCTACGCACCCACCGCGAGCGGTGAGCTTCTTCCAACTGGCTCAGCAGGTGATCGCCTCGTCATAGCCATGGTCGTGCAAATCCTTCGCGTAAGTCTAAACCATGAGAGGGCGATGACCACTTTCTACAGGCGTGGCAAGGTGGCGGGCGCGGGTAAAAAGGCATAAGGTGCGCGGCGTGCCAGCAAAGAAGATTGCCCAGAAGCTCTTGAAGAAGGCGAAGCCTGTAGCAAAAAAGGCAGCCCCTGCCAAGAAAGCCGCTCCCGCAAAGAAGGCTGTCGCTAAAAAGGCTGCGCCTGCAAAGAAGGCTGTCGCTAAGAAGGCTGCGCCTGCAAAGAAGGCCGCTCCTGCGAAGAAAGTAGCAGCGAAGAAAGTTACTGAAGTAAAGAAGGCGCCTGGTCGCCCATTTCCTTCAAAGGTCGGTAAGACAACTCTTACCGTCGATGAAAAATCTCAAACAGTTTCCGTTGCAACGGTTGTAGCTCCCACTGCAGCTCCTGTTATTGAAGAGCGTCGCTTGGTGATGCCACCTCCACCACGTCCGGTAAAGAGCGGCAAGAAAGTTGCACCACTGAAGCCTTTGAAAGCAGCACCAACTCCAGTGACAGCAGTCGAAGGTGAAGGAGCATGGAGCGCCGCTGAATTGAAATCAATTCGCGCAGAGCTTTCCAAAGAGCTCATTCGTCTACAAGCAGAGCTTGCAACGGTTGAAGCAGAGATGGATGAACTCATCTCAGATGCTGGCGATGGCGCTGGTGATGATCAGGCAGATTCAGGAACGAAGACTTTCGAGCGCGAGCACGAGATGTCACTTGTTTACAATGCACGTGACATGGTTCTTCAGACAGAGCGCGCACTCAGCCGCATTGATAATAAGACTTATGGAAATTGTGAAGTATGTGGTTCTCCCATTGGAAAAGCACGTCTCCGGGTATTTCCTCGCGCAACTCTCTGCATGATCTGTAAGCAGAAAGAAGAGCGGCGCTAAGGTGCGCCGAACTTCACTCGTTCAGCGCCTCTTCTCACTTGCCACTTTTATTTGGGCGCTCGATTTCCTCACAAAAAATTGGGCGATAGCAAATCTCTCTTCATCACCCCGCAAAGTAATTGGTTCATTTCTTCAACTGACACTTCTGCGCAATCCTGGTGCCGCATTTAGTATGGCGACAGGCTTCACCATTATCTTCACCTCAATCTCGATTTTTGTCGCACTCTTTATTGCGCGCTACGCATCTCGCATCACATCAAGCGGGTGGACTTATGTCGCTGGTCTCGTTCTTGGGGGAGTCCTTGGCAATCTCACTGATCGCATCTTCCGCGAGCCTGGCTTCCTCTATGGACATGTCATCGACTGGATCGAACTGCCCCATTGGCCAATCTTTAATATTGCAGATTCATCAATATGCATTGCAGCTGCAATCGCTATCCTTCTCACTGTTCGTAATATCTCCCCGACAGCAAAGTCAGGATCTCATGAGTAGAGACCACCGCACGCTTATCGTGCCGGAAGGCGTCGCTGGCGAACGTATTGATAGTGCACTGACGCGCGTCCTTGGTTTATCACGTACTTCCATTGTGAAGTTACTCGAAGATGGTGATATCCGCAGTGATGGCAAGGCTTTATCAAAATCAGAGCGAGTCACCGCAGGGCAGATGATTGATGTTCTGATGCCAGAGCAAATCCATGCTGATCCCATTCCTTTGACTCCGCTAGATGGCTTAACAATTGTCTACAACGATGAGGAAATTGTTGTCGTCGATAAGCCTGTCGGATGCGCCGCACATCCTGCGCCAGGATGGACTGGACCAACAGTGATTGGTGCGCTCCTTGCAGCGGGATACACGATTTCTACAAGTGGACCTGCAGAACGTGCCGGCATTGTTCATCGCCTCGATGCGGGCACAAGTGGATTGATGATTGTCGCAAAGACCGATCGCGCATATCTCAAACTCAAAGAGATGTTCCGTGATCATGATGTCGAAAAGACTTATCACGCACTCGTGCAGGGACATATGGATCCTTCAGAAGGAACCATCGATGCACCTATCGATCGCCACCCCACACAAGATCACCGCTTTGCAGTTGTTGCAGATGGCAAAGAGAGCATTACTCATTACCAAATAATCGAGTACTACCGTTCTGTCTCGATGGTGAAAGTGGAACTTGAGACGGGACGCACTCACCAGATCCGTGTGCACTTCTCGGCGCTCGGTCATCCACTTGTGGGAGATACGACCTACGGCGCAGATCCAGTATTAGGTAAGTCACTTGCAATGCGTAGACCGTGGCTACACGCATTGGAGCTCCGCTTTAACCACCCGGTCAGCGGCGAGGCGCTCGTTCTTACAGCTCCATATCCACCTGACCTTCAGGCTTCTCTGGCGTTGCTTTCGGAGGCTGTTCTGCCGTAACGGGATAAGGTGCTCCCATAATGTCATCTGAAGATCACTCAGCTTCACGGGCATCGACGCAAGACTCGTTTGTACATCTCCATGTGCATACCGAGTACTCGATGCTCGATGGTGCCGCGCGCGTAAGCGAACTCGTTAAAGAGGTAGCGCGTCAAGAGATGCCAGCGATTGCAATGACAGATCACGGAAATGTCTTCGGCGCATTTGATTTCTATAAGCAGGCAACAAAGGCCGGCGTTAAACCTATTATCGGCATCGAAGCATATGTAGCTCCAGAATCTCGCCACGACAAGAAGCGCATTCAATGGGGCGATGGCGGCGAAGATGATGTATCAGGCGGTGGCGCATATACCCACATGACAATCTTGGCTGAAAATAACGAAGGCCTCGGAAACCTCTTCAGACTTTCATCACTGGCATCACTCGAAGGCTATTACTACAAGCCACGTATGGATCGCGAGCTCCTCAGTAAATATGCCGATGGTCTCATTGCAACAACTGGTTGCCCTGGTGGTGAGATTCAAACGCGTCTCCGTATGGGCAAATACAAGGAAGCTCTCCGCGCAGCGAGTGATTACCGAGATATCTTCGGCGCAAATAACTTCTTCCTCGAACTCATGGATCACGACATTGAGATTGAAAATCGCGTCAAAGCAGATTTAATGAAGCTCGGCAAAGATCTCAAACTGCCACTTCTTGCTACCAACGATCTGCACTACACGCACCATGAAGATGCCGATGCGCACGCTGCCCTTCTCTGTGTTCAATCTGGCTCCACATTGGCAGATCCCAAGCGATTTAAATTCGATAACTCCGAGTTCTATGTCAAAACAGCAGCACAGATGCGCGAACTCTTTAAAGAGACCCCAGATGCATGCGATAACACTTTGCTGATTGCAGAGCGTTGCAATGTCACGTTGCGCGAAGGTGAAAACCTCATGCCTCGCTTCGATGTTCCTAAGGGCGAGACTGAAGATTCATGGCTGCGCTCAGAATCGATTCGAGGTCTTGCCGAGAAGTTGGGGGAGAAGCTCACCCCAGCTCATACCGATCGTTTGAATTACGAACTCGATGTCATGATCAAGATGGGATTCCCAGGCTACTTCCTCGTTGTTGCTGACCTTTGCAATCATGCCCGAAAAGTTGGCATCCGTGTTGGTCCTGGTCGCGGATCTGCAGCAGGTTCACTTGTTGCATATGCACTTGGTATTACAGGTCTGGATCCAATCGAACACGGACTTTTGTTCGAACGATTCTTGAACCCAGAACGTATCTCCATGCCCGATATCGACTTGGACTTCGACGAACGTCGACGCTCTGAAATGATTCGTTATGCAACAGAGAAGTACGGTGAAGATCGAGTTGCTCAGATCATTACCTACGGAACCATCAAATCTAAACAAGCGCTTAAAGATTCGACTCGCGTACTTGGATATCCATATGCAGTCGGTGAAAAACTGACCAAGGCGCTTCCACCATCTGTCATGGGCAAGGACATCACCTTAAGTGGTGTATTTGATCCGAAAGATGCACGCTACGGCGAAGCTGGTGAATTCCGCCAGCTCTACGAGACCGATGTTGACTCCAAGCGCGTAGTTGATTTAGCGCGAGGACTTGAAGGCCTCAAGCGCCAATGGGGTGTCCACGCAGCAGGTGTGATTCTCTCTCGCGATCCACTTCTCGATGTCATTCCAATTCATCGCCGTGAATCCGATGGTTCAATCATTACTCAGTTTGATATGGGTGCATGTGAAGCAACCGGTCTTCTGAAGATGGACTTTCTCGGTCTTCGCAACCTCTCTGTTCTCGATGACACTCTTGCCAATATTAAAGAGAACCAAAATATCGATCTTATTCTCGAAGATTTACCGCTGGCAGATCAGAAGACATTCGAACTCCTATCGCGCGGTGACACGCTCGGCGTCTTTCAGCTCGATGGTGGAGGAATGCGCTCGTTGCTTCGTGCCATGGCACCTGACTCATTTGAAGATATCTCTGCGGTGATTGCGCTCTATCGCCCGGGACCTATGGGTGAAAACTCACATAATGATTATGCAGATCGTAAGAATGGTCGCAAGAAAGTCGAACCAATCCATCCAGAACTATCTGATGCTCTCCAAGATATTTTGGGCGATACCTACGGTCTGATTGTCTATCAAGAGCAGGTAATGGCGATTGCTCAGAAAGTTGCCGGCTTTACTCTCGGACGCGCAGATCTTCTTCGTAAAGCGATGGGTAAGAAGAATAAAGAGATTCTCGATAAGGAATACGTTCCATTCGAAGCTGGCATGAAGGCCAATGGTTTCTCCGAAGTTGCCATCAAGCGACTCTGGGAAGTTCTGATTCCGTTCTCGGATTATGCATTTAACCGGGCACACTCCGCTGGATATGGCGTTGTTTCATTCTGGACCGCATACCTCAAGGCAAACTTCCCAACCGAGTACATGGCAGCGCTGCTGACATCTGTACGTGACGATAAAGATAAGTCAGCGCTCTACCTCTCTGAATGTCGTCGGATGGGTATCAAGGTCTTGCCGCCTGATGTCAATGAATCCAATGCCGAGTACACGCCTCGTGGTCGCGACATTCGCTTCGGTCTTGCGGCTATTCGTAACGTCGGCGAAGGTGTTGTTGCATCGATTAAGGCCTCTCGCCAAGCAAAAGGCAATTTCACATCTTTCGGAGATTTTCTCGCAAAGGTCGATGCTCAGGTGTGCAATAAGAAGACAATCGAATCGTTGATTAAAGGTGGCGCATTTGATGAGCTCAAGCATCCACGCAAGGGTTTAATGACAATTCACCTCGAAGCTATTGATTCGGTCATCGAAACTAAGCGTGCTGAAGCAATTGGTCAGTTCGATCTATTTGGTGGCGAAACCTCCAGCGATGTTGCAGGTTTGGAAGTCGAGATCCCGCAGACCGAATGGGATAAGGGAACCCTCCTTGCCTTCGAGCGCGAAATGTTGGGGCTCTACGTTTCAGATCATCCGCTTCTCGGCGTTGAACACGTACTGCGCTCACATACAGATATGTCTATCAGCGCGCTCCTTGATGAAGGCGTCCCTGATGGCATGGTGACAATCGGTGGATTGATTACCGGTGTGCAGCGAAAAGTTTCTCGCAATGGAGATTCGTGGGCTGTGGTAAATATTGAAGATCTCGAAGGATCGATTGAGGCGCTCTTCTTCTCAAAGACATACAACCAATATTCGCTCTCTCTCACCGAAGACCGGGTGGTCGTGATTCGTGGCCGTTTCTCTCGAAGCGATGAACAAGTCAGATTTACTGCGATGGAGATGACGATGCCCGATATCACTAGCGGCCCAACTGGTCCGATCTTGATCTCTCTTCCGGCAGCACAGGTAACTCCACCAATTGTTGAGCGGATGAAAGAGATTTTGAAATCTCATCCTGGAAAACGTGAAGTTCACCTCCATGTCATCGATACCCAGAAGTCCACAACACTAAAGGTAGATGCTCTAGTGACAGCATCACCAAGTCTGAGCGCAGATCTCAAGGCGATCTTGGGTCCTGACTGCATCGTCCGCGGCTAATCGCGGCGCATTGCGGGCGCAGCTCACCGTAGAATAAGCACATGTTGCGACGCGTAGATCTCCGAGGCAAGAACCTCAGCAAAGATCAATATCAGCGCGAACTCCCACGTGCCACCCTCGATGTTGCCGCTGCAATGGTGGAAATCGAACCGATTTTGCACCGAGTCAAAAACGGTACCGAGGCAGACCTCATTGCTCTCGCAGAGCAATTTGATGGAGTCAAGCCTGCCTATATCCGCGTTCCGCAATCTGAGCTCGATGCAGCTCTAGCAAACCTCGCCCCAGAGATTCGCGCAGCTTTAGAAGTTTCAGCTGCACGCATTCGTACAGTGCATAGCGCGCAGACTCGTGACGAGAAGAAAGTTACCGTCGTAGATGGTGGCACCGTCAGCGAAAAGTGGATTCCGGTAGATCGCGTGGGTCTCTATGTACCCGGGGGACGTGCTGTCTATCCAAGTTCAGTCTTAATGAATGTGATTCCTGCACAGATCGCACAAGTATCTAGCATTGCAGTGGCATCACCTCCTCAAGTAGAAAATGGCGGATTGCCCCACCCAACCATCTTGGCTGCCTGTGCTCTTCTCGGTATCACCGAGGTCTACGCAGTAGGTGGCGCACAAGCAATCGCTCTCTTTGCCTATGGCATGGAAGGCGTTGCAGCAAAATGTGATTTAGTTACAGGTCCTGGAAATATCTATGTTGCAGCCGCAAAGCGTGCCCTGCGAGGAATCATCGGAATTGATTCAGAGGCAGGTCCGACCGAGATTGCAATTCTTGCTGACAAAACTGCAATCCCTGCAGATGTTGCAACGGATCTGATTAGTCAGGCTGAACACGATGTCATCGCGGCAGCAGTACTAGTGACAGATTCATCAGATTTGATCGATGCAGTTCAGGTCGAACTTGAAAAGCGTGTTCTTGCGACACGACACTCAGATCGCATTCGAACCGCGCTCACCGGTATTCAATCTGCTGCCGTATTGGTTGATTCAATCGAACAAGGCCTTGATGTCGTTAATGCTTACGCAGCCGAACACCTTGAGATTCAAACTGTTAACGCTGCAGCGGATGCGCAGAAGATTCGCAATGCCGGTGCAGTATTTATTGGTCGCTTCTCGCCAGTCTCTCTCGGTGATTACTCTGCCGGTTCTAATCACGTACTTCCTACTGGTGGATGTGCCTGCCACAGCAGCGGTTTATCGGTGCAATCTTTCCTCAAGGGAATTCACTACATCGAATACGGTCAGCAGGCATTTACAGATATTGCATCGACGGTAATCACCTTAGCTAACGCAGAAGATCTTCCTGCACACGGTGAAGCAATCTCTGCCCGATTTGAGTCGCTATGAGCCAATGGCCAAGCTGGCTTCCGCTGGCAGAACGTTTGCGTCCGCTATCACCATATGGCGCGCCTCAGGTTCCAGCAGAAGCAGTGCTCAACACTAATGAAAATCCATTTTCGCTCTCACCACAGCTTGCTGCCGCAATAGCTTCACGCGTTGAGAAAACTGCACTGAATCTCAACCGTTACCCAGATCGCGATGCAGTTGCGCTCCGCAACGGTCTTGCAGCTTTCATTAATTCACTCTCATCAACAGATGTCACCGTCGACAATATCTGGGCCGCAAATGGCAGTAACGAAATCATCCAATCTCTCTGCTTGGCATTTGGAGATAAGGGCGCACTTGGTTTCACGCCTTCATACTCCATGCACCCGCTCATTGCTCGCGTAACAAATACTCAATGGCATGAAGGACGACGTCGCGAAGACTTCTCACTTGATGTGGCTCATGCGAAAGAAGATATAGCCCAGTCATCTCCTTCACTAACCTTTATCACCACGCCTAATAACCCAACGGGCAGCTCAGTCACAATTGCAGAGATTGAAGAGATTGCGAAAGTGGTTCCAGGGTTATTAGTTGTCGATGAGGCATATGCAGAATTCTCAGATGAAACTTCAGCGGTAACGTTAATCAAGAAGTATCCGCAGGTTGTCGTGATTCGCACCATGAGCAAAGCGTTTTCATTTGCGGGTGTGCGCCTCGGCTATCTCGTTGCGGATAGATCTGTCATCGATGCAATGTTCCTGGTTCGCCTCCCGTACCACCTCAGTGCAATCACACAAGCAGCAGCTGAGGTAGCCCTCGAATATCGTGATGAGCTACTGGGTAATGTGGCAACTCTTATAGCCAATCGTCAGAAAGTACAGAGCCAGCTAGAAGCACTTGGATTGCGCGTCGTGCCAAGTAAGGCGAACTTCTTGCTCTTCTCAGGATTTGATATTCCAGCACCTATTCTCTGGAAGTCACTCTTGGATGCCGGTGTCCTCATTCGCGATGTGGGATTATCAGGTCACTTGCGAGTGACCATCGGCATTGAAGCCGAAAACAACCTCTTTATCAACGCACTCACTGCAATCATCACTAAGTAATGGAGAAGCCCATGAGAAATGCACGAGTAGAACGCACAACTAAGGAATCTAGCGTCCTCGTCGACCTCACACTGGATGGAACTGGCGAAATCTCAGTTGATACTGGAGTCCCTTTCTTTGATCACATGATGTCTCAGTTGGGCAAGCACTCAGGTTTTAACCTCACTATTAAGACAACTGGTGATATCGATGTTGATTCACACCACACAGTCGAAGATACATCTCTCGCATTTGGTCAGGCGCTTCGCGAAGCGCTGGGAGATAAGGCGGGCATTCGTCGCTTCGGCGATGCGATGGTTCCACTCGATGAAGTTCTCGTGCAGGCGGCTGTCGATTTATCAGGTCGTCCATATCTTGTGCACCGTCAACCAGAGATCGTCGAACTCATCGGAACATTCGATACAACACTGGGTCGTCACATCTGGGAGTCCATCGTTGCCGAAGCACGTATCGCACTTCACGTGCGCGTACTTGAAGGTCGCAATGCTCACCACGTCTTTGAAGCCCAGTTCAAGGCTGTAGCTCGCGCACTTCGTGATGCTGTTGCTATCGATGGACGTACCGCTGGAATTCCTTCTACAAAGGGCACTCTCTAATTCAATGGCGATTGCCATCCTTGATTACGGATCTGGAAACCTGCGGTCAGCTCTTCGCGCCTTCGAGCGTGCAGGTAAAGATGTAGTTCTTACATCTGATTACTCAGTTGCACTTGAGGCAGAAGGTCTCGTAGTTCCAGGTGTCGGTGCATTTGGAGCATGTATGCAAGGACTCGCATCTGTAAAAGGTGATGCACTTGTTCGCGAACGAGTTGCGCTTGCTCGTCCCACAATCGGTATCTGCGTAGGAATGCAGATTCTCTTCGCTCACGGAGTCGAATATGGCAACCATGAGGGTGTCGGAATCTGGCCTTCGACAGTTGAAAAACTGAGCGCTCCTGTTCTTCCGCATATGGGGTGGAACACCGTTGATGTAGCTTCAGGAAGCAATCTCTTTAAGGGTGTTGAAGGTGAATCCTTTTACTTTGTTCATTCATACGGCGTCACTCAGAAAGCGGAGTCAACTGCGTTGCAGTCATGGACAGATTACGACACTCGATTTTTAGCAGCCATTGAAGATGGCGTTATCAGTGCAACACAATTTCATCCGGAAAAATCTGGAGATGCAGGTCTCCACCTCATTAAGAATTGGGTATCTACGCTATGAGCTACTTAGAACTTCTTCCAGCAGTTGATGTGAAAGATGGCCGCGCTGTGCGCTTGGTGCAGGGCGAGCTCGATGCTGAGACTGCCTATGGCTCACCACTCGATGCAGCACTTGATTTTCAATCATCGGGTGCTGAGTGGATTCACCTTGTCGATCTCGATGCCGCCTTCGGTCGTGGAGAAAATAGCGCCCTCTTAGCAGAAGTTGTTGGTCGCCTCGATATCAAAGTCGAACTCTCTGGCGGTATCCGCGATGATGCATCTCTCGAACGTGCTCTTGCAACTGGCTGTCGGCGAGTCAATCTCGGAACCGCGGCTCTTGAAAACCCCGAGTGGACTTCGCGAGTGATTGCCCAATATGGTGATCGAATCGCAGTAGGTCTTGATGTGCGCGGACATGTATTAGCTGCACGTGGATGGACAGAAGAAGGTGGAGATCTTTTCGAGACCATCGAACGCCTCGAGCGCGATGGATGTTCTCGTTATGTTGTTACCGATGTGACAAAAGATGGAACACTCAAAGGCCCTAACCTCGAACTTCTCAAAGAGGTATGTGCAGCAACATCAAAGCCAGTAATTGCCAGCGGTGGAATCTCATCACTCGAAGATATTGCAGCGCTCTCATCGCTTCGCTCCATCGGAGTCGAAGGCGCAATCGTAGGCAAGGCGCTTTATGCAGGTGCATTTACTCTTGAGCAAGCTCTGGAGCTCACAAAGAAGTGACACTCTCAGTTCGCATCATCCCCTGTCTCGATGTCACAGATGGTCGAGTTGTTAAAGGCGTTAACTTCACGAATTTAGTTGATGCTGGTGACCCTGTTGAGATGGCATCGCTCTATAACGCAGAGGGGGCAGACGAACTTACATTTCTCGATATCTCTGCAAGCGTCGCAGGTCGCGAGACAACTCTCGATGTTGTGCGAAAGACTGCAGAGCAAGTCTTTATCCCGCTGACAGTTGGTGGAGGAATTCGCGCAGTAGAAGATGTGGATCGCTTGCTCCGCGCCGGTGCAGATAAAGTTTCCATTAACACTGCAGCGATAGCTCGACCAGAGCTCATTGCAGAAATCGCCGATCGATTTGGTTCGCAGGTACTCGTTCTCTCTGTTGATGCGCGGCGCGCCAATACCGAATCTGGATTTGAAGTGACAACTCATGGTGGACGCCAGAGCGCAGGACTCGATGCTCTGGCCTGGGTTGAGAAAGCGTGTGCACTTGGCGTCGGTGAAATTCTTCTCAACTCAATGGACGCTGATGGAACTCGTGCAGGTTATGACCTCGGAATGATTAAAGCTGTGCGCGCTGTTTCGAAAGTCCCGCTGATTGCCAGCGGTGGTGCAGGAAGCCAAGAGGATTTCGCTGCAGCCCTCGATGCAGGGGCAGATGCTCTCCTGGCAGCTTCGATTTTCCACTTTGGAGTCCACCGTATTGGAGATATTAAGAGCTATCTCGATCGCAGCGGCTATCCAGTGCGCAAGGTTTCACGCCGCTAAGGCAGAATACTGTTATGACAATCGAGCTATCTGCTGATGTAACAGCGCTTCTCAAAGATGGACTCGATCTCATTCCTGCCATTGCCCAAGATGCCGCAACCGGTGAAGTCTTGATGATGGCCTATATGAACCACGAATCTCTTGCAATCACCATCAATACAGGTCGCGCCACATATTGGTCTCGCTCTCGCAACGAACTGTGGGAGAAGGGTGCGACCTCAGGCCACACCCAAAAAGTTCTCTCTATTGCAGTTGATTGCGATGGCGACACTCTCTTGCTTCAGGTAGAGCAAACCGGTGCTGCGTGTCACACAGGAGACCGCACCTGTTTCCATCGAAAGCTAGAGCTCTAAGGAAATGTTGCTCGAAGAATTTCGTGAGTACGCACGAAACAATAACGTTATTCCGGTCTATCGACGTGTCTTGGCAGATGGTGAAACTCCACTGGGGATTTATAAGAAGCTAGCAAAAAATAATCCCGGAACTTTTCTCCTTGAATCAGCTGAACATGGGGGAGCGTGGTCACGTTACTCATTTATTGGAGTCCGCAGCCAAACCACGTTGACAGAGCTCGATGGAAAAGCCGAATGGCTTGGCACCCCGCCGGCGGGAGTTCCGCGCGGAATGGATCCACTTCAAGCGCTGAAGGAATCTGTTGCGCATTTAAAGACTCCTGTTATTCCAGGCCTTCCACCTCTGACAGGTGGGCTCGTCGGCTATATGGGCTATGACGCAGTGCGACGCTTAGAAACTTTGCCAACTTTGGCAGAAGATGATCTTCACCTTCCGGAGATTGCATTTATGTTGACGAGTGATCTTGCTGTGATGGATCACAGCAACGGGATAGTCACACTTATTGCAAATGCCATCAATTGGGACGGCTCTGATAGTCGTATAGATGAGGCTTATGCCGAATCTCAAGAGCGATTAGATCGTATGTATGCCGATCTACAGAGCTCACTTGCCGGGGATGTTAGCGAGATTCCTGAATTCACTCCACCTTCTTTCGAAAGCAACATCAGCGCAGAAGAATTCCGTGCAAAAGTTGAAATTGCCAAAGAAGAAATTCGCGCAGGTGAAGCTTTTCAGATCGTTATCTCGCAACGTTTTTCGACAACCGTCAACGCCGATGCTCTTGATGTGTATCGCGCACTTCGCCTCAACAATCCAAGTCCATATATGTATTTATTCCGCTTTGAAAGTGGATTTGAAGTCGTAGGTTCAAGTCCGGAAGCACTGGTAAAGGTCACTGGGCGTGAAGTCATGGTCCATCCCATTGCCGGAACACGCAAGCGTTCACCATCACTGGAAGAAGACGTTCGCCTCGGAGAAGAGCTCCTTGCAGATCCTAAGGAACGCGCAGAGCACCTGATGTTGGTCGATCTTGGTCGCAACGATGTGGGGCGCGTCTGCACACCAGGATCCGTCGAAGTAATCGATTTCATGCATATCGAGCGATACTCGCATGTGATGCATATTGTCTCTACCGTCGTTGGCGAACTCTCAGAAATTGCGGCACCCATTGATGCGCTCTTCTCTGTCTTTCCAGCTGGAACACTCTCTGGAGCGCCAAAGCCACGAGCCATGGAAATCATTGAGCGCCTCGAACCTACCCGGCGCGGTCTCTACGGCGGTGCGATTGGTTACTTCGATTTCACCGGCAATATCGATACCTGTATCGCCATACGAACAGCGCTGATTAAAGATGGCAAGGCATATGTTCAAGCAGGTGCTGGTGTAGTTGCTGATTCTGATCCAGAATCAGAAAACCAAGAGACCCTCAATAAGGCAGCGGCTGTATTGACTGCCATCAACACAGCGAATGCGATGCGTGGCTAAGAATGTGGAAGCTCAATATCTCACTGGTACTTGTGGCAATAGCTGCGATTTCCATTAGTCGAAGAATGCGACTTTCTGGAAAGTATGAGCGCAACGATAAGAAAGTTCGAGAGGTTTCTGATTGGAAAGCACTCGATCGTGGCATCGATCCAACCGATAGGGATGACAATCGATGAGCGTTCTCGATTCAATCATTGAAGGCGTTCGTGAAGACCTCGCAGCACGCAGGTTGCCTCTCTCTCGATTACAAGAGCAGCTCTCTCTTGCACCAGCTGTGATTGATGCCCATCCACGATTACTTGCTGACCCAATGACTGTTATTGCCGAGGTTAAGAGATCATCTCCAAGCAAGGGAACACTTGCAGCAATTACAGATCCTCGAGCACTGGCAGCGCAATACCAAGAGGCAGGAGCTGCAGTTGTCAGCGTTCTGACTGAGAAGCGACGCTTCGGTGGCTCCCTTGAAGATCTCATTGCTGTGCGCTCAGAGATTCAAATTCCAATCTTGCGCAAAGATTTTATGGTCGACGAGTACCAATTTCTTGAAGCTCGCGCTGCAGGAGCAGATGTAGTTCTGCTGATTGTTGCAGCGCTATCTAAGAATCAGTTGAAGGATTATTACGACCTAGCAACAGAGCTCGGCATGGCTGTATTAGTTGAAACCCACACTCATCAAGAGATTGAAGATGCGATGGCAATTGAGCCGCGCATCATCGGTGTAAATGCTCGCAATCTCAAAACTCTCGATATTGATCTGGGTGCCTTCACATCGCTCATTCCAGAGATTCCTTCCGGCATTATTCGAGTAGCCGAATCCGGAATCTCGCAGCGCGCTGAAGTTGAAATCGCTCAAAGCGCTGGCGCAAATGCAATCTTGGTAGGCGAGACGCTTGTGAAATCCGGTGATCCGCGTGCTGCGATTGACCGATTATTAGGACGCGCTCTCTAGCGCAACTACAGGTAGCCTTCCTCCATGAGCGCAACTGATGCATCAGAGATTCTTGGACATTTCGGCCCATATGGAGGCCGCTTCGTTCCTGAAGCACTCATCGGAGCCTTAGAGGAACTCGATGCTGCGCATCAAGCAGCAATGATTGATCCTGCATTTCAAAATGAGTTAGCCGAACTTCATCGCACTTACACAGGTCGCCCTTCCATTCTTACCGAGGCGAAACGTTTTGCAGAACATGCTGGGGGAGCGCGCATTCTTCTCAAGCGAGAAGATCTCAATCACACTGGCAGCCATAAGATCAATAACGTTTTAGGCCAAGCACTTCTGACAAAGAAGATGGGCAAGAAGCGCATCATCGCTGAAACCGGTGCCGGTCAGCACGGTGTTGCATCAGCAACGGCTGCAGCGCTGATGGGGCTCGAGTGTGTTGTCTACATGGGCGAAGAAGATACAAAGCGACAGGCACTCAACGTTGCACGCATGAAGATGTTAGGTGCAGAGGTCATTCCGGTTACTTCAGGTTCGCGCACACTCAAAGATGCCATCAATGAAGCAATGCGCGACTGGGTTACAAATGTTGAAGACACTCACTACCTTCTCGGAACCGTTGCTGGCCCACACCCATTCCCAACCATGGTGCGCGATTTTCATAAGATCATCGGTGAAGAAGCTCGCGAGCAAGTTCTACAACTTGTTGGTCGCCTGCCAGATGCAGTGCTTGCATGTGTAGGTGGAGGATCTAATGCAATTGGAATCTTCCACCGATTCATTACCGATAAAGATGTGCGGTTAATTGGTCTTGAAGCAGGTGGTGATGGAGTTGAGACCGGCCGTCACGCTGCAACGATTACCGGCGGTTCTCCTGGCGTTCTTCACGGAACACGTTCATATGTATTGCAAGATGCCAACGGTCAAACTGTTGAATCCCATTCAATCTCTGCTGGACTTGATTACCCAGGTGTTGGCCCAGAGCATGCCTATCTCCATGACATCGGCCGCGCCGAATATCGTGCAATCACAGATAAAGAAGCGATGGATGCTTTCTCGCTTCTCTGCAAAACTGAAGGAATTATCCCTGCCATTGAATCCTCACATGCTCTTGCCGGTGCAATCAAAGTTGGAAGAGAGCTTGGTCCAGATGCAATCCTTCTGATCAACCTTTCAGGTCGCGGAGATAAGGATGTTCATACAGCTGCTCAGTACTTCGGTATTGCATTGGACGGTCAGTAATGACAACACCGCTCGATCAGCTCTTCATCAAGACACGCGCTGAAAATCGTGCGGCTCTCATTGCATACATCCCTGCCGGTTTTCCCACCATCAAGGATTGCCACCGAGTTATTCAGGCTTTTGTCGATGGTGGAGTCGATGCGATCGAAATTGGTTTTCCCTATAGCGATCCAGTAATGGATGGTCCAACGATTCAAGCGGCGGCGGTCACTGCTCTCAACAATGGCACATCTGCTTATGATGTCCTCGACGCACTTGAAGTTTCCACCACAGCAGGTGTGCCGTCATTGGTAATGACCTATTGGAATCCCATCGAAAAGTTTGGGGTCGAGAAGTTTGCTCATGAGATTGCAGCCCGAGGTGGCTCAGGGGTTATTCATCCTGACATCACGATCGAAGAATCTAGTTCATGGCTTGCGGCAGCAGATAAAGAAGGAATCAATCCTATTTATGTGGTTGCGCTCAGCACTTCCGATGAACGTTTAGAAAGAGTTACCTCCAAGTGCGGCGGCTTTGTCTATGCAGCGAGCATCATGGGCGTCACCGGGGCACGAGCAACGGTCTCAAGCGGCGCAGAAGGACTTGTCTCTCGCATCCGAACAACCACAGATCTGCCGGTAGCAGTTGGCCTTGGCGTCTCCACTCGCGAGCAAGCTAGGGACGTGGCCGCATATGCAGATGGAGTCATCGTCGGATCTGCTTTTGTGAAAGCAATCTTGGATGCGCCGACATTTGAAAAAGGTCTCACGAAAGTCACAGAATTGGCGCGCGAGCTCGCTTTCGGCGTTCGTGGCCAGTAACCCATATATTTACCCCATCAACGGAATCGAAAGAGAGCTGTACATGTCCCAGAAGAACGCGCCAAAACCTGGCAAGGATAATTTCACCCGCTACCTCGTAATTGGTGTGGTTGTTGCAGTCGTGGCAATCATGGTTGTTCCTACAGTTCTCTCTAAGACCAAGTCCGTATCACAAGCCATTCCGGCGACTGTCAGCGAAGCCGATGGTTACGCCATCACATTCAATGCGGAAGAGAAGAATCTTCCCGTCATTGATATCTACGAAGATTTCCAATGCCCAATCTGCCAGCAATTCGAGGGCCTTAATGGCAAGTACATCAACTCATTGATTACCGAGAAGAAGGCTGTGGTGAAGTTCCACGTCCTCTCCTTCATCGGTACAGAATCTGTTCGAGCAGCAAATGCAGCTGCATGCGCTAACGATGAAGACAAGTTTGTGGATTTCCACTTGGGTCTCTATGCAAATCAGCCAGCAAGTGAGAATTCAGGAACCTGGACTAATGATCGAATCATCGCCATTGCAAAGGCTCAAGGGCTCACTGGTTCAACATTCGAAAATTGCGTCAAAGATATGAAGTACGAAGGTTGGGTCTCTAAGGTTGCAGAGGCAGGATCGAAGGCGGGAGTTAACTCAACTCCTACAGTCTTTGTGAATGGCAAAGAGATTGATCGCAACAGCGAGTACTTCAGCGCAGAAAAATTTAAAGCAGCTGTAGAGCGCGGTTAATATGCGCGCATCCATCCCAACTCCGAGTATCTCGGTGGTTGAAATTGGACCTTTCACGGTGCACGCCTACGCACTCTGCATCATCGTTGGAGTTGCAGTTGCTATCTGGTTAAGTAACAAGCGATTTGTTGCTGCATTCCCAAGCGCCCGCGGTGTCGTGAGTGATGTTGCAATTGTTGCAGTGCCGTCAGGAGTTCTTGGTGGACGTCTCTATCACGTCATTACAACACCAGAGAGATTCTTTGGCACTGATGGTCACCCTCAAGACATTTTGAAAATTTGGCAGGGTGGTTTAGGAATCTGGGGAGCAATCACACTTGGCGGAGTCGGTGCGTATCTGGCATATCTCTGGTTGGCTCGCACTCGTGATTTGCCACAATTTCGATACTTCGCAGATGCACTAGCTCCAGGAATCATCTTCGCTCAAGCGATCGGCCGTTGGGGTAATTGGTTTAACGCCGAACTTTTTGGAAAACCCACCACCTTGCCGTGGGGGCTGGAGATTCCTCGATGGGCAAGGCCAGAGGGTTACAAAGATTTTCTAACCTTCCATCCGACCTTTCTCTACGAGTCTCTCTGGTGCTTAGCGGTCGGTCTCTTACTTCTTCGTGTGGGAGCGCGATTAAAGGCGGGTCAAGTTTTCACTCTCTATGTCGCTCTTTACTGCCTCGGCAGACTCGGTTTCGAACTTTTGAGAATTGATTCAGCGCATTTGATCGCAGGGATACGCATTAACGTTCTCGTCAGTCTTGCAGTGGGAGCAATCTCCCTCGCGCTCTTCCGTATCTTTTCGCGATCTGCACGGTAGGGTAGAAATATGGGTCTAGAAGATGTATACATCCGCAATCTCGAACATAAAGCACACCGTGCAGGGTGGCTTCGAGCAGCGGTTCTCGGCGTTAACGACGGTTTGGTTTCTACGGCATCCTTGATGGTCGGCGTTGCAGCAGCAAGTGCATCACTCGATAATGCAAAGTCGATCATTATCTCTACAGGTGCTGCAGGTATCGCGGCGGGCGCTCTTTCGATGGCTGTTGGTGAGTACATCTCTGTTTCTTCACAGACAGATATTGAAGAGTCAGATCGCTTACTTGAAATTGAGCATCTCGCAATTGACCCTGAGGGCGAGCTAGAAGAGCTCGTTGCAATTTACAAAGAACGCGGACTCGATGAACAACTCGCTCGCGCAGTGGCAACCCAGTTAACCGAGAAGGATGCACTCAATGCACACCTTCGTGATGAATTAGGGCACCACCCACATAGCAAGGCTCGTCCAGTTCAAGCATCGATCGCCTCTGCTCTCTCATTCGCAATCGGCGGATTCATTCCATTTTTGGCAGCTTTTGCTCCAACAATCGGCACCATCTCTGGCTCAATCGTTGGCTTCACTATCGTTGGCCTCATCGTTGCCGGCGCGATTGGAGCAAAGACAGCTGGCTCCAAGCTCCTCATTCCAACGCTGCGAGTCCTTATCGGAGGCTGTATCGGCATGGCAGTTACCGCTGGAATCGGTCAACTCTTCCACGCCTCTGTGGCATAAAAGGCGAGCGTGTAGCGGGTATTAAGTAGTCATAGCGCCCTCTCGGTTGCTACCCTTTGCGAA
This sequence comes from uncultured Candidatus Planktophila sp., assembly GCA_937975715.1. Taxonomy (GTDB): domain Bacteria; phylum Actinomycetota; class Actinomycetes; order Nanopelagicales; family Nanopelagicaceae; genus Planktophila. The sequence continues at coordinate 60,152 of CALJUA010000144.1, forward strand.
CTTAGAACGGGCCATCGTTGTCCCGACAGGTATGAAATCTGTGAAATGAGACAACGAGTATGGCGCTTCAATCCAACTATCCGACCCCCCAGGGTCTCTACGATCCTGCCAACGAGCATGATGCATGCGGAGTGGCGATGGTGGCAACGCTCAATAAAGTTGCCACACATGAAATCGTAGAGAAGGCGCTTACCGCTCTTCGCAATCTCGAACACCGCGGCGCATCTGGTGCAGAACCAGATTCAGGCGACGGTGCAGGAATCTTGATTCGTGTTCCAGATGCTTTCTATCGCGCAGTAGTTGATTTCACTCTGCCTTCAGAAGGAAGCTATGCAACAGGTATTGCTTTTATTGCCCAAGGAAAAGATCTCAAAGGCGAGATTGAAAAATTAGCAACCGAGGAAGGTCTGACTGTTCTCGGTTGGCGTGCACTTCCAATTAATTCATCTTCATTGGGTAAGACCGCTCTCTCCGTCATGCCCGATTTCCAACAAATATTTGTCGCGGGCAAGAATGGTGAAGAAGGAATCGCGCTCGATCGCAAGGTCTTCTGTCTGCGCAAGCGCGCAGAGCACTCATTGGATCTCTACTTCCCATCACTTTCATCTCAGACCATCGTTTACAAGGGAATGCTCACAACCGGCCAGCTTGAAGAGTTCTTCCCAGATCTCAGTGATGAGCGTGTTGTATCGCCACTAGCTCTTGTTCACTCACGCTTTTCTACAAATACCTTCCCATCATGGCCACTTGCTCACCCTTATCGATACATCGCTCACAACGGTGAAATCAATACAGTTAAGGGAAACCGCAACTGGATGCGTGCCCGTGAATCACTCTTAAAGAGCGAGTACTTCGGCGAAGATCTCGATCGCATCTTCCCAATCGTAGAAATGTCTGGCTCTGACTCTGCATCATTCGATGAGGTTCTTGAGCTGCTCTACCTTGGTGGACGCTCACTTCCGCACTCAATCTTGATGATGATTCCTGAAGCATGGGAGAACCATGCGACTATGTCACAGAAGCGCCGTGATTTCTATGCATTCCACGCATCAATGATGGAGCCATGGGATGGACCAGCATGCGTGACATTTACCAATGGACACCAAGTTGGTGCAGTTCTCGATCGCAACGGACTTCGACCATCTCGTTATTGGGTCACTGAAGATGGTCTCGTTGTACTTGCATCAGAAGTGGGTGTTCTCGATTTCCCGGCAGAGAAGATTGTTCGTAAGGGACGCCTGCAGCCCGGAAAGATGTTCTTAGTTGATATCGAATCTGGTCGCATCATTGAAGATGATGAGATTAAGGATTCTCTTGCAGATGCTGCTCCATATGGACAGTGGCTTGCAGATGGAATGGTGAAGCTCTCTGAACTTCCAGCTCGCGAGCACATCATCTATCCACACAAATCTGTTGTGCGTCGCCAGAAGGCATTTGGTTACACAGAAGAAGAGCTCAAAATCATCGTAGCTCCCATGGCAAAGTCAGGGGGAGAGGCGCTTGGTTCGATGGGAACCGATACTCCGATTGCAGCACTTTCCAATAAGCCACGACTGCTCTTTGATTACTTCACACAGCTCTTTGCTCAGGTAACAAACCCACCGCTTGATGCGATTCGCGAAGAGCTTGTGACAAGCCTTGGAGGATCAATCGGTCCAGAGCACAACTTGCTCGATCCAGGTCCAGATTCATGCAAGCAGATCTCATTGGCATTCCCAGTTATTGATAATGATGAACTAGCAAAGATCATCAACATCAACGTTGATGATGAGTACCCAGAACTCGCGGCATATGTAGTTCGCGGACTCTTCCCTGTTACTGGCGACGGCAACACCCTTCGTCAGCGCCTGGAAGAGATTAAGCAAGAAGTTTCACAAGCAATTAAAGATGGCGCACACGTCATCGTCCTCTCTGATCGCGATGGCGATGCAGAAGATTGCCCAATTCCTTCATTGCTTCTTACTGCAGCAGTACACCATCACCTCATTCGCGAGAAGACTCGTACGCAAGTGGGTCTTATCGTTGAAGCAGGAGATGTTCGCGAAGTGCACCATGTTGCGCTTCTCGTCGGCTATGGCGCAGCAGCTGTAAACCCATACCTCGTAATGGAATCAGCGGAGGACCTTGTTCGCCAAGGTGTCATCACTGGAATCTCTCCAGAGAAGGCTGTCCGCAACACTATTAAGGCGCTCGGCAAGGGTGTTCTCAAAGTGATGTCGAAGATGGGTATTTCTACAATCTCTTCTTATACCGGTGCACAAGTATTTGAGGCGATCGGTTTGGCGCAAGATGTTGTAGACGAGTTCTTTGTCGGTACCACGTCACGACTTGGCGGCGTCGATCTCGATGTCATTGCAGAAGAGACAATTAAGCGCCACTTCTTGGCATATCCAGTCGGCGGAGAAATTCCAGGAGCTAAGAAGCTTGCAGTCGGTGGTGAATACCAGTGGCGTCGCGATGGTGAGCCACACTTGTTCAATCCTGAGACAGTCTTTGCGCTTCAGCACTCAACACGTAATAAACGTTACGACATCTTCAAGCGCTACACCTCGAAGGTCAACGATCAAAGCAAAGCTCTGATGACTCTTCGTGGTCTCTTCGAATTCAAGGAACGCACTCCAATTTCCATCGATGAAGTTGAGCCAATCTCATCTATCGTCAAGCGATTCTCAACCGGTGCGATGTCATATGGCTCTGTATCGCAGGAAGTCCATGAGACTCTTGCAATCGCAATGAACCGACTTGGCGCAAAGTCCAACACAGGTGAAGGCGGCGAAGATCCACTTCGCTTTATTCCACTTGAAAATGGCGATTCAAAGCGCTCTGCAATCAAGCAGGTTGCATCAGGTCGCTTTGGTGTCACAAGTAATTACCTTGTCAATGCAGACGATATTCAAATCAAGATTGCACAAGGAGCAAAGCCTGGCGAAGGCGGACAGCTTCCTGGCAACAAGGTCTATCCATGGGTTGCAAAGGCACGTTACTCAACTCCAGGTGTAGGTCTCATCTCACCACCACCTCACCACGATATTTATTCAATTGAAGATCTTGCGCAGTTGATTCACGACCTCAAAAATGCAAATAAGAACGCACGTGTACACGTCAAGCTTGTTGCTGAAGTGGGTGTCGGAACAGTTGCTGCTGGTGTTTCTAAAGCACACGCCGATGTTGTCCTTATCTCTGGCCACGATGGCGGAACAGGTGCATCACCACTGACATCGCTTAAGCATGCGGGTGCTCCATGGGAGCTCGGTCTTGCTGAGACTCAGCAGACACTGCTTCTCAACGGACTTCGCGATCGCATCGTTGTTCAGACAGATGGTCAGCTCAAGACAGGTCGCGATGTTGTTATCGCTGCACTTCTCGGTGCTGAAGAGTTCGGTTTTGCAACAGCACCACTAGTGGTCTCGGGTTGCATCATGATGCGCGTCTGCCACTTGGATACATGTCCAGTAGGTGTTGCAACTCAGAACCCAGAACTTCGTGCTCGCTTCTCTGGTAAGCCAGAGTTTGTAGAGACATTCTTCGAGTACATCGCTGAAGAAGTTCGTGAAATCTTGGCATCCCTTGGTTTCCGCACAATACAAGAGGCAATTGGCCACGTTGAATACCTTGAGACCAAGAAGGCTGTCGATCACTGGAAGGCTGCTGGCCTCGATCTCTCACCTCTTCTGGTTCGTCCAGATGTTGATTCATCTCTCTACTGCACAACAACTCAAGATCACGGATTGGCAGCGGCGCTCGATAACACTCTTATCGAAAAGGCAGCTCCTGCGTTGACGAAGGGGGAGAAGGTCTCTATCAATCTTCCAGTTCGTAACGTCAACCGTACAGTCGGAACAATGTTGGGTGCAGAGATCACTCGCAAGTACGGTGCAGAAGGTTTGCCAACCGGCACCATCGATATCACTCTCCATGGTTCAGCAGGTCAATCACTCGGTGCATTTACGCCGCGCGGAATGGTCATCAGACTCTACGGAGATTCCAATGACTATGTCGGTAAGGGAATATCAGGAGGACGCGTTGTTGTCCGCCCAGATGAGAAGGCAACTTTCCCATCGCAAGACAATGTCATTGCAGGTAACGTCATTGGTTACGGCGCAACTGCAGGCGAAATCTTTATTCGCGGACTAGTTGGCGAGCGTTTCTGCGTTCGTAACTCAGGTGCAACAGCGGTAGTTGAAGGCGTGGGAGACCACGCACTCGAATACATGACTGGCGGAACAGTCGTCATTCTCGGTCGCACTGGTCGCAATATTGCAGCTGGTATGTCTGGTGGACGCGCATTTGTTCTCAATCTCAATGCTGCCCTCGTTAACGGCGACATGGTCGATGTTCTTGCAGTTCCTGCAGATGAACGCGAGCGACTCCATGCAGCTGTCTCAGAGTTTGCGAAAGAGACAGATTCAGAGGTTGCAAAGGCACTTCTTGCAGATTGGGATGCGTCACTTGCTCGCTTCTCGCTCATCATGCCACGTGACTATGCACGAGTTCTCGCAGCGATTGAGAGAGCTGAGAAAGATGGATTACCGGTCGATCAATATGTAATGGAGGTTGCAGCAAATGGCTGATCCAAAGGGCTTTATGACAACCCCGCGCGAGACACCTAAGCGTCGTCCCGTCGATGTGCGTATTAAAGATTGGCGCGAAGTCTACGAACCACAGAGCTTCGAACACTTGCAGAAGCAAGCTGGTCGATGCATGGACTGCGGTATTCCTTTCTGTCATAACGGTTGCCCACTCGGCAACTTGATTCCAGAATGGAACGATTTGATGTGGCGCGGATATAAGTCCGATGCCCTCGATCGCTTGCATGCAACAAATAACTTCCCAGAGTTCACAGGTCGTCTCTGTCCTGCGCCATGCGAAACTGCATGCGTTGTCGGAATCAATCGCGATCCAGTCACAATCAAGCAGGTTGAACTTCGCACGATTGAAGAAGCTTTTGGTTTCGGTGCTGTTAAGCCTATGATTCCAGATCGCCTTACAGGTAAGACTGTTGCCGTTATCGGTTCAGGACCTGCTGGTCTTGCAGCGGCGCAGCAACTTACTCGTGCAGGACACACCGTTGCCGTCTTTGAGCGCGCAGATAAAATTGGTGGTCTTCTTCGTTATGGAATTCCTGAGTTCAAGATGGAGAAGAACATTCTCGATCGTCGCCTTGCTCAGATGGAGCAGGAGGGAACACGTTTCCGCCCAGGTGTTGCTGCGGGTGTAGATATCACTGGCGCTGCACTTCGAACACGTTATGACGCAGTTCTTCTTGCCGTAGGTGCAACACAATGGCGTGACCTTCCAGTTAAGGGTCGCGAACTCAAGGGCATCTATCAAGCGATGGAATTCTTGCCATGGGGTAATAAGCAGGCGCTTGGTGAGGCAGAAAACCCACCAATCAATGTTGCTGGAAAGCATGTTGTCATTCTCGGCGGCGGAGATACCGGAGCTGACTGCTTGGGTACATCTGTGCGTCAGGGCGCTGCAAGTGTGACTCAGCTTGAGATCATGCCTCGCCCAACAGAAGATCGTCCCGCAGGTCAGCCTTGGCCAACATATCCAATGATCTTCCGTGTCTCATCAGCACATGAAGAGCTCGATAACAGAATCTTCGGAGTCTCTACAGAGGAATTCCTCGGAGATGAAAAGGGAAATCTTCGTGCTTTGAAGATCGTTGAAACTAAGTTTGTTAATGGAAAGTTTGAAACTGTTCCAGGAACAGAGCGCGAACTCCAAGCAGACTTTGCATTCCTTGCAATGGGCTTTACAGGTCCAGAGAAGTCAGCGTTGATCGAACAACTAGAAGTTGAACTCGATGACCGTGGCAACATCAATCGCAATGCAGATTTCCAGACCAATCAGGAAGATGTTTTCGTTGCAGGAGATGCTGGTCGCGGACAGTCACTGATTGTCTGGGCAATTGCTGAAGGACGTTCAGCAGCAGCTGCAGTCGATAAGTATTTGATGGGGGAGACACAACTGCCTTCACCAATCGAACCGACTACCCGCCAGATGCTGGTCTAAAGCCAGATAAATCACAGCTAAAAACCGGCCAGTAATGTCCGGCTCCAATTATTAGAAGATAAGGTACTCATCATGCGCCGCGCGAAAATTGTATGCACAATGGGCCCTGCTGTTGAATCTCCAGAGAAGGTGCGAGAACTCATCGCAGCTGGAATGAATATGGCACGCCTCAACCTCTCTCATGGTTCCTACGAAGAGCATCAGGGGCGCCTTGATCGCGTTCGTGAAGCAGCGAAGGAAGCCGGCAAAGCTGTAGCAATTCTCGTCGACCTCCAAGGTCCAAAGATCCGATTGGCACGTTTTGAGAACGGCCCACATGAGCTATTCCGTGGAGATATCTTCACAATTACAACCGATGAAGTTCCTGGTACAAAGGAGCGCGTTGGTACTACTTATAAGGGCCTTCCGGGAGATTGCAAGCCTGGCGATTTCATCATGATCGATGATGGCAAGGTCACTGTTGAGGTTGTTGAAGTCAAGGGCAACGATGTCATTACAAAGTGCATCTTCCCGGGAATGGTGAGCAACAACAAGGGTCTTAACCTCCCAGGTGTAGCTGTATCTGTTCCTGCAATGTCGGAGAAGGATGCAGACGATCTCCGCTGGGGACTTCGTGCAGGTGCTGATTTCATCGCGCTCTCATTCGTGCGCAACGCAGCAGATATCAAAGATGTTCACGCAATCATGGATGAGGTCGGAATCCACGTTCCAGTGATCGCAAAGATTGAGAAGCCTCAGGCAGTTGCTAACCTCGAAGAAATCGTTGATGCATTCGATGGCATCATGGTTGCTCGCGGTGACCTTGGTGTTGAGATGCCAATCGAAGATGTTCCAATGGTTCAAAAGCGTTGCGTTGAGCTCGCTCGCGATGCTGCAAAGCCAGTCATCGTCGCAACTCAGATGCTCGATTCCATGATTACAAATTCACGTCCAACTCGCGCCGAGGCAACGGACTGCGCAAATGCCGTTCTCGATGGCGCAGATGCTTTGATGCTTTCAGGTGAGACATCAGTTGGCGATTTTGCTATCGAAGCTGTTCAGACTATGGCGCGCATTATCGAAAAGACAGAGCGAGAGGGCCTCGATCGCATCCGTCCTTTGTCACACGCTCCACGTACAAAGGGTGGCGCTGTTACTAAGGCAGCTGCAGAAGTTGGCGAAGTTCTCGGCGCTAAGTATTTAGTGACGTTTACTCAGTCTGGTGATTCAGCTCGACGTATCTCGCGTCTTCGTTCACGTCTTCCAATCCTGGCAATTACACCTGAGACCGGAACATATAACCGCCTCGCACTATCTTGGGGAATCGAACCTTTGATCTCTCCAATGGTCAAGCACACAGATGACATGGTGATGCAGGCAGATAAGATGTTGATAGACACCAAGCGCGCAGCTATTGGCGATCAGGTGATGATTATCGCTGGTGCACCTCCAGGAATTCCTGGCTCCACAAACGCTATGCGCGTCCACACCGTGGGCGATGCAGTCAATGGTGTTGTGCCAGCTTATAAATAAGCTGGACAGTGGTCGAAGTACCCGCATACAAGTAGTCCTTGCAGTCAGGTAGGATTGCGACTGTTCGCCTCGGTACTCCAACGGTAGAGAGGGCAGTCTCAAACACTGCATAGTGTCGGTTCGAATCCGACTCGGGGCACATGGCTATTCGTATTCTCGTCGCTGAAGACGAGGCGCTTATTCGGATGGACCTTGTCGAAATGTTGCGCGAAGCTGGATATGAAGTTGTCGCTGAAGCAACAAATGGCGAAGAAGCAATCGCACTCGCAACTGAACACACTCCTGATTTATGTATTCTCGATGTGAAGATGCCTATTCTCGATGGAATTTCTGCGGCAGAAAAGATCATCTCCATTGCACCAGTTTTGATGTTGACGGCATTTAGCCAGCGCGAGCTAGTCGAGCGCGCACGCGATGCAGGCGTTATGGCATACGTCGTGAAGCCATTTTCTATTGGTGACTTGGTGCCAGCGATCGAAATTGCAATCAGCCGACATATTCAGATGCAATCGCTCGCCGATGAGGTTGCAGACCTTCATGAGCGCCTGGAGACTCGCAAGATTATCGATCGAGCAAAGGGCATCTTGATGAAGGCTCTCAACCTTTCAGAGCCAGAGGCCTTCTCCTGGATTCAGCGCGCCGCTATGGATCGCCGCCTTACCATGAAGGAAGTGGCTCAGGCTGTTATCTCCCCGGAAGCGGCTCTCGACAAATAACTCTCTCACCCAGTGAGATGAGCTGATTTCGTAATCAAAAAGTAACCTCCCACGCGTGTTTTATTACACATTAAACCTTGTCGCGCTGGGCGAGCCCGACTAACCTTCAACCCTCCCTGTCCCGGGATAAAAACAGGAAAGGCTCCACATGAAGAAGATTATTTCTCTTGCTGCAGCAGGCGCTCTTGTTCTTGGTGTTTCAGTCTCTGTCGCACCAGCAGCAAATGCAGCATGTTCAGGCAAGCTAAAGATTGCATACCAGGGTCCACTCACAGGTCCTGAGGCTGCACTCGGTATCAACGAACTTAACGGCGTTAAGTTCGCACTCAAGAAGTTCCTTGCAGCAAACAAGGGTGCAAACGTTGACCCAGTTGTCTACGAAGTAGATGACCAGGGAGATCCAGCAGTTGCTGGTCCAATTGCTCCTAAGGTTGCAGCTGAAGAGTGCGTAGTAGCACTCGTTGGTCCTGCTTACTCAGGTGCATCAAAGGTTTCACTACCTGTATACCTTTCAGCAGGTCTTCCAATCATCACACCTTCTGCAACAAACCCAACTCTTGGTGAGTTCGGAAAGTCAATCTTCCACCGCGCGGTGTTGACAGATGACTACCAGGGTCCAGCTGCAGCACGTTTGATCGTTTCAAAGAACAAGAAGGCAACAGTCTTCCTCGTTAACGATGCATCAGACTATGCAGTCGGTCTTCAGAAGACAGTTGATATCTCACTCGGATCACGCGTCGTTGGTAAGGATGTAACTCCAAACGGAACTACAGACTTCTCAGCAACAATCGCGAAGATTAAGAAGTCAAAGGCAACAGCTGTCTTCTACTCAGGATACTTCTCACAGGCAGCAGTATTCGTAAAGCAGCTCCGTGACTCAGGTTCAAAGATTACTTTCGTCTCAGGCGATGGAACTCTCGACAACCAGTTCGTCAAGCTTGCTCGCAAGGCAGCTGAAGGCGTTCTCCTAACAGCTCCAGCTATCCCATTCGAAGCAGCTTCACCAAAGCTTGCAGCTGAAATGGTTAAGGCTGGTTGGACACCTGGTGTTTACACAACAGAGTCATACGATGCTGCTAACTTCTTCTTTGATGCAATCAAGGCAGGAAACACAGATCGTGCATCAATCAACAAGTACGTCTCTACCAAGTCACACAAGGGTCTTTCAAAGACACTTAAGTTCGACAAGGACGGCGAAGTTGCTGGAGCTGACGTAAACGGCTTCATCGTTAAGAACGGCAAGCTCGTTCTTCTCGGAGCAATCAAGTAATACTAGATCTCCTCGGTTTGAATAGAGCAATCAAGTAAAGTAGTACTTCAATAAAACGGAGGGAGATGGTACGTAAGTACCATCTCCCTCCCTTATGAAATATCGAGGTGTTTTGTGGATTTTGCACTCTTAAGAGATGCATTCTGGATGTTGACCTTTGATGGTCTCGCCTTGGGCGCCATCTATGCGTTGATCTCTCTGGGCTACACGTTGGTATACGGTGTTCTTCGCCTGATCAACTTCGCCCACTCAGAAGTTTTTATGATTGGAACATTCGGCTCTCTCTTCGCCACCGGACTTATTGGCGTCAAGATTGAAGATGAGCCTCTAACCGACGGCAAGATGGTTTTCACACTTCTCTTTGCATTAGTGATTGCAATGCTCTCATCTGCAATTGCCGCAGTGCTAGTTGAGTTTGTTGCCTATCGCCGCCTACGCAAGCGCGGTGCGACAAAGCTTGCAACGTTGATTTCAGCAATTGGTGTATCAATCTCGCTCGTTGAGCTCTTCCGCATCATGACTGATTCACTTCCGCGTGAATTCCCGCGCATTATGGATAAGACTTTCTTGGTTTCATATGCTGGAGCCGATATCCGCAATGACAAAGTGATTGTCATTGTTGCCGCAGGTTTGATGATGGTTGCCCTCGATCAATTCATCTCAAAGACTCGCCTTGGTAAGGGTATTCGCGCAGTTTCACAGGATGAGAACACAGCAACACTGATGGGCGTCAATATCAACCGCGTTATTACAGTGACATTCTTCGCTGGCGGTTTGATGGCTGGCGCGGCAGCGTTCTTCTACATTCTGGTCTATGAGAACACGTCATTTAAGGTCGGCTTCTTCCTTGGTATTAGCGCATTTACTGCAGCGGTTCTCGGTGGAATCGGAAACCTTCGTGGTGCGCTCTTCGGTGGATTTGTGCTTGGTTTGATGGAGACATATACATCTGCAGTATTCGGTACTGCCTGGAAGGCGGTTATTTCGTTCATCATCTTGGTACTCGTTCTTCTCATCAAGCCAACCGGCTTGTTTGGTGAATCAATTACGCAGGCGAGGGTCTAATGATAAAAGTAACTTTTAACCTCCGCGACAAGGGTGCAGAGTTCTGGGATCGTTCCCCACGCTGGCGCCGCGTCCTTCTCTCAGTCATCTTTATTGGCTTCTGCTACGCGCTGCCATTCTTGAACAACCCACTGATTAATACACCGGGCTCTGACTTCCAGTCAGTCCTCTTCTACCCAGTCGGCATGTACGTCATGATGGCAATCGGCCTCAATATTGTGGTCGGAAAGTCAGGCCTGCTTGACCTTGGATACGTTGCCTTCTTTGCAATCGGCGCTTACACAATGGCGATTCTTGGCACGAAGACAGACCTTAATTTCTGGGAGATTCTTCCCATTGGTGTCGGTCTTGCGATGCTTTCAGGTGTTCTTCTTGGAACACCGACACTTCGACTTCGCGGTGACTATCTAGCAATCGTCACACTCGGTTTCGGTGAAATCGTCCGTATCTTCGCAGTAAACACAGATGCTATTGGTGGCTCACGCGGTATCGCAGGTATTCCAACTCCGCCTGATATTTTCAAAGCAAAATTCACCATTTTGGATCCAAAGCCTTACTACTGGCTACTCCTAACATTTACCTTGCTTATTATCTGGATGGTTCGTCGCCTTGCGGCCCGTCGTCCAGGACGTGCATGGGATGCAATCCGCCAGGATGACGACGTCGCTCAGTTGATGGGTATCAATACTCGTCGCTCAAAGGTATGGGCATTCGTACTTGGTGCAGCTGTTGCTGGTGTCGGTGGAGTTATCTACGCATCACAGATTCTCTCGATTGTTCCAGATCAATTTAACTTGAACGTGTCAATCTTAATTCTTGCTTGCGTAGTCTTCGGTGGGATCGGCAATATCTGGGGTGTAATCCTCGGAGCCGTACTCCTTGCATTTACGCCAGAGCGCATCCGCTTCTTAAGTCAGCCACGTATTCTCGTATTTGGTATTGCACTCGTTGTGATGATGAACCTTCGTCCTGACGGTATCTTGCCTAAGAAGAAACGTGAACACCTTGAACCAAATTGGGATCATGTTGAAGAGTCCGGAGAAGGAGAAATAAAATAATGTCTGATGTACTTCTCGAACTCAAAAACGTCACCATGAAGTTCGGTGGCGTAACAGCTCTTAATGATGTAAACCTTCAGGTAAAGAAGGGTGAGATCCTTGCTCTTATCGGACCCAACGGTGCCGGAAAGACAACAATCTTTAACGTCATTACTGGTGTTTATAAGCCAACATCTGGCGAGATTAATTTTGACGGAAAATCACTTGTAGGCAAGAAGCGCCACCAGGTGACCAAGTCAGGTGTCGCTCGCACCTTCCAGAACATTCGCCTCTTCGGTGAATCATCAGCGCTGGAAAACGTTGTTACCGGCGCAGATATTCACTCAAAGTCAGGTGTTGTCGGTGCAATTTTCGGAACTCCTCGATCACGACGCGAAGAGAAGGCAGCTCTCGAGCGCTCTCTCGAACTTCTTGACTTTATGGGTCTTCGCAAGCATGCAGGACGTCTTGCCAAAAATCTTCCATATGGCGATCAGCGTCGCCTTGAGATTGCTCGCGCGCTTGCAACAAATCCAAAGCTCGTGCTGCTCGATGAACCAGCAGCTGGATTTAACCCGGCTGAAAAGGTTGCTCTTGCAGAAACCATCAAGAAGATTCGCGATGCGGGTTACACCGTCTTGCTTATCGAGCACGATATGTCGCTCATCATGGGAATCTCAGATCGCGTAGTCGTTATCGACTTCGGTACAAAGATTGCTGATGACCTACCTTCTGTTGTTCAAAACGACCCTCGAGTTATCGAGGCTTACCTAGGAGCACCCGCAGATGCGTCTTGAAGTTAAGGATCTCCACGTTCACTACGGCAAGATTGAAGCGATTAAAGGCGTATCAATCGTTGTCAACGAAGGTGAAATCGTCACACTTATTGGCGCTAATGGAGCAGGTAAGACAACAATGCTCAAGACAATCTCCGGTCTGCGCCCAGTTTCATCTGGTCAGATTCTCTTTGATGGTCAGGACATTTCAAGAATGGCAGCTCACGATCGCGTTGAGCTCGGTCTTTCTCAGGCACCTGAAGGCCGCGGAATCTTCCCTGGAATGACGGTGCTGGAAAACCTCGAGATGGGTAAGTATCACCGCAAGGATCGTAAGTCAGAGATGAAGGAAGATTTGGAGAAGGTGTACCACCTATTCCCACGTCTGCTCGAGCGCATCAATCAAGCTGGTGGAACTCTCTCAGGTGGCGAGCAGCAGATGCTTGCTATCGGTCGTGCGCTTATGGCACGTCCAAAGGTTCTTCTTCTCGATGAGCCATCTATGGGTCTTGCACCTTTGATGATTGCAAATATCTTCCGGATCATCACAGAGATCAACAATCTCGGAACAACAATTCTTCTTGTAGAACAGAATGCGCAGCAGGCTCTTCAGCGTGCACACCGTGCCTATGTTCTTGAGACAGGAAATGTCGTGAAGGAAGCCAAGGCTTCAGATCTTCTTAATGATCCAGCAGTACGTGCTGCCTACCTTGGTGTAGGAGCTCACTAACCCAAACTAAATTAGCGTTGGGCAAGTATTAAGCAGGTGATACGGGCAGTGCATGTGCGCTGCCCGTCTTCATTTTCAATCTCAATTTGGTAGCTGCACATTGTCTTACCGAGGCTAATTGCCGTTGCAGTACCTGTAACAAAACCTTTTGTCGCTGACTTGTGATGAGTTGCATTGATATCTACACCAACAATCATGCGGTCAGGGCCAGCATGAAGAGCAGTTCCAATCGAGCCAAGTGACTCTGCAAGAACAACATTTGCGCCACCGTGCAAGAGCCCAAGCGGCTGAGTATTTCCCTCTACTGGCATACGAGCCACAAGGCGCTGTGGTGATGCCTCAAGGATTTCGATTCCCATCTTCTGATCGAGAAGTCCAGAGCCACGTTCGCGGAGAATTGCCAAGTAATCAGGTTGCGTCATAGTTCGAAATCTTAACTTGTTACATAGGATGTCCGCCATGAGCAGCGCGAAGAAACTCCTCTTAATTGATGGCCATTCAATGGCATATCGCGCTTTCTACGCTTTGCCGGTTGAAAACTTCACTACAGCTATGGGTCAGCACACCAATGCAATCTATGGCTTTGCAACAATGTTAATTTCGCTGATTAAAGAGGAGAAGCCAACTCACGTTGCCGTGGCATTCGACGTATCTCGCAAGACTTTCCGCGCCGATATCTTCCCTGAATACAAGGCTAATCGCGCTTCAACTCCTGATGAATTTAGATCGCAGATGTCATACCTTCACGAATTCGTTGAAGGATGCGGAATCCAGCACTTCCAACTTGAAGGCTATGAAGCAGATGACTTGATTGCCACTATGGCAAAAAAGGCAGAGAAAGACGGCTTCGATGTTTTGATCTGTACCGGTGATCGCGATAGCTTTCAGTTGGTAAATGAGAAGACAACCGTGCTCTACCCAAAACGCGGAGTCAGCGAAATGGCTCGAATGACTCCAGAAGCTGTCTTTGAGAAGTACGGAATGACTCCGGCCCAGTATCCAGATTTTGCAGCACTTCGCGGAGATCCAAGTGATAACTTGCCATCTATCCCTGGAGTCGGTGAAAAGACAGCCGCCAAGTGGGTTGTCGAATATGGATCACTCACCGAACTTCTTCAAGAGATCGATAAAGTCGGCGGAAAAGTCGGCCAGGCGCTTCGTGACAATATTGATAACGTTATTCGCAATCGCGAGCTCACTCAGTTAGTGCACGATGCGCCGTTCACCTTCACACTTGATGCGATGGAGTGGAAGGGCATTGATCTCGAGAAGATAGACCCGCTTCTGACAACTCTTGAATTCAAAACTTTGAAAGACCGCTTGAAGCCAATAGCCGCTGCATCTTCTGCTCCAGCGAAAGGAAAGAAGTCACCAGCGAGCGAGCTACAGGGAGATCTCTTCGGTGCACCAGTAAAAGCTGATTTCATCTCAGCAAAAGAAGCTTCGAAGAAGATTTCTGCACATAAGGGCGAAATCGCACTCGCATTTGAACTCAACAACGAATCCGTGGATGAAAAGCTCCTGCGCTATGCGGTGGCACTCAACGCCACTGATGTATTCCTTGTTGAAGGTTCAACGCTAGGGGAGTGGGCTACAGATACTTCCATCGGAAAGATTGTTTATGACGGAAAGTCGCTTGCGCGTCTGCAGCCACTTACTGGAATTTCATTTGATATCGACTTGGCTGCCTACCTAGTTAATCCAGGTGTCCGCGCTTCATCGATTACCGATGTCGCAGATAAATGGGGAGTTCCTCTCGATACATCTTCTCCCGAGAACCTCTTGGCATCTCATGCTGCATCACTCTTTGAGATGAAGAAGAACCTTGAAGCCGACCTCGCAGAGCGAGGTCTATCGGAGCTCTTCACCACACTTGAAATGCCGATCGCAGATCTGCTCGCAATCATGGAGAACCGTGGTGTTGCGGTAGATGCCAAGGAACTTCAACGCCTTCTCGATCTCTTTGAGAAAGAGGTGGCGGAGGAGACTGCTAAGGCTCACGCCTCGGTAGGCCATGAATTTAATGTGGCATCTCCCAAGCAGCTACAGGTGGTTCTCTTTGAGGAACTTGGACTACCAAAGACTAAGAAAATAAAGACAGGCTTTACTACCGATGCCGATGCCCTTGCCTGGTTATTTGAAAAGACTTCACATCCAGTACTTGCCTCTCTACTTCGTATTCGCGAAGTGAAGAAGTTAGCTACAACTATTGATGGCCTGATCGCTGAAATCGCGAAGGATGGCCGCATTCACACCCACTTTGCTCAAACTGTTGCTGCCACGGGTCGACTTTCATCTGTCGGACCTAATTTGCAGAACATCCCAGTTCGCACCGAAGATGGTCGCAAGATTCGAGCCACCTTTATTGCTGGCAAGGGATATGAGGCGCTTCTCACTGCCGATTACAGCCAGATCGAAATGCGCATCATGGCTCACCTATCGCACGATGCAAATCTGATTAAAGCTTTTGAATCCGGCGAAGATCTCCATGCCTCGATTGCCGGAGAAGTCTTTGGCGTTAAGCCGGGAGATGTCGATCCAGAGATGCGCCGTCAGATCAAGGCGATGTCATACGGACTCGCATACGGTCTTAGCTCATATGGCCTAGCTGCGCAGTTAGATCTAACGCCACCGGCGGCCCAAGATTTGATGAATCGTTACTTCGAGCGATTTGGTGGAATCCGCGACTACCTCAAGACCGTTGTCGATGAGGCGCGCAAAGTTGGCTACACCGAGACTGTTCTAGGGCGTCGTCGCTACCTTCCAGATTTGATGAGCGATAACCGCCAACGCAGAGAAGTTGCCGAGCGCATGGCGCTCAATGCTCCGATACAAGGATCCGCCGCTGACATCATCAAGCTCGCAATGCTCAATGTTCAGAAAGCGCTTGTTGAGGGTGGGTTCACTTCTCGACTCTTGCTTCAGGTCCATGATGAATTAATTCTTGAGATTATTTCAAAAGAAGAGGAAGCCGTTACCGAGCTTGTTCGTCGCGAGATGGGGAGTGCGTTTCCGCTAAAGGCGCCTCTCAATGTCGGTATTGGTGTTGGCAAGAACTGGAATATTGCCGCTCACTAAAGTCGGTGAGACGAAAATCGCTGTTTTACATCATCCGGTATAAGTAGACTGCAATCATGTCCCGCAAGTTAATGAGAGTGCTTACTGTTGCCCTCACATTTGCTTTTCTTGCTACCCCTTCACCCATGTCAAGTAGCGCAGCAGTGGGAGATGTAGATAGCTATCTCAATCTCAATGGCACGAATCAATATGCCGATGTGGCACAAGGAACTGACTTTGCTCCTCGTGGAACGTACACTGTAGAAGCCTGGTTCAATCCAACATCAACAACTTGTACCTATTCTGCAAGCACTGGATGTGCAATCGTTTCTCATCCGGGAGATTTCAGCCTAATGATCGGTGATGGTTTTATTAAAGTCGAGATTGGGTTCAACGGAAATCTAGGGTCCACATCCATAACAACCAGTATCAGTCCAGTTCCAAATACCTGGCAACATATTGCACTGGTGAAGAGCGCTGCATCCGTCACAATATATTTCAACGGCAAATCAATAGCTTCTTCCACTCTCAGTGGCTATACGGGTGCCGCTACTTCAGGAAATAGTTTCCGCGTTGGTTATGACTCTTACTCCAGGTATTTTCCTGGCGCTATAGATGAAGTTCGCCTTTACTCCACTGCACTTACAGATGTTCAAATTCAAGCGGACATGACTACTTGGGGACCTGCGTCAGCATCAGGTCTTGTTGCATATTATGACTTCAATGATGCAAGCGGAAGCACGGTCTCAAATAAAGACTCTGGAAGTACCTCTTCTACCGACCTCACTTTAAGAAATACTCCTACCTTTCCAACACTGGAATCCATAACGGTAAGTGGCATGTACACGACTGTTTTCTTCGGGCGAAGCTATTTAAGTGCCAATGGTGGCTGGAAGATTCCATCGGGCATTTCAACTGCAGATATTTTGGTTGTTGGCGGCGGAGGCGGAGGAAGCGGTGGTAATACAAATCCGGGTGTCTGCGAATCCGGTGGCGGCGGAGGCGGAGGCGGAGGACAGGTAAGGACTTTAACGACGCAAACTTTGACTCCTGGTGTGGTTGTTCCGGTGCTAGTAGGTGCTGGTGGAACTGGAGGTGCGGGCGGTGTTTCTGGTTCAGTCTTCGGCAAAGCTGGCGGATCTGGATTCCAATCTAATTTCAACGCAATAACTTCCAATGGTGGAAGCGGAGGCGGAACTACCGCTACAAAATGCAAGCCATCACCGGGTGGCGCATCTGGAAGCGGCACATATTCCGGCGGCACGGCTTCCACAGCAAATGCTGGTGGCGGTGGTGGTGGAGGTGGAAATGCAGCGGCTGGTGGAAACGGTACAAATGTAATTGGAAGTTCTGGCGGTGCAGGTGGTGCTGGTTCTCTGTCGTCTGTAACAGGCAATACATATGGCGGCGGTGGCGGCGGTGGTATCAATGAATACATTGCTGGTGGCGTCACAACAGTAGGTACCGGCGGCATTGGCGGTGGTGGAACGGGAAGAGTTGGTTACTCCAATGCATCTGCCAATACTGGCGGTGGCGGTGGTGGCGGAACTGGCGGCGGCGGCGGCAGTGGAAGCTTTGGTGGTACCGGAGCTGCCGGAGTCATTGTTTTGAAATTTGTGCAGACTGCATCTTTTAATAATTTTGCTCTCAATGGCGGTGCAACCTCAGCGGTTTATAGAGCAAGCGTGGCGATCAATGTATCCGTCACGCAACAATCGAAGGTAACTGTTTTCTTTAATGGAAAAGTATTGCCTGGATGTAAGAATCGAATGACAGCGGGAAGTGGATCACAGTGGACATTCGATTGTCCTTGGAAGCCATCGTTGCACGGAGTCGGCACTATTACTGCAATAGCAATTCCTATCTCGGGTACTGGAGAGATTTCACCAGCTGCATTGAGGATTCCTATTTCCGCTCGCACCAGCAAGAGATAGTTGAAGAGCTACACCCTTATTGAGTTGTTGTCGCGTTGTCCTTCATCGCAGCAATATCTTCTTCATCGGTAGGCAACTTGTTTGCATCAGCTAAACGACCTCGGCCAATCGTAAGAATCGTGTAACCGATTCCAATACAGACTGTTGTGATACCAAGAGCGAAGTTCGGTGAAATCTTCTCGGAAATAAGACCGCCGGAGGCTGAACCGATCGACATCAAAGTTCCTTCGATTGTCCAGAGCCAACCCATCATTCCCGTTGGTGAACCCTTTGGACGTACCGCTTCCATCACTTCCCAATAGAAGACTTGAATAGCGCCGCCGACGAGACCCATAAATGCGCCGCCGATAACCATCGACCAATCTGGATATAAGAAGGCGAGTGGGAGCGAAACAATAAACCAGGCGAGATAAGTCTTTCGAAGCGCACCTAGGGGAGTGGTCTTCTTTGAGACCAATCCGCCAAGAAGTCCGCCAATGATGTTAGCAACGCCCATCGCGGTGAATATCCAAGCAGTGCGGTGAGGAACATCTTCTAGTGTGGCAAAAGCTGGAACTGCCACATCAAATACGCCCCAACCGAAGCCAATAAAGCAACCTTCAATAACAAGTAATTGCAGTGGACGGTGGCGATACATTGAAACTTTGACTGCCGGCTTCTCTTCCGGAATCCAGTTCCGTGCAATCTTTGTGAGCGCAAGAGATCCACCGCCGATAAGCATCAGTGCCGCACATACATAGAGCGCGCTCTTTGGAACTGAAGAGAGGGCGAGCGTCGTAACAATCACCGGTCCAATGACTCCAGCGGTACTCATTACCGCGGTATCAACTGCATAGGCGGTGCGAAGCCAATCGTCTGTCACTGCGTCGCGCCATAAAGGTCGGACAGAGAGATTGATTGGTGGTGCGGTTAATCCGAGGATGAGAGCGAAGATGAGAAGCGAAGATTTATCGGTAGCGCTATTGAGGGCAATCAACATCAGTGCATAGCCAGGGACCTGAATACGTAGCGGCCACTTCATGCTGTAACGATCGATGATGGTTCCACGAATTCCAGCAGTTGCTGCACCCGCTGCGGCGTTAACACCCACTGCAAGACCTGCAAATGCAACTGAGTTGAGCTCTTGCTCGACTTTAAAGAAGATACCGAGTCCGACCATTCCGTATGCGACTCGAGCAGGGAAGGCGCTGAGAACCAGCACCCACACATTGGGGAATTGGAAGAGTTCTCTATATCGCTTCATTGCCCTGCGATTCTACGCGCATTGAGCGTGGAAATTGAGCGGATTTGCCCCTAGCGATGGCTCGCACGTAAAATTCACGCTCCAGCAATGGATACAACTTCATATGAATATTCCTACTACTTTCTATCCCTACGGAGCATCTTGACTACACAAATCGCAGTAAACGACATCGGATCAGCAGCAGATTTTCTTGCAGCAATCGAAGGCACAATCAGAAACTTTTCAGACGGCGACCTCGTTACAGGTACAGTCGTTCAGGTAGACCGCGAAGAAGTTCTTCTTGACGTCGGCTACAAGACAGAAGGTGTAATTCCTTCACGTGAACTCTCAATCCGCCACGATGCAGATCCAAATGACATTGTTAAGGTCGGCGATAAGGTCGAAGCTCTTGTTCTTCAGAAGGAAGACAAGGAAGGCCGTCTCATCCTTTCTAAGAAGCGTGCTCAGTACGAGCGTGCTTGGGGCGAGATCGAAGGCAAGAAGGAGCGCGACGAAGTTGTCGTCGGTACAGTTATTGAAGTTGTGAAGGGTGGTCTCATCGTAGACATCGGACTTCGTGGCTTCCTTCCAGCATCACTCGTTGAAATGCGTCGTGTACGCGACCTCACTCCTTACATCGGTAAGCAGGTTGAAGCTCGCATCATCGAACTCGATAAGAACCGCAACAACGTTGTTCTCTCACGTCGTGCATTCCTCGAGCAGACACAGTCACAGTCACGCACAGAATTTCTTAACCAGCTCCAAAAGGGCCAGGTTCGCACAGGTGTCGTTTCATCTATCGTTAACTTCGGTGCATTCGTTGACCTTGGTGGCGTAGATGGTCTCGTTCACGTTTCAGAGCTTTCATGGAAGCACATCGATCACCCAGCAGAAGTTGTTGAAGTTGGCGATGAAGTAACTGTTGAAGTTCTTGAAGTTGATTTCGAGCGCGAGCGAGTTTCACTCTCACTCAAGGCAACACAGGAAGATCCATGGCAGGCATTTGCTCGCACACACACAATTAACACAGTTGTTCCAGGTGTTGTGACAAAGCTTGTTCCATTCGGTGCATTCATCCGTGTTCACGAAGGAATTGAAGGACTTGTTCACATCTCAGAGCTCGCAGAGCGCCACGTTGAGATCCCAGAGCAGGTTGTTGCAGTAGATGACGAACTCTTCGTCAAGATCATCGACATCGATCTCGAGCGTCGTCGTATCTCACTCTCATTGAAGCAGGCTAATGAAGGACAAGATGTTGAGGTCGAAGCATTCGATCCAACACAGTACGGAATGGCTGCTCGCTACGATGCAGATGGAAACTTCATCTACCCAGAAGGCTTTGATCCTGATTCACAGGAATGGAAGCCAGGCTTCGAAGCACAGCGCGAAGAGTGGGAGCGTCAGTACGCTGAAGCTCAGCAGCGCTTCCTTGCTCACAAGAAGCAGAAGGCTGAAGCACAGGCAGCAGAAGCTGCAGCAACTCCAGCAGAGTAATAAGTAATTAAGAAAGGCCCTCGATTAGCGTCGGGGGCCTTTTCTTTTACCCAAAGAATCAAAAGTGTGAGTTGAAAGGCGATGTTAAGAATCGGTGCACTGCTGGCATTTGGCAATTTGACCGCACGTCGCCGTAACTCACCTTTTGATTCTTGAAGGTAGAGTTCATCTCATGCTAATCGTGGGGCTTACTGGTGGAATCGGGGCTGGAAAGTCAACGGTTGCCAATATGTTCGCGCAACTTGGGGGGCTGGTGGTGGATGCTGATCAGTTGGCACGAGATGCGATTGAGCCAGGGACTTCGGGGTTTGATGAAGTCGTTGCCGAATTCTCGAGCAAGGTTGTAAAGAATGGTGAGATTGATCGCAAGAAGTTGGGGTCGATTGTTTTTAAGGATGCAGCCAAGCGCAAGAAGTTAGAGGCGATTATTCATCCGCGGGTTCAGGAAGCGCTTGCAAACAAGATTAAGGCGCTCAGCCCTGGAGACATACTTGTATACGAGATTCCACTCTTGGTCGAAACAGGGGCTGCGGATAAGTTCGATTACATCATTACTGTTGAAGCAGATATCGAGAACAGACTTGATCGCCTCTTTGAGCGTGGCATGGATGAGGATGAAGCTGAACGCCGCATTGCAGCACAGGCTTCGCAAGAGCAGCGTGAAGCAGTTGCTGATCGCGTGATCATTAACGATGGCGACCGTGCCGAGCTATTTGCAGAGTGTGCACGAATCTGGGAGAGCGAGCTCAATGCGCCCCGTCAGTGAGGTGCAGCGCAAAGTTGCGCCATTTCAGGTAATTTCCGAATACGTCCCTGCCGGTGATCAGCCTGCCGCGATTGAAGAGATTGCTCGTCGCATCAACGCGGGAGAGAAGGACGTAGTTCTCCTCGGTGCAACTGGTACGGGTAAGTCTGCGACCACTGCGTGGCTGGTGGAGAAGCTACAGCGCCCGACGTTGGTTTTGGCACCTAACAAAACTCTGGCTGCGCAGCTTGCCAATGAATTCAGAGAGCTACTTCCTAACAATGCGGTCGAATACTTTGTCTCGTACTACGACTACTACCAGCCAGAGGCCTATGTGCCGCAGACAGATACCTTTATTGAGAAAGACTCCAGCGTCAATGATGAGGTTGAACGTTTACGTCACTCAGCTACTAACTCTCTTCTTACTCGTCGAGATGTGATTGTGGTTGCAACGGTTTCTTGTATCTATGGTTTGGGAACGCCGCAGGAGTACATCGACCGCATGATTCATCTCAAGTTAGGCGATGAGATCGAGCGCAATGCGCTACTTCGCAGGTTCGTGGATGTGCAATACAAGCGCAACGATGTTGCCTTCGAACGTGGAACATTCCGCGTGCGCGGAGATACCGTTGAAATCATTCCGATGTATGAAGAGCTTGCTATTCGCATCGAGATGTTTGGAGATGAGATTGAGAAAATTACGACTCTAAATCCTCTGACCGGTGAAATCGTGCGCGATGAAGAAGAGATCTATATCTTCCCGGCGACGCACTACGCAGCAGGACCAGAGACAATGAAGCGCGCGATGAGCGATATCCAGGACGAGCTACAGATTCAGCTCAATGCCTTTACTAAGCAGGGCAAGCTCCTCGAAGAACAGCGCCTTCGTATGCGCACAACATTTGATCTAGAGATGATGGAACAACTTGGTTTCTGTTCTGGAATTGAAAACTATTCTCGTCATCTCGATGGACGCGAACCAGGTTCTCCGCCGAACTGTCTGCTCGATTACTTCCCTGAAGATTTCCTCTGCGTCATCGATGAAAGCCACGTCACCGTTCCGCAGATCGGCGCAATGTTTGAAGGCGATGCCTCTCGAAAGCGCACCTTAGTAGAGCACGGCTTCCGCCTTCCTAGCGCTCTCGATAACCGACCGCTGAAATGGCCTGAGTTCCAAGAGCGCGTTGGTCAGACTATTTACCTCTCGGCAACTCCAGGCAAGTATGAGATGGAGAAGGTGAAGGGCGATGTTGTAGAACAGGTCATTCGCCCAACAGGATTGATTGATCCAAAGATTGTAATAAAGCCGATCAAGGGTCAGATTGATGATCTTCTAGAAGAGATCAAAATCCGCGCAGAGCGCAATGAGCGAGTGCTTGTTACAACGCTTACTAAGAAGATGTCGGAAGATCTGACGGATTATCTACAAGAGCGCGGTGTCCGAGTTCGATACCTTCACTCAGAGGTAGACACGCTTCGCCGGGTTGAACTTCTACGCGAACTTCGCTCTGGAGATTATGACGTATTGATTGGTATCAACTTGCTCCGTGAAGGTCTCGACCTTCCAGAAGTTTCATTGGTAGCCATCCTTGATGCAGATAAGGAAGGATTCCTCCGTTCTGCAACATCACTTATTCAAACAATCGGTCGTGCAGCTCGTAACGTTTCAGGTGAAGTACACATGTATGCCGACAACATCACGGCTTCGATGGAGAAAGCGATTGATGAGACCAATCGACGTCGCGCAAAACAGGTTGCTTATAACCTCGAGAAGGGCGTTGACCCACAACCTCTTCGAAAGAAGATTGCAGATATTACGGACATGATTGCTCGAGAGAGCGACGATACCGATGAACTTATTGCTGGAATCAAGGGTGCAAAGGGATCGGTCCCATTTGTCGAGCGCGGAAAGGGTTCTTTGGCGCGCCAAGAACTTGCTGCATTGATAGGCTCCCTCACCGAGCAGATGCGTAGCGCTGCTGATGAGCTCGCATTCGAACTCGCAGGCCGCCTGCGTGATGAGATTAAAGAGTTAAAACGTGAACTTCGATCAATGGATGAGGCAGGTCATTAAAGGTGAGCATTGAGAAGCTTGTAGTTCGTGGTGCTCGCGAGCATAACCTGAAGGATGTATCGCTCGAGCTTCCTCGCGATGCCCTCATCGTCTTCACTGGTCTTTCAGGTTCAGGTAAGTCATCTCTTGCCTTCGACACAATCTTCGCCGAAGGACAGCGTCGCTACGTTGAATCACTCTCTGCTTATGCGCGTCAGTTCCTTGGACAGATGGATAAGCCTGATGTTGATTTCATCGAAGGTCTTTCACCTGCAGTCTCTATAGATCAGAAATCCACCAACCGAAATCCACGTTCGACGGTAGGAACAATCACTGAGGTCTATGACTATCTCCGCCTGCTCTTTGCTCGCGCAGGTCGCCCTCACTGTCCTAATTGCGGCAAGGCAGTATCGCGCCAATCGCCGCAACAAATTGTTGATCAAATTCTTACAATGCCAGCGACGACAAAGTTTCAAGTACTTGCTCCGGTTGTGCGTGAGCGCAAAGGTGAATTCGTAGATCTCTTTAGCGATCTGGTCACACAGGGTTATTCACGTGCTCGTGTTGATGGCGAAACTATCCAGCTCTCGGAGCCACCAAAGCTGAAGAAGCAAGAGAAGCACACCATTGAAGTTGTCGTCGATCGCCTTACTGCGAAAGCGGAGAGCAAGTCACGACTTACCGATTCAATTGAGACAGCGCTCAAGCTCGCAAGTGGTTTAGTCATTCTCGACTTCGTAGATGCCAAGGGCGATGAGAAGGAACGCACTTACAGCGAGCACCTTGCCTGCCACGATTGCAATCTCTCATTTGAAGAGCTCGAACCGCGCTCATTCTCATTTAACTCACCATTTGGCGCCTGCCCTGACTGTTCAGGTATCGGCACAAAGCTAGAAGTCGATGAAGACCTCATCATTCCTGATGATTCAATCTCGATTGAAGAAGGTGCAATTGCACCGTGGGCTGGCGGCCAGTCATCTGAATACTTCTTGCGATTACTTGAAGCACTCGCGGGGGAGCTGAAGTTCAAGCTCGATACACCATGGAAGAAACTTCCTGCTAAAGCTAAAGAAGCTGTTATCAACGGCTTCGATTATGAAGTCCATGTGAAGTACAAGAATCGTTATGGACGTGTACGTAATTACTCAACTGGTTTCGAAGGCGTGATTCCATTTATCCATCGTCGCCACTCAGAGACCGATAGCGAATATAGCCGCGAAAAGTACGAGGCTTATATGCGTGAGACCCCATGTCCTGCATGTAAGGGTGCGCGTTTGAAGCCAGAAGTTCTTGCAGTCACAATCGGCGGTAAATCAATCGCTGAAGTCTGTCTTCTCTCCATCGATGATTGCGCGACATTCCTTAAGGGCATCGAGCTCAATCCACGTGAGGCTCAAATTGCAGAGCGAGTCATGAAGGAAGTTCATGCCCGTCTTGGCTTCTTGCTCGACGTTGGCCTTGATTACCTCTCTCTCGATCGCCCAGCTGCAACGTTGTCGGGTGGTGAAGCGCAACGTATTCGCCTTGCAACTCAGATTGGTTCCGGCCTTGTGGGTGTGCTCTATGTTCTCGACGAACCAAGCATCGGTCTGCATCAACGTGACAACCGCCGACTCATCGATACTTTGACTCGTCTTCGCAACCTTGGAAACACACTGATTGTTGTCGAGCACGATGAAGAAACTATCCGCACCGCAGATTGGGTTGTAGATATCGGACCTGGTGCGGGCGAGCACGGTGGTCACGTTGTGGTCTCTGGTTCTTATGAAGATTTGATTAACTCTCAAGAGTCAATCACTGGCGCATATCTTTCAGGTCGTAAATCAATTGAGATTCCCTCAAAACGTCGCCCGGTCGACCCTAAGCGCAAGCTTGTTGTAAAGGGCGCAAAAGAGAATAACCTCAAGGACATTGAAGTTGAAATTCCATTGGGTCTCTTTGTATCCGTTACCGGCGTATCGGGTTCAGGTAAGTCAACGCTTGTAAATGACATTCTTTATACAACTCTTGCCAACAAACTCAATGGTGCGCGTCTTGTTCCAGGTCGTCACCGCACTGTCACAGGCATCGATCAGCTCGATAAGGTTGTCCACGTGGATCAGTCACCAATTGGTCGCACACCACGCTCCAACCCTGCGACATATACCGGCGTCTTCGACAAGGTACGCGCTCTCTTCGCTGAGACATCTGAGGCAAAGGTCCGCGGATACCAGCAGGGTCGCTTCTCTTTCAATGTTAAAGGTGGCCGCTGCGAGAACTGTTCAGGTGATGGAACCATCACAATCGAGATGAACTTCTTGCCCGATGTCTATGTTCCTTGCGAGGTCTGTCACGGTGCTCGCTACAACCGCGAAACTCTTGAAGTGCATTACAAGGGGAAGACCATTGCTGAAGTTCTCGATATGCCTATTGAGATTGCACATGAATTCTTCGAATCAGTTCCTACGATTGCTCGTTATCTCAAGACTTTATGCGATGTGGGACTTGGATATGTACGTCTTGGACAATCAGCGCCAACACTTTCAGGCGGCGAGGCTCAGCGCGTCAAGCTTGCAACAGAGCTACAACGTCGCTCAACCGGTCGCACGATTTATGTTCTCGACGAACCAACAACAGGATTGCACTTTGAAGATGTCAATAAGCTGTTGGGTGTTCTCAAACGCTTAGTGGAAACAGGTAACACCGTTGTTGTCATCGAACACAATCTTGATGTCATCAAGTCTTCCGACTGGGTCATTGATATGGGTCCTGAAGGCGGATTCCGTGGCGGAACAGTTGTCGCAGAGGGAGCACCTGAAGAAGTGGCAAAGGTAAAGGCGAGCTACACCGGTCAGTTCCTCGCTGAGATTCTCGCTTCCAATCGCGCTGTGAAGAAAACCTCAGCTAAGAAGAAGTAGAGATGGCAGATCCAGCCAGCTATCGCCCCTCTGAAATACCAGAGGAGCCAGGCGTTTATCGCTTCTACAACAAGAGCGACAAGGTCATCTATGTCGGTAAGGCGAAGAATCTTAAGAACCGTCTAAGTTCTTACTTTGGTTCCAACCTGGCACAGAAGACATATCGCATGGTGCACGAGGCTGTTCGAGTTGATTGGACAATCGTTAATACTGAACTTGAAGCTCTCGCCCTCGAGTTTTCTTGGATCAAGCAGTATCACCCGACCTATAACGTTCAATTTAAAGACGATAAGTCCTATCCATATTTAGCAATCTCACTTGAAGATGAATTTCCGCGAATCTTTATTACCCGAAAAGAGAAGCGTTCGGGACTTAAATACTTCGGTCCTTACACAAATGCGTGGGCACTTCGAAATACCTATGAAGTTCTGCTCAAGGTATTTCCAGTCCGTTCATGTAGCGCCGGGAATTTTCAGCGCGCTCAGCGCGCTAAACGTCAATGTCTTCTAGGCGATATCGGCAAGTGTGCGGCGCCATGCGTTGGTTGGGTGACTCCGGAAGAGCATAAAGAGATTGCTTACAAGCTCGATGCCTTCATGGAGGCCGGGATGGAAGATCTTGTCCCAACGATGAAGGCTGAGATGGAGCTGGCATCACAGCGCGAAGAATTTGAGCGAGCGGCTCGAATTCGTGATCAAATCGAATCTTTTGAAAAGGCGCAACGCTCTACCCAAGGAAATCTATCTGATGATCTCGATGGAGACTTCATCGCAATTCACGAAGAAGGTCTTCACGCGGCAGGCTCTATCTTTATTGTGCGACGCGGATCGATTAAGGGATCGCGTTCGTGGATTGTCGACCAAGAGCGCACTCTTGAAGGCGATGATCAATATGCATCACTTCTCTTCTCCATCTATGGTGACGGCACCACTGAAATTCCATCGGTCATTCACATCAATGGCGAACCAGCAGATCGTGAAGCGTTAGGGGAGTGGCTGACCTCATTGGCTGGTCATAAGGTCACCATCAAGGTTCCTCAACGTGGTGAAAAAGTTGAACTCCTCGAGACTGTCGAGCGCAACGCTCATTACGCACTCGTGCAATTTATGAGCAAGCGCGCCACCGATGCAGCCGTTTCAGGCAAAGCGCTCATCGAACTTGAAGAGCAACTTGAACTTCCGCGTACTCCACTTCGCATCGAGTGTTATGACATCTCCAATATTTCTGGCACATCAGTTGTTGCATCGATGGTGGTCTTTGAAGACGGGCTAGCAAAGAAGAGCGAGTACCGCCGTTTTGCGATTGATACCGAGACTGCCACAGATGACACACGTGCAATGCATCAGGTCATTACACGACGCATGAAGCGACTGCTGGCGGATCGCCAAGTCAATCGAAGCGAGATTGCAGAGACCGGTGGCAAACTCTCCAAGTTTGCATATCCGCCGCAACTCATCGTTGTCGACGGTGGTGCGCCGCAAGTGGCAGCAGCGCAGCGTGCACTCGATGAACTTGGTATTACAGATATCGCTCTGGTAGGTCTTGCAAAACGATTGGAAGAAGTCTGGCTTCCTAACTCATCTGACCCACTGATTTTGCCGCGCACCAGCGAAGGCATGTACCTCTTACAACGAATTCGAGATGAAGCACACCGATTTGCAATCACCTTCCATAGATCTAAGCGTTCCAAGGTAATGCTTGAATCTCTGCTGGATGAGATTCCTCAATTGGGTGAATCACGACGCACAGCACTTCTGGACAGATTCGGTTCAGTTACCGCTATTCGTAAAGCCACTCTCGCTGAACTTGAGACTACGCCGGGAATTGGTGTCACCATCGCTGGAATTATCTACTCGCACCTTGAAAAGTTGAGTACCTCGGCAGTTGATATGGAAACTGGCGAAATTCTAGGTACTTGACCGATAGTGCAGAATGGAGCCATGACCAATAGAGAGCTCCTGATTCTTACCGGAATGTCAGGTGCGGGACGTTCGACAGTTGCCCATGCGCTAGAAGATTTGGGCTGGCATGTAGTCGATAATCTACCGCCGGCTCTACTTCCAGAACTCGCTTCTGAGATGTCAAAAACTGAATCATCGGTTGCAGTTGTCGTCGATGTACGTGGCGGAAAATTCTTCGATGCTCTCGCTAGCGCTCTCGCCGCTCTAGGAAAGTCAGATATTAAGTATCGACTTCTCTTCTTGGATGCAAGCGATCAAGCTCTCGTTCAGCGCTTTGAATCGACACGTCGTCCTCATCCATTGCAATCGAGTGACCGTATTGTTGATGGTATCGAACGCGAACGCGCAAAGCTAGAAGATCTTCGTGCACAAGCCGACGTCGTCATTGATACCTCGAATCTCAATGTGCATCAACTAGAAAAGCGAACGGCAGAAATCTTTGCTGCAGGAATGGCAAAAGCGCTGCGTATCAATGTCCTTTCATTCGGTTACAAGTATGGAATTCCTGTTGATGCCGACCTGGTATTGGATTGCCGTTTTATCCCTAATCCGCATTGGATCCCAGAACTCCGACCGCTCTCTGGCCTCGATGATGCGGTCTACAACCACGTCCTTGCCACCGATGGTGTTGCTGATTTTGTAAAGTCATACGTTGAAGTAGTCGAGAAGATGATTCCTGGCTACCTGCAAGAGGGCAAGAAGTACGTCACCATTGCAATCGGCTGTACCGGCGGTAAGCATCGCTCAGTATCTATTGCGCGAGAGATTGCTAGTCAGCTCAATCGCGAACATGGCGACTTTGCAGTGTCAGCTCATGCAACGCATCGCGATGTAGGTCGTGAATGACGCTCTCTCCAAAAGTTGTTGCATTGGGTGGTGGACATGGTCTTGCTGCAACGCTGACAGCGCTTCGCTCTATCACCAGTGAAATCACAGCAGTCGTCACTGTTGCCGATAATGGTGGATCGAGTGGTCGCTTACGAGAAGAATTTCCAATCATGCCGCCAGGTGATCTACGTATGGCACTCGCTGCTCTCTGCGGCGATGACACATGGGGTCGCGACTGGGCAGAGATCATGCAATATCGATTTACCAGTGAAGGCCCACTCAATGGCCATGCCTTAGGAAATCTACTTCTGGCAGCGTTATGGGATCGGGACGAAGATGTGGTTATTGGCTTAGATCGAGTTGGCGCACTTCTGAAAGTTGTAGGTCGAGTACTTCCTATGACTGCAGAACCACTTACGATTGAAGCAACTTTTGAAAATAACGGCACAGTAGTTGAGGCAGTTGGACAAGTTGCAGTAGCAACAACAGCAGGTCGATTACAAGAGTTGCGAATGAAGCCCGAAAATCCTTCAACTCGACCAGAGGTACTTGCAGCACTTGCTGAAGCCGATTGGATCACGATGGGGCCAGGCTCTTGGTTCTCCAGCGTTCTTCCGCACTTACTAGTTCCATCGCTACGTAACGCGATTGCACAATCACCAGCAAAGAAAATCCTGCTTCTCAATCTCGATTCCAATGCAAGTGATGCAAAGGTGGGGGAGTATGCGGGTTATTCACCACGCGAGCATTGTGAGATTCTTCGTCGCTATGCACCCGACCTTCAATTCGACCTCGTAGTAGCCGACCAGAATCTCGTTGGCCGACATGAGCTTCAGGATTACTTAGCCACCATCGGAACGAGCTACCTCGAGGCTGATTTACGCGATAAAGAGGTGACCATTCATCACGATGGCCAAAAATTAGCCTCAACTTTCGCTCACATAGCTCGGGAATTGCTGGTTTGATAGCCCCATGGCAATGACAGCTGCGGTCAAAGATGAACTCAGCCGACTCACGATTACAAAACCGTGCTGTCGGAAGGCTGAAGTTTCATCGCTTCTCCGTTTTGCTGGGGGGCTCCATATCGCCTCTGGCAAAGTTGTGATTGAGGTCGAGCTCGACACCTCTCAATCTGCCCGTCGTCTTAAAAAAGATATCGCCGATATCTACGGCCATGATTCCGATCTTGCAGTCCTTTCTTCGAGCGGACTTCGTAAAGGCTCTCGTTATGTCGTTCGAGTCATCGAAGCAGGGGAAGCGCTTGCACGTCAGACAGGTCTGATTGATGCAAACGGTCGCCCGATTCGCGGCTTACCTCCACAGGTTGTTGCAGCAAATGTCTGTGATGCAGAGGCTGCATGGCGCGGAGCATTTATCGCTCACGGTTCATTGACTGAACCAGGTCGCTCATCCTCACTTGAAATTACTTGCCCAGGTCCAGAAGCAGCTCTCGCGCTTGTCGGCGCTGCACGTCGCCTCAATATTGCAGCAAAGGCACGCGAAGTTCGCGGAGTCGATCGTGTTGTCATCCGCGATGGCGATGCCATCGGTTCATTGCTGACACGACTCGGCGCACATGAAAGCGTCCTCGCGTGGGAAGAGCGTCGCATGCGTCGCGAAGTCCGTGCGACAGCAAATCGCCTTGCCAATTTTGATGATGCAAATCTTCGTCGCTCTGCACGTGCTGCAGTTGCTGCCGCCGCTCGAGTTCAACGCGCAATGGAGATTCTGGGTCCAACAATTCCGGATCATCTTAAAGAGGCTGGTGAACTTCGTATCGCTCATGGTCAGGCATCTCTTGAGGAGCTCGGCTCGCTCGCTTCTCCTCCCATGACCAAAGATGCAATCGCTGGTCGCATCCGACGCCTGCTTGCAATGGCAGATAAACGCGCTGCTGAGCTTGGAATTCCAGATACTGAGGCGGGTCTCTCGCCTGATCTCCTCGGCGAGTAACCAAGTCTCACGCTCACGGCTGGTATCCTTACGCCAAGTCCCAACGTTGTGGCGCAAGTAAAGCCACCTATCTAGATCTGGGCTTACGTCGAGAAATTCTCATCTCTATCGAACGAGGTTTAATTATGATTAATGTCGGAATCAACGGTTTTGGCCGCATTGGACGTAACTTCTTCCGTGCAGCGCTCACCAACCCAAATATCAATATCGTCGGAATCAACGACCTTACAGATAACGCAACTCTTGCTCACCTCTTGAAGTATGACTCAATCCTCGGTCGCTTAGGCTTAGAGGTAACACATACAGAAGACACCATCACAGTTGGTGGAAAGACAATCAAGGTATTCGCAGACCGCGATCCAGCAAACCTTCCATGGGCATCAGTTGGCGCAGATATCGTTATCGAGTCAACAGGTCACTTCACCAAGGCTGCAGATGCTAAGAAGCACATCGCAGCAGGCGCAAAGAAGGTCATTATCTCTGCTCCAGCAACAGATGAAGACATCACAGTCGTCATGGGCGTAAACCATGAGAAGTACGACCCAGCTAACCACCACGTGATCTCAAATGCATCATGTACAACAAACTGCCTCGCTCCAATGGCGAAAGTTTTGGATGAAGAGTTCGGAATCGTCCGCGGTTTGATGACAACAATCCATGCTTACACAAACGATCAGGTCATCCTTGACTTCCCACACAAGGACCTTCGTCGCGCACGTGCTGCTGCAACAAACATCATCCCAAGTTCAACTGGTGCTGCTAAGGCGATTTCACTCGTACTCCCACAGCTCAAGGGCAAGCTCGATGGTTTCGCTATGCGCGTTCCAGTTCCAACAGGTTCAGCTACAGACCTCACAGTCGAGCTTGCTAAGGAAGCGACAGCAGAGCAGATCAATGCAGCGATGAAGAAGGCAGCAGAAGGTTCACTCAAGGGCTTCCTCTCATACACAGAAGATCCAATCGTTTCATCAGATATCGTGACTGATCCTTCATCATGTATCTTCGATGCACAGCTCACAAAGGCAATCGGAACAACTGTGAAGGTTGTCGGTTGGTACGACAACGAGTGGGGCTACTCAAACCGCCTCGTTGATCTCGTTGGTTATGTAGGAAAGAGCCTCTAATTCAATGACTACTTTGGCTGACCTAGATGTAGCAGGCAAGCGCGTATTTCTCCGTTGCGATCTCAATGTTCCTTTGAAAGAAGGAGAGATCACAGATGATGGACGTATTCGCGCTTCACTTCCCACAATCAACGCGCTACTTGCACAAGGTGCATCGCTCGTTATTGCTGCGCATCTAGGTCGACCAAAGGGTGAGGCAAAGCCAGAGCTTTCCCTCGCTCCCATTGCAGTTCGCCTTTCAGAACTTCTTGGCAAGCCAGTCAAATTCGCTGGCGCAATCACAGGTGACGATGTCACTGCAGCAGCATCTTCACTCGCTGCTGGCGAAGTGTTGCTTCTTGAGAATATTCGATTCTCTGCAGCAGAAACTTCAAAGGAAGAGTCCGAGCGCGCAGCCTTTGCTGCAGAGCTCGCAAAGCTCGCTGATGCTTATGTTGGCGATGGTTTCGGCGCAGTGCACCGTAAGCACGCATCAGTATTCGATCTTCCAAAGCTCCTTCCTCATGCAGCAGGAACACTTGTTGCAGCGGAAGTTGAAGTTTTGAAGAAGCTCACCACAAATCCAGCTCGCCCATATGGCGTCGTTCTCGGTGGAGCGAAGGTTTCAGACAAGCTCGGCGTTATCTCTAACTTGCTCGGCAAGGTAGATGTCATGGCGATCGGCGGGGGAATGGTCTTTACATTCCTTGCAGCTCAAGGAAAAGAAATCGGTAAATCACTTGTTGAGGCAGAGATGCTCGACACTGTGCGCGGTCTCATTAAAGAAGCAGAAGAGAAGGGCGTTCGCCTCGTTCTTCCTACCGACATTGTCGTAGCGCCAGCATTTGCTGCAGATTCACCAGCAACAACAGTTGCAGCGGATGCCATCCCTGCAGATCAGATGGGGCTTGATATCGGTCCAGATTCAGCTGCTGCATTTGCCACTGCAATCCGCGAATGCAAGACAGTCTTCTGGAACGGCCCCATGGGCGTCTTTGAATTCGCGGCATTCGCTAACGGAACTAAGGTTGTTGCTCAGGCACTGACAGAAGTTTCTGGAATCTCAGTGGTTGGAGGTGGCGATTCTGCTGCTGCAGTTCGCGCACTTGGCTTTGCAGATAATCAGTTCGGCTACATTTCAACAGGTGGCGGAGCATCACTTGAGTACCTCGAAGGCAAGGAACTTCCTGGCCTCAAGGCTCTCGATCTCTAATTTTTCAACACAACAGAACAAGGGATATAAATATGCGTAAGCCACTGATGGCCGGTAACTGGAAGATGAACCTCAATCACCTCGAGGCGATTGCAGTTGCACAGAAGCTTGTCTACTCACTTACTGATGCTGATTACGATGCAGTTGATGTCGCAGTAATCCCACCATTTACAGATATTCGTTCAATCCAGACAATGGTTGATGGAGATCGCCTTCGCCTTCAGTACGGCGCACAGGATCTTTCACCAGAGGCATCAGGTGCCTTTACCGGTGATATCTCAGGTTCAATGCTCTCAAAGCTCGGTTGCACATTCGTTGTCATTGGCCACTCGGAGCGCCGCGCAATCCACCATGAAGATGACGCGCTTATCAACCGCAAGATTAAGGCAGCGCTTGCTAATGATTTGACTCCAATTTTCTGCGTTGGTGAAGAACTCGCCATTCGCGAATCTGGAACACATGTCTCTCACGTCATCCGCCAAGTGCGCGCAGGACTTGAAGGTTTCACAAAGCCAGAGCTCAAGAAGATTGTGATTGCGTACGAGCCAGTCTGGGCAATCGGTACAGGCAAGACGGCTACCCCTGAAGATGCACAAGAAGTATGTGCTGCAATCCGCGAAGAGATCGAACAGATCGGTTCATCTGAGATCGCCTCAAATATGCGTA
Source organism: uncultured Candidatus Planktophila sp. (assembly GCA_937975715.1). Taxonomy (GTDB): domain Bacteria; phylum Actinomycetota; class Actinomycetes; order Nanopelagicales; family Nanopelagicaceae; genus Planktophila. The sequence goes on from CALJUA010000144.1 coordinate 94,402, forward strand.
TCCTCTACGGCGGTTCAGTGAAGTCATCAAATATCGTTGAGATTATGAAGCAGGCAGACGTTGATGGCGCTCTTATCGGTGGTGCGAGCCTCGATCCTGAAGAATTGGCGAAAATTGCCAAGTTCTACGCAGTGGCCGAGTAATCCCGATCTCCCTTTATTCGCTATCCTTACCCTCTAGTTACACCCGCTCAATAAGGAGTTTTTCGTGGCTTTAGCACTCTCAATCTTTCTTGTGATCACAAGCGTCTTGATGATCCTTCTCGTCCTCCTGCACAAGGGCAAGGGCTCAGGCCTCTCAGACCTCTTCGGCGGCGGAATCTCTTCTAACTACGGCGGATCTTCTGTTGTAGAGCGCAACCTCGATCGCATCACAATCGTGGTCGGCGGTCTCTGGTTCGCAGGCGTTGTTGGCCTCTCACTCGTTTTGAAGGGTTAATTCATGGCTAGTGCAATTCGCGGAAGTCGTGTTGGCGCCGGCCCAATGGGCGAGGCAGAGCGCGGCGATCAAATCGAGCGCGCAACAGTTTCATACTGGTGCGCAAATGGACATGAAGTACGTCCATCATTTGCAGTAGAAGAGACTGTTGAAATTCCGGCACAGTGGGATTGCCCAAAGTGTGGCCTTCCAGCAGGTCGCGATCGCAACAATCCACCAAGTGCAGTAGTCAATGTTCCTTACAAGACTCACCTTGCATATGTAAAGGAGCGTCGCACCGATGCAGAGGGTGCAAAGATTCTAGAAGATGCCCTCCGCAAACTTCGCGGAGATGATTTGGACTAAAGCTCTCTTGCGGCTTTAAGAATTTCCTCAATACCCGCACTGCGGTTCTTCAGATGAAGACGCAGGAGCGGGTATTGACGTTTAGCGAGAGCTTTTCCATCACCGAGACCTTGTGCCGCAACGAGTGTGGCAAAGGTGAAATCACGACCTGGGATCTCAAAATCACAATCGACCTCACCGGTGATTTGAATGAATGTTCCATTCGGTTGTCCAGCTTTGTGGAACTGACCAGTGGAGTGCATGAAGCGAGGACCCCAACCAAAAGTTGTTGGCTTTCCTGATGCCGATGCAATCAGCGCCCGAAGTTCTTCAAGTGCAGCATCATCTTTGCGATCCAGATAGGCCATGATTGAGATATATCCACCGTCGCGAACAGTAGAAATGATTTCTCGTAGCGACTCAGTGATTGAAGTGCCTGCACCGAAAATCTCTACATCGCCTTCTGTTGCTGCTGGTATTAAGTGGGGGACAGTTGTTCTTCCTGTTGACTTCCACTCATTTAAGAGAGCGAGTGTCTGTTCTTTTGCCTCTGTAACGTTTGGCTGATTAAAGGGGTCAATTTCGAGGGCTGCACCTATAAGTGCGGTGACCCATTCCCAAAATATGAAATGTGCACCCAGCGGCGCAATGACATTGAGGTCTGCTCCTGCATCAGAGAATGCAACAGTAAAAGGATTTCCGACTTCAGCAGCGTCAACTGATTCAGCGACGATAGGTAGACGACCTTTGCCATCCTTGCCAGTGGATTCTGCGATGAGCTGTTCAATCCAATCAGAGATTCCAGGCACATCAGATCCATGATCGGTAAAACCGATGTACTGGCCAGCAACCTCGCTGAAAAGGTAGGCAACGTCGAGGATGACTTCATCAAATGCGAGGAAGTGACCCTTTGCAGTAGATGCGTCTGATAGCACAGCCCAGATATCAATTCCTGCAAGAACTGCAGGAACAACACCAAAAGCGCTGAGCGCGCTGAAGCGCCCACCTACATTCGGATCGGCATTTACGACAGTGAAACCTGCAGCACGTGTTTCAATATCGAGAGGTGAACCAGGATCAGTCACAAAGACAATGTGCTGCGTGACATCAAGGCCAGCATCTGCGACCTTCTTCTGGAAGAGGGCGCGCTGGGAAGATGTCTCAATCGTTGAACCCGACTTTGAACTGACGACAAAGACAGTCTTAGAGAGATCCCCATTGAGAGCATGTGCGATGTAGTTGGGATCTGTCGAGTCCACCACAATGATTTCGCGCTTGTAAGTTTTGGATAGAACTTCCGGAGCGAGTGATGATCCGCCCATGCCACACAGAACAACGCGGCTTTTGTCAGAAAACTTGGAAGCTACTGCAGTAACTTCATCACGAAGTGCCTGAGAAGTTTCAGGAAGGTCTACCCAATTAAGGCGGATTGCTGCCCCTTCTGCTGCATCCGGCCCCCAGGTCTTGGGATCTTTCGCTGCAATCTTCTTATGAACATCACGAAGATACTGATATCGCGTCGATGTGCGATCGACTCTTGAAAGGGATGCACCAGAGACTTTGATAGTCACAACCGACTCCTTTACTTGAGAGCTGATTCGATATCGCCAACGATGCGATCGACGGTAAATCCGAACTCAGTAAAGAGCTTTGATGCACCTGCTGATGCCCCGAAGTGCTCGATAGAGATGATTACGCCTGAGTCACCGACAAACTCGCGCCATCCTTGAGAGATTCCGGCTTCGACGCTTGCGCGCACCTTTGCCGAAGTTGGGATAACGCTCTGACGATAGGAGAATGGCTGCTCGTTAAACCATTCAAGACATGGAGCACTGACTACACGAGTTGAGATTCCCTTTGCCTCTAGTGCGATTTGAGAATCAAGTGCGAGAGCGACTTCAGAACCAGTTGCAATGATGACCACATCTGGATTAGCTGACGCTTCTTTAAGAATGTACGCACCCTTATCAACGCCAGATGCTGCGCCATGGGTAGAGCGATCGACTGTGCGCAAATTCTGTCGTGAAAGGAAGAGACCAGCAGGCTTTTTGCGAACCAAGATTGATTTCCATGCCTCACGGACTTCGTTGCCATCTGCTGGGCGGATGACTGCAAAGTTAGGGATAGCGCGCATCGCGGCAAGGTGCTCGATTGGCTGATGAGTTGGTCCATCTTCGCCAAGTCCGATTGAATCGTGAGTCCAGACAAATGTTGTAGGAATATCCATCAACGCAGCAAGGCGTGCAGTCGGACGCATGTAATCGCTAAAGACCGCAAAGGTTCCGCCGAATGTACGAGTGAGGCCGTGCAATGTGATTCCATTGAGAATAGAGCCCATTGCATGCTCGCGAATTCCGAAGTGAATAATGCGACCGTATGGATCTGCATCTTTCATTGCGCTCGATGCAGGAAGGAATGACTTTCCACCTTCGATTGTGGTGTTATTAGATTCAGCCAGGTCAGCAGAACCGCCCCAGAATTCTGGAAGCGCCTTTGCAATTGCATTGATGACATGACCAGAAGCTGCACGGGTAGCTATATCTTTACCCACTTCGAACTCTGGAAGCTGCGCATCCCAACCAGCTGGGAGCTCGCGCTTTACTAGACGCTCGAGAAGAGCCGCCTTATCTGCATGAGCTGATTTCCACTCCTCAAACTTTATATTCCATTGCGCATGAGCTGCAGCGCCACGATCTTTAACAGAAC